>DBZV01000025.1:0-392 GCA_002311865.1 Dehalococcoidia bacterium UBA1151
GCGTGAGTCCCAGGGTTGACGTCATGATCCGGTTCATTCGTGTCCCGCTTAAGAAGCCATCGCGGGCCACCAGGGTCCCGTCAGCATCGTAAAAGATCGGCTGCGGCAGACCGACAATCCTGAAGCTACGTGTGGGATCGCCATCCGGGTAACCAGTCGGGTAGGTGATGCCCAGTTCCCAGAGCGGCGATTCAGCCTCAAATCTCGTGCCAAGTCCCGTGAACGGCCCCACGTCCAGCCCCAGGAATATGGCGTCCTCGCCAAACTCGTTAAAAGCGGCCTGAAAATCGGGCATTTCGGCTCTACATGGCGGACACGAGCCACCCCAGAAATTCAGCACGACGGGCTTGCCATGGTGGAGGATTTCGGAAACAAATTGCGCGCTTCGGCCA
>DBZV01000025.1:466-1564 GCA_002311865.1 Dehalococcoidia bacterium UBA1151
AAATTGCGCGCTTCGGCCCTCGATGCCCAGCGTATCTGTTGAGCCGTACACGGTGAATCCGAAATCTTGTTCACCCGTGACGGATTTCACGGCCCCAAACGCGACCAGGGCGACGATGACCGTCCCCACCGCTCCGCCGAGTAGCCAATCGCGATATTTCTGGATGAAGTTTGGGGACGCTGCTGACCGGGCGGCTTGCCGTCGTTCGCGCCGACGCTCTCGCTGTTCTCGTCGTTGCAATATCGTCTCCGCATTGAGGAATCTGGATATGAGATCGACAGGGCTCTACCGCGCTGTCAATCAGATGCCACAGAGACGGAATCGGCGCGGACCCTGCTCATCAACCAGGNNGCGCGACGATAGAGGCCGACAGGAAGAAGCCCTGGAAGACAGTGAGGCCGGCGGAGGTTATTTCCTCAACGCCCTCAATGGTGATCGGGGCGTCTCCAGCCAAGTTCTCAAACCTGACAGTGCCCCACGCCGCAATCGCGGCCAAACCGATCGTCATGCCGACCATCCGGGAGACCGTGATAAACGCAGACGCCGTACCGCGCTCACCGACCTTCGCATAAAGCAGTGCCGAGCTGTGTATCGGCGCAATCAACAACCCGAATCCGAACCCGGCGATCGCCAGGTGGAGGGTCATACCTGGATCTGCGATATCAAGATCCCATTGAGACATAGCGGCGAGGCCTACCGCAGCAAATACGAACCCTGTGACAGCGGGCCATCGGGCGCCGACCTTCTGGACCAGCAGGCCGCCAGCGATAGCGCCGAAGGGTATGGCGACCGTCATACGCAGGAGCATTAGCCCACCGTCGAGAGGAGACAGGCCAAGGACGGTGTTGGCCATCAGGGGCACTGTGACCATCGCAGTTATCAGGGAGATCCCAACGGCCAGATGGGCAAAATTGGACGCAGTGAACTTCATGGTTCTGAGTAGTCGTACAGGCAGTATCGGGTTGTCCGCCTTTCGGTGCCACCAAACGGTCGCTACCAGTGCGGCGGTCGCGGCGACGATCAGGGCACCAAACACGACATCGGTGTCGCCCGCACGGGACAACGCCGCCGTTAGCAGCGCCAGGACGGCGACGAACA
>DBZV01000025.1:1711-1986 GCA_002311865.1 Dehalococcoidia bacterium UBA1151
CCCTGCCCACAACGGGCCGATAACGCCTCCCGCCTCCGCGCTGGCGCCGATGATGCCGAACGCCATCGCACGACGGGCTCGTGGCAGCACATCACCAACCGAAGCGATCGCGACGGGGATCATTGCACCCCCGCCGATCGCCTGAAATATGCGTGCGCCTATCATCCAGTTCAGGTCAGGTTCGTCTCGTCCGATCAGCCTGTGAAGGTCAGGGCTGATCGCAACCAGCGCCGAGCCAAGCATGAAGATGGTCAGCGCTCCCAAGAACACCGCAC
>DBZV01000025.1:2044-4995 GCA_002311865.1 Dehalococcoidia bacterium UBA1151
CCGCACGATGCCCGAATCGGTCAGAGACGCTCCCCATGATCGGCATGGCGGCGGTGTAGCCGATCAGGTAGCCAGTAATGGTCCACGAGGCCCGATCCAACTCGCCCGGGCCGATCCGGAAGTCCGGGAGCAGCTCCGGCAAAACGACCACTATTGATGTCTGATCGTCTGCCGCGATAAATACACCGGCACAGACCGGAATGATGACGGCGTAAGCGCGAATGTCCCGCAGCCAGTTGATCACGCGTTCACGTCCGGCCTAAATCGGCGGCTCAATGGCGATATCGGAATTGAACTCGAACAGGCGAACTGTGCGCACAAGTTCTCCAGACTCGGTAGTCGTCGCCCTCCCGGTGATTCGTGCCTCAACGGGGTACAACGAAGTGCCATCAATCGTGACCCGGACTTCCAGTTGTGGGGCGGTCTCATCCACCCCGCCGGTCAGCGATTTCAATGCTATGGCCGGCAACAATCCGTCCACCACGTAGGATCCCGCCTTCGACGCTTCGAGAGGCGCGATCTGTGGTTTCTCGATCTGCTCAAGAATACTGGCGACCAACGATGCGGGGTTGAACGTCCCGAAGGGGCTGGTGCCCGGCTCCAGAAGTTCCCAGCGCTGGGTGATCGGGTGGGTCATGTACGAATCCTGGTCGATCACCGTGACCCGGGTGTTTACGAAAAATCCCCCCACCAGTGTGTCTGCATCAAGTGTGTAGCTATTGGGGGCCATCGCCGTTCCAGATGCCTTTGACACCTCGATCCCGTTCGTCAAAATCGTGTTCCCATGATCGTGGGATAGTGCGAATCGGAAGGTGGTTGTATCCGACAGGGCATCAGATGAATGGGAGATGATCTCGGCAGGCGATATTTGCTCAAGAACGACCACCGGCTCTGACGATCCCCCGGATGAGCAGGCAACCGTCAACACGACGCCGATGGCCGTAATCAAGCCGACCCAGAGCGGGGAATATCTACGGGTCAGAGCAGTCACGCATGAAACCACATGTGGGGCACCGCAACTTGCAGTGCAGATCCAGCATCTCGGTACCACAACGATCACAGATGTAGATCAGTGGGAAGGTAGCTGGTGATGTATTAATCGTGTCCACGATGATTCCTCAAGAAGGGATCTGACAGCGCTGGGAGTATACCAAGCTAAGGTCGGATCACCGGGGATATACGCCTGGCGACTAACCGCCGCTATCTACTGGTCCGACCCGATCAACACGACGAAATCGGACGGGTGGGTTGATCCCCCCACCGGCTCGACCGTCACCGAAGCGCCGATGTACTCGGTCGCATCGCCGGATAGATCCAGATTGACTACCGCGTACCCGTCCTGGTCAACGGAGAACGTGTTGCCGGCGACCATACGGCCTTCGTAAGTGAGCCAGACCTGGTAAACAGATCCCGCAGGCGCCGGCGCAAGGCCGTTGACCATGAGGAGAGCTTGATCGCCGCTGGAGTGAGTTATCAGCACACCCTGAGGGGCCTGTGGTTGAAGACCTCCGGAGAAGAACGACGGGGTGCTCCATGAGCCAACGGAAGTTACGTACTGGAGCCAGCGAAGGTCGTTCAACTGTTGTTCTATCGTATCCGTGTATTCCTGGAGGACAGATACCTGTAGGGCTTCTGCGCTCGATGCGAGTTTAGCGTCCTCCTCCATTGTCCCGAGTGATGCGGTGAAGGCGACTATCTCGCTGTCTTGAGTTGCCACTTGAGCCGTGAGGTTATCGACACGGTCGTTCAGCCTCGTGCCGGCTACTCCAGCGAAGACGATCAG
Organism: Dehalococcoidia bacterium UBA1151; assembly: GCA_002311865.1. Lineage (GTDB taxonomy): Bacteria > Chloroflexota > Dehalococcoidia > Lucifugimonadales > Lucifugimonadaceae > UBA1151. Next base: position 3,828 of record DBZV01000025.1, read on the forward strand.
AGCTATGAAGGCAGCGGCAATACCTGAAGAAACGCCCCACGCCAACCTTGTATTCGCGTACCAGGGGATTCGAGCTGGCGCGGCCAACGAGATTTCAGGGGTAGACATCGCCGGGCGCGATATTTCGATCGAGAGCGGCCGTTTTTCAGACGAGATTAAATCCGCATCTATGGCGGCGATGATTCGGTCTTGCAGACCGGCAGGCGGCGAGACAGATGGCACAGCGAACGCCAGATTGGCGGCGCCCTCCATCAACTCTTCCAACTCAGAAGTGCAGTCTTCACAGCCCGCTAGGTGCTGCTCGACCAGTTCGCGCGCCTCCTCATCAAGCGCGTCCAGTGAATAGCCGGCGAGATCGGGCGAAATAGCTTCGTGGTTTTGTGGGTCTATCATAGTTCAGGCGCTCTCAATTTCGAGGCCAGCGCAACGCGTAGCTTTTTTAAGCCAAGGCGCATGCGGGTCTTCACCGTGCCAAGTGGTTGATCAAGTTTTATGGCAATTTCGGCCTGAGTGAACCCGCCGAAATACGACATCTCGATAACGGCGCGCTGTGCGTCAGGGAGGTTTAGTAACGCCCTACGCACTGTTGCGTATTCCGAGTTGGCTACCGCCGCATCGGCCGGCAGGATATCGGCTGATTGAAGATTCAAGAAATCGTCCACATTCTCTACGGCGCGCTGTTTCCCACGCGTCCGCTTGCGAAGTTCGTCGATAGTTCGGTGGTGTGCGATACCGAACAACCACGTCGTGAACTTGCCACGTCCTGGTTTGTAGCTTGCGGCGCGTCGCCAGACATTCAGGAAGACATCTTGAGTCACCTCTTCTGACGCTCCCTGGTCTGAGAGCATCCGGTAAGAGAGTGAGAACACCCTGGTGCTGTAACGTTGATACAGACACTCAAGCGCCAGTCTGTCTTGCTCGACGATCTGGGCGAGCAGCGCCTCGTCCGTGAATTCTATGTATTCCAAGCGGGCCACCTCGTGCAGCGGATAGGTCCGCGGGGACACCTGCCCGGGCCGAATGCGCGCTGCAACCGGTCCGGGCAGGTGTCCACCACATAGGGATACGGTTGCGGACACGCGCCCGGATTCACGTATTCCCAGGTCGTGTGAGTCGGAATCCTGATTTCAGATGTTCCCCGTATTTCACCCGAATGCCACCGAATTCA
>DBZV01000119.1:0-6532 GCA_002311865.1 Dehalococcoidia bacterium UBA1151
CTCCCGCAACCTGCTGATGATCTGCCCAGGCGTGTACTTCCTGCGTGCCATATCTCCCCTTTCTCCGTATCCAGAACTCTAACTCTAGAGTTGGATCGGTTTTTAGGGGGCAGGTCACATTCCTACTCCATGGCATAGTTTGCAACGAGCGGGTTCCATTTGCTTATACATAATGGAACCCTAAGTCGTTTCCGGTCGCTTGTAAGGCACGCTCGCCGTTCACGATGCTCATTCACTGAGGCCGGTCAAGATTCCATTTTGTGGGATTTCGTCACCCGTTGCCCGCCTACCCGACGAAGGTCGGCGAGCAGTACCCCCACGCTTGCCCCCGTTCACACACAGGTCTACCATCAGCCCATCACTCCCGTTCGCTGATTCGCGACGCCAACAGAGAGGCCTGACATGCCAGATATGAAAACCAACCCAACCGGCAGAGTTTGCTACTTCAACGGCAAGATCGTCCCGGAATCCGAAGCACTTGTTTCATTCCGCGATCGTGGCTTCAAGTACGGCGACGCTGTGTTCGACACCACCCGCACGTTTGGTCACCGCATCTTCCGGCTGGACGAGCACGTAGACCGGCTATTTAAGTCCCTTCGGTACTTGCAGATCGACCCCGTCCTCAGCAAAGAGGAGTACAAGTCGCTCACCATGGAGGTGCTGGAGACAAACTTGCCGCTGATCGATAGCGATGACGACTACTGGGTCTCCCAGCGTGTTTCGCGCGGCGTGGACTCACCGGATATCGACGCTAAAACCGAGACCGGCCCCACCATCATCATCGAGACCCTCCCGCTACCGTTGAAAGAGCGTGCCTCCCTCTACCGCGACGGCATCCAGGTAGTGATCCCAAGCGTTCGCCGCACCTCGCCGGAAGCGCTCAGCCCCCGGGTGAAGACCAACAACTACCTCAACCTGATCATGGGCGACCTTGAAGCCAAAGCCGCAAACCCCAACGCCTGGGCAATTCTGCTGGACACTAACGGCAACCTGTGTGAAGGCATTGGTTCAAACTTCTTCACCGTTACAGACGGCGTGATCAAGACGCCAAAAGACAAGTACGTTCTCGGCGGAATAAGCCGCGACACAGTCACCGAGCTGGCCAACTCCCTGGACATCGAAATCATCCAGGACGATATCGATATCTACGATGCCGTCAACGCTGACGAAGTGTTCCTCACCAGCACCAGCCTCTGCGCCTGCCCGGTCTCATCAATCAACGGCAAGATAGTCGGCAATGGCGACCAGCCCGGCCCCGTAACCAAGGCCATCACCGATGCATACATAGACCTGGTCGACTATGACTTCGTGGCCCAGTACCTGAAGAAGCTAGAGGTCTAACGCGCCGTTACCATGAGACCTGATTCGGCCAGCAGGCCGTCAAAACTCATGAGTGAAGCCGAGGCGGTGAGCCGTTTCGTGAACGATGGCGATACGGTCTATGCCGGCTTCACGCACGTGTCGTTTGCCCTCACGTTTGAGATCATTCGGCAGGGTATCAATAATCTGAAGGTGGTTGGCGCATCCAACACCCTCACCGCCAACTTCCTCGCCCTGGCCGGCTGCTGCAACCGCATTGAGACCGGCTACATGGGCGGGTTGCTCTACAACGGTCCCATCGGCGAGATGATGAGGGACGGCCGTATCCGGTACGAGGACTACTCCAACCTGACCATCACCCTCCGCTTCATGGCCGGAGCGCTGGGGATGCCGTTCATTCCAAGTAACACATTTCTGGGCACCGACTACCTCACTACCGGACTTGCGCACGAGTTCGATCTGCGGAACGACCGCATCGACGATGACGGCAACAGCCACCCCAGATTGCACGTGATCGACTCTCCGTTCGACGGCAAACCCATCGCGCTGCTATCCCCCATCCAGCCAGACGTCGCGCTCATCCATGTACAGCGCGCCGATGAGACCGGCAACATCCAGGCATGGGGACCGCTGGCCGACACCAAGTGGGCCGTCGCCGCCTCCAAGCACATCATCGCCACCGCGGAGGAGATCGTCCCGACTTCCGTGATCAAATCGCAGCCAGAGCTGACCATCGCTCCCGCGTTCCGAGTGAACGCCGTGGTCCACGCACCCTGGGGCAGCCACCCCGGCCCCCTCTCGGGACGACTCATGCGTGATCGAACGTTCTTTGAGTTGGTCGGCAACCCCTTCACCAGTTGGGAGAACGCGGAATCGTTCATTGCCGACTGGATAATGGGTCCAAAGTCCCGCGCAGAATACGTTGCCCAGTACAGCGATCGATTCGGCGAGGATATGCTTGAACAACAGCGCGTAACCCGGCCGCTGCTGCCCGAACGCCCCGCAGAGCAGGGCTGGCGATGAGTTCAGAAGCGTCAGCCAACGTATCAGGCAACGGCCAGCTCGACTATAACCCCATCGACATGCTCTGCATCGCCGCCGCAAGAGAAGTGCACAACGATGACGCGGTGCTGGTCGGCATGGGACCGCCGCTGCTTGTCTGCGCACTCGCCAAGCAGATACACGCCCCTGGCATGACCTACGTCACGGAGTCTGGCCCGATCGACTGGGTTCTTGACCCCGAACACCAGGCCCCCATACAGATCGCCGAAGCCAAACTGGCGGAAGGCGCAGCAATGTTGGGCGATATGATCGATGCGCTCGGCGTGATCGTCATGGGCGGCCGCGCCACCGCCGCCGTATTGCAGAGCGCCCAGATTGACCGCCTCGGCAACATGAACACCATGGTTATTGGCGACTACACGAAGTTCAAGCGCCGCCTGCCCGGCACCGGCGGCCATGCGGACTCCGGCGCATCTGCGGGCCGCGTCATATCGACAGTTCCGTTCGAAAGTAGACGCTTCAGGGAGCGGGTAGATTTCCGCACCACCGCTGGCTACATCGACGGCCCCGGCGGAAGGGTCAACGCCGGATTGAACCTCCAAGGTCCCAACGTCTGCGTGACTACAGCCTGCATCTTCACGTTCGACACCCCGGACGGCGGTGAAACCGGCTCGTGCGAGATGACCCTGGACGGGCTGTTCCCGGGCGTTTCGGTTGAAGACATCACATCCCAGATACCGTGGGACCTCCGCGTTTCCGATAACGTACATGCGATCCCACATCCAACCACTGAAGAACTTGAGATGCTCAACTTACTGGACCGGAATTTCGTCCACAGAGTACCGGGCAGGTACAGATGAACCAACGGCAAAGCCGGTAGCTGGATTTGGCTGATTCCGAACCCTTACAAGAGGCGCAAGAGCGCCCATCAGCGCACAAGCCGCTAACCCCCGCGGCCGCGCTCTTCACTTTGTTCCTCTCCATCCTCTGGAGCGGAAACTCCATCGCGATCAAAGCTGGTCTGGACGACGCGCCCGCACTTCGCATCGGTTGGATGCGATTCATAGCAGGCGGCGTGGTCATCCTGGCCTGGGCAATCTACACCCGCGCCGATCTACGCATTAGAAGGAGCGAGTGGACACCACTCCTCATCCTCGGCGTCTTTTTCTCGGTTCAAATTGCGTTCATGAACATTGGTCTGGCCCACACCACAGCCGGCCACGGCTCCGTGCTCAACGGAACCTTCCCAATATGGGTAGCCGTGCTGGCGCACTTCTTCGTCAGAGGCGACCGAATGAGTCCGCTCAAGGCGATCGGAGTACTCATCGCATACGCCGGGATCCTGGTCCTATTTCTGGATAGCCTCGGGCTCGACTCTGGTCTGCTACTGGGCGATGCATTCTCGCTCATCTCGGGCTTCCTTCTGGGGGCCAGGCAGGTCTACAACTCCCGCATCGTGCAAGGGATCCACCCCGCGAAGTTGCTCATCGCGCAGGCCGTCTTCGGCATCGTTACATTCGTCATCGCCAGCTACATCTTCGAAAGCCAGGAGTATGTCTGGAGTAGCCGACTCCTCTACGCCGTGCTCTACCAGGGCGTCGTGATCGCCGGATTCGGCTTCATCGGCAACCTCTGGCTGCTCCAGCGATACCTCCCCTCGCAGGTGAGCCTCATCTCGCTCTCCCAGCCAGCCTTCGCGATCGTCGCCGCCTGGGTTGTCCTTGGCGAGGATCTAAACTCTGCGCTGTGGCTGAGCGTAGTTCTTATCATCATCGGCGCCGGGTTCGTGCAACGTGCCTCAAGAAGGTAACTTGAAACAAGCCCAACAGTCCGGTTAAATGATTGCCTTCCTTCTCACCTGAAACCGCCGCCCTTTCCGACACAACACATGACACCAAACTCCAACCGCATCACATCCCGCATATTTATCCTGGCATTGACAGTCATAGGACTCGCAATCCTGGCCTGTGGGAGCAGTGAAACCGTTCTATCAACCGCTACGCCAACTGGCCCGGGGACCGGCCCTCAGACGACCGGTGAAGCGATCGAGCGTGTTCGAGAATTTCTCGGCGAGAAGAATTTCGAGAATATTAACTGCCTGGAGACGCTGGAGAACGCTGTATTGGTGGAGTGGACCGCCGTCGCGCTCGACGATTTCAACTTCTCCGTGACACTGCGCGTCGAACCGCCTCGCCTCCTCCACAACGTCCATACCTGGGCCGTCGATAAGCGCGCGCGCCGCGTTGAATCGTCCCGTCCCACCTGTTGACCGCCCACGAGGTACACTGCCGCAACTAAGCTCACGTTTCAAACTTGACTGGAACACGGGCAGAGGGAGGCCAAAAAGCACGATGATCTCTTTTCCAACCGCGGATTGGGATTTCGCAACGCCAGAAGAGGCGGGCTTCTCTTCAGACGCCCTCAGCGCCGCCGCCGCGTCGCACGGCGATCGAGCGCCAGACGAACCGTACCGGATCCTCGTCTCGCGCAATGGCAAGATCGTGGGCGAGTGGGCGCGCGGCCACGATAGCACGCACCAGCATCGGCAAGCCTCCGCCAGCAAGTCCACATACGGCACTGTGCTTTCAATCGCCGTTCGCGATGGCAAGATCGGCTCCATCGACGATCGCGTCGCCGACTACTACCCGGAAATGCTTGATGTGCCGCCAGGTACTGGTCCCAAAGAAGGCCGCCACTACTACCCCGCCAACGATGGCATCACCTTCAAGCAACTCATCGGCAACGTCTCCGGCTACATGAAGCCCGGCGAGGAGCCCGGCAAGGTCTTCAACTACCAGACCTTCGGCATGAACATCCTCTGCCACGCGATCGCCGCACAGTACTCGCTCTACCGCACCTCGGACCCAGAGCAAGCCGGCGGCATCGGCAAACTCACAGAGTGGACCGTGCGAGACAAGATCGGTGCCTCATGGAGCTGGGTGTGGGGCAACTTCGACCTGCCAGCGGAAGCTCGGTTGGGCATCTACGGCTATAACACCAACTATGCGATGACAGCCCGGGATATGGCGCGCTGCGGCCTCCTCTGGATGAACTACGGCAACTGGAATGGCGAGCAGGTCATCCCGCAACCGTGGCTGCGAGAAGCCACCCGCACCAACTCATTCATCATCCAGAACGAACCGGAAGAAAACTGGCTCTACGGCCTGGGCTTCTGGACCAACGACAGAGGAATCTGCTGGCCTAATCTCCCGACGAACTCCTTCGCCGCATCCGGAGCCGGTGGACAACACATCTGGATCTGGCCCGACGAGGAGATCGTCATCGTCCAGAGTCCCGGCATCTACCCCAGCATGGATCGAGCCGGCGCGGCTGCAACTGTAGGGACAATCCTGGAGGCCCTCACGTGACACTGCTCGCCCGCGACTACGACATCCGCACGGCCACGGACTCGCGCTCGCGGAGTCCGCAAAGTGGCCCCGCTATGTTGCCGTGAGCACACCAACAGCGTGGAAGACGGCCCAGCCGTTCCTCGCACAGCAGCCAGCCGGCGTCATCTTCAACGAGTGGCTCGATCGCGCTCACCTGCTCACCTGGAGGAGGCCACCGCCAGCCTGCCTGACGATGCTGAACTCGCTGTCGGCATCGGCTCAGGCCGCGCACTCGACCATGCCAAAGTAGTCGCCGCGCGCAAGAACATCCCGCTCATCCAGGTACCCACAATCGTCTCCACCGGCGCCATCATCCACACGTTCTACGGCGACTGGACCGGCCGCATCATATACGGCAAACTCGTCGAAGTCGCCGCCGAACACGTGCTCATCGACTACGATCTTGTCGTCGCCGGCCCCGAGCGCCTCAACACCGCGGGCATTGGCGATATTCTCTGCGGATACGCAGGCATCTCAGAGTGGCGGTACGGTGCCGCACTCGGCCTCACCGACCCGTTCGACGATGAACTGGCCGACCGTACCATCGCCTTCCACCGACAGATCGTGCAGGACTTCCCCAAAACGCTCGGCCCCAATCAGGAGCTCACCCCGGCCAGCGTCAAGTTCATCATCCAGGCCGTCCAGGGCAGGGACGACCACTCGCTCAAACACCCTTCCGCACCCGGCGCCGACCACAGCTTCTGCTTCTCCGTGGAGCTTGCCAACGACAAGTTCTGGATCCATGGCGAGACCTGCGCGCTCGCCGCTGTAATCGTCGCATGGCACACGCAGCAAGACCCCGACGAGATCATCCGCCGCCT
>DBZV01000119.1:6645-6834 GCA_002311865.1 Dehalococcoidia bacterium UBA1151
CCCGAGTGGATGGCCCGAAGCGATTCCAACTCGATCATGCGCCGTGAACCCGTTGTCGGCGACAAATTCGAGGAGTGCTGGAACTGGCTCCAGACAATTTAGGTAGGGCCGCCTTCCAACCCCCCGACAACGCACAGGTTACCAACGTCTTTCCGGCGAAGGCCAGAAGATGGATTCACATTTGAAGTG
>DBZV01000169.1:0-571 GCA_002311865.1 Dehalococcoidia bacterium UBA1151
TGTGAAATGGCATGAATCCGTACCTCTTCCCAGACCACACCCACCCCCGAAACCAAAAGGCCCGCATTTCTGCGGGTCTTCAGGGTCGTGTTTGCGTCGCAGTCGGCTTATGCAGCCAGTGGTTCGTTCGAAGGACCCCGGTCCAGGATCGAACGCAGACTCGAAGCGTTTAAATTGCGCTTGGCGATAAAAGCCAGGGCGCCGATTTCGCGGACGAGGCGAAGGTACTCGCTCTCGGCCGTCATGCTCGTGAGCACTACCCGGGCGGTGGGGTGCTCCATCAGGATCTTTCGGGTGGCTTCGATACCGCTCATGGCAGACATCTGGATGTCCATGATCACCACATCCGGTCCAACAGATTCGATCATTTCCACTGCGTCGATGCCATCTGAGGCTTCAGCAATCACATCAAAGTCGCCGTCGCGCTCAAGAAGCGCTCTAGCCACATCACGAAATACGGGCTGGTCGTCCACCAGCATGATAGATACCGACTCACCACGATTTGGCTTGTCGTAGCTCTTCCCTGAATCAAACTCGATGAGTTCGCCTGCCATGAAAATTCCTGCCCGGC
>DBZV01000169.1:661-10335 GCA_002311865.1 Dehalococcoidia bacterium UBA1151
GCCGGTCATAAGTAGACAGGCACTAAAGCGACCGCGTGCTAACCCTCAGCGCTTTCTACGGAGCTACCACGTGAAACCGTTGCAATACAGAATATTTCCTATGCTAGACTCCGCCGTTGCAGCCCCGAAAGTTCTAGCGCTAAAAAAGGCACGGCATTGGTCGAATTTGGCCTCCAAATCGAGCCTCAATTTGGCTTTGGCTACGATGAGGTTCTGGACCTGGCTCATAGTCTGACGGATCACGGTTTTACGTCGCTGTGGGTCTCAGATCACTTCATGTTGAGCCCCAGCGATACCGACCGCGACTGCCTCGATTGCTGGTCGCTGCTCACTGGCATAGCAGCAGAGGTGAAAGACATCCGTATCGGCTCGCTGGTGACGTGCATGTCGTATCGACACCCTCCTGTGCTGGCGAAGATTGCTGCGTCGGTCGATCGCATAAGCAATGGCCGGCTGGAGTTTGGGGTCGGTGCTGGCTGGAAAGACGTGGAGTACAACGCCTACGGTATTCCCTTCCCATCCCCCGGCGAGCGCGTGGACCGATTCCTGGAAGGCATGCAGATAATCAAAGGGCTGTGGACCCAGCCGACAACAACGTTTAGCGGTAAGTACTACTCCGTTGATAACGCGGTCGCTTCACCGAAGCCAGTGCAATCGCCTCACCCACCAATCCTGATTGGCGGAGTTAAACCGCGTATGTTGCGGGCGATGGCCCGGTATGCGGATGCGGTGAATATGCTTGGCGCCCGCGGGCCTGGCGAATACGCTCAACTTCTGGAGAAGCTGGAAAGATACTGCGGAGAAGAGGGCACGGATTTCAAACGGCTTCGAAAGACGCACTTCATGACCTTTGTTGTGGGCAATGACCAGAATGATCTGGACGATGTGCTCGGGCGAGTCTCGGCTGCCGAGGGTATCGGTGTGGGGGAGTATCGTGCACGGCGTGCTCGTGCGTTTATTGGCACGGCAACCGAGGCCGTTGAGTTACTGAAGCAGTACATGGCGCTGGGCGTCACGCAGTTCCAGACCGTGTTTCCATATCGAGAAGAGAAGCGATCACTAAAACTCTGGGCCGACCGGATTTTGCCGGCGCTCTAGCAAGAGAAAGTTACGGAATGAAGATCACGGATGTGAAGACGTTTTTGATGGAGGGTGGCCGTCGCCAGTGGGTCTTTGTCAAGATCGAGACCGACGAGGGAATTCATGGTTGGGGTGAGGGTACCCTGGAGCGCCATGAGAAGGCTGTCGAGGCGGCAATCCACGCCGTTGCCATTCGCATCGACGGACGCGATCCCACGCAAATTGAGCGGCTATGGCAATCGATGTACCGCCACGGCTTCTGGAAGGGTGGCCCTGTGATTGGCTCGGCCATATCGGCGCTCGATCAGGCGCTCTGGGACATCACCGGCAAGGTCTACAACCAGCCCGTCTACAAGTTACTTGGCGGCCAGGTGCGCGACCGTGTCCGGGCGTACACACACGCCCAGGACCTGACCGGCGCCCGTGAGCTTGTCGATGAGGGCTTCTCAGCCTTCAAGACAGGCGGCTGGGTAGTCGGCAACGATGAAGTGAACGAAAAAGAGATTCCCGCAGCACTGCGCGAGAAAATCAAAGAGATGCGGGAAGAGGTTGGTCCGGAAGTTGAGATCATGATCGATAATCACGGCCGATCGCGCCCATACACCGCTATCCGGCAGATTGAGGCCATCGACGATCTTGGCGTCTCGTTTTTCGAGGAGCCGGTACCACCAGAAAACCTGGACTCGCTGGCGCTAGTTCGGAACGCCAATATCAAGACCGAGCTTGCGACCGGCGAGCGCCTCTACTTCCGCTGGGGCTTTAAGGAGCTGCTTGAGCGTCGACTTGTAGACGTAATACAGCCCGACATCTGCCACGCGGGTGGCATCTCAGAGCTGCGTCGAATCGCTTCGGCGGCGGAGACGGAGCATATTCTTGTCGCGCCCCATAATCCCAACGGCCCGGTGGCCAGCGCCGCCAGTGTCCAGTTGTGTGCGGCCATCCCAAACTTCAAGATTCTTGAGACGGCACGCGATATGCCCTGGCACGATACGGTTCAGAAGAACCCGCTGAAGATTATCGACGGCTTCTATGAGCTGCCAACCGAGCCGGGCCTAGGCATCGATCTGGACGAAGATGTGATCGCCCAGCGCCCTTACAACGAAGATGGTGCTCACTCCATTTACCGACCATCCATCAACGCGCTGGATGGCGCACCGGAGGACGTCTAGATTGCCTCATTACGCCGCTGTAGTGTTCGATATGGACGATACGATAATCTCGCGCACAGACGCATTCCGGCGCTACCTCGAGCGTTTTTACACTGAAAATCCCGCGCTGCACGATCACCCGCGCGAATCAGCTATTCAGGTGATGATCGACTGGGACGGCCACGGTGAAACCAACAAGATTGAGTACTTCAAGATGTTAAAGGCGGAGTGGCCGGGAGTTACAGAATCGCCGGAGAAGTTGACCAATCAGTTCTGGGCGCAACTGGCTGAGGAGGTTGTGCCTGATCCAAGTTCGAATGAGGTGTTGGAGCAACTCAACCATGCGGGCGTTCCCTGGGGGATCCTTACGAATGGACAATCGAAGATGCAGCGCAGGAAAACGGTAAAAGCCGAGCTTGAGTCGTTGGCGCCGTTCATTCTTATACCGTCTGAGTTCGACGATCAGAAACCGTCGCCTGCTGTGTTCCAGAGGGCCATCGAAGAGACCGGATCACTGGCGTCAGAGACACTGTTTGTGGGCGATAATCCGATGACTGACATCAGGGGAGCACAATCGATCGGCATGCCCACCGCATGGATGAGGGCAGGAAAATCCGGGTGGACGAGCGGGTCGCCGGAGCCCGATCACATAGTGGATCACGTGCGGGAACTTCTTCCATTTCTTATTTAGCAAAGCAAAAACAACGCAGTCCAGTGTGATAGGAGAATTCAAATGACGTTAGGCGTGGCAATCCTTGGTACCGGTCGCCTGGGCGGCAACTACATCAACTCGGTCAATGCGTCTGATGATGCGGAAACACGGGTTATTGCAGAACCCAGAGAAGAGCAGGTGGTCGACCTGAAAGTGGCGAACCCGAACATCGATTTCGTTGCGAGCTACCAGGAAATTCTGGACCGGGACGATATTGATATTGTGGTTGGCACGCTGCCCCACTGGCTCCACCGCCAGGCTGCCATCGACTGCCTGAGAGCGGGCAAGCATGTCTTCCTTGAGAAGCCAATGGCGCTGAACGCTACCGAAGCCGACGATATGATCGTGGCCGCAAAAGCGAGTGGCAAACTGCTCATGATCGCGCATACCCAGCGGTACTTTGGCGAGAACGTCAAGATGAAGGAGATCATCGATTCCGGCGATCTGGGGGATGTGGTGATGGTCAATGCCATGTGGGTCAAGCCGCTAGTGCCAGATTCGAGACCGGAGTGGATGCTTGATGGCTCCAGGGGCGGTGGCATGGGTCAGATGGATGGCACGCACCTGATCGATCGTCTGATCTGGCTGCTGGGCGACGATATTTACTCGGTGAGCGGCACGACAAGCAACTACACCCATCCCCACTTGAATTCCGATGACTCAGGCCAGCATTTCCTGCGCTGGAAATCAGGTATTACGGCGTGCATCACCCGAATGGGCTGGGACCATGGAATTACCGAATACGGCGCCGACTACTACTTCACGAAAGGCCAGGCCAAGCATCGCAGGGCGTACGGTCAGACCGGTGAGACCGGGGTGTGGGTGGAGAAAGACAACGAGTGGCAGAATGTGCCGTTCGATGAGATCGACTCCCAGAAAGTCCAGTTCAACGACTTCGTGCAGGCTGTGATCCGTGGCGATTCCGATGCACCAACGCCGATGACCCACGGCCGCAAGGTGATACGCGTCTTTGATGCCACCGAGGAATCGCACCGCACCGGAAGAGAAGTGATTCTGGACGATTTGATGAGCTAGGGCATGTGGGCGGGGACTTTTGTCGGAACGCAGGCGCGTTGTACGTCACGGCCTATCTGTCTGCGGCTCTGACATCGGCACCGGTTCATTGATCTCAACCACATCACCCGTGAAGGTAATCTCCACGCATGGCATCTGATCGAAGATCTTGCGCACGAAGTAGAACGGGCCCCACCAGGGCAGATGCAGTTTCCGGTTGATCTTGATCGCGTTGATGATGAACATGAACCGCCAACGCGGGAATCCGGGCCGTTCTGCCCAGTGCTCGATGAACGCGATGAGATGGGGCACGCGTTCGTTGCGATCGCGAACAACCCTCGCCGCGCCCGCCGTTTCGAAAAAGCGATCGCCTTCGACGGTGCTTACCGTGACATCGCCGTGAGCGCCCATGTTGGCGACCCAGTCGCGCGGTCCGGGATAGCCGGAGATGACCATTCGCCGATCGCCGTCCCACACGTATGTTGTTTCGATGGTGCGGAGACCGCCGGACTTGCGGCGGCGCATGGTGGTTCGAAGGAAAAAGCTGGACGCCAGTACTTCGCGGAACTGTTTCTCGATGTCGGGGCTATGGGTCATGTTTCCTCTCACGATATCCGGCGAAATCGCACCACATCCAAATTGTCATTCTGAGGCTTCGCGAAGAATCTCATCCGTGAACGCGGTCATGCGTGTCATCGCCACTAATTCGCGACCAACGCTGAGATTCTTCGGCGGTCCTCAGAATGACATCGCGCTGATGAGCGACATGTTACAAACAGGGCGATCTTGTACACGTACGTGCAAATCAACTTTTACGGCTCAGGGTGGGTGAGCCGGAGAGTGCCGTTCTTGATTTTGATATCTATTGACGCGGTGCCTTTACCAAGGACGCCAAGTAGCTGTTTCTTCTTCTTATCGATGGTCGCGAACTCAGGCGCTTCAATACGGCCAACTTTTATCTGTCCCACCAGTGAAAGATCGGAATCCGGTGTGATCGTGAGATTTACGTCGCCATTCCGCGTCTCGAACTGTGAATGGCCGCGTGAGGGCAGATCTGCGGAGACATTTATCGAGCCGTTTCTGGTTTTTGCGAATATCGGTGCGGTTACATTTGGCGCTTCGACCACCCCATTGACCGTCTCAAGGTGATAGCCGCCAGCCGATCCGGTCGCGGTCACCTCGCCGTTGGTGGATACGCCCTTGATCGTTCCGGTCCAGTCACCATCGAAGGTGATATCGCCAATTCCCGTGAGAACGGTCACGTTGGTATCGGCCGGCACCCCGATATTCATCGTTACAGATGCCCTGAGCCTGAGATCGGGTTTGATTAGCGCGCTGATGATTACTTTGGTGGGGAGTGGCGAGCCCTGAGGGGAAACGAGGTAGTTAATCCGCTCCGCGTTGCGAAGTTCTGATTCAACTGTGATGAAAGAGTTATCAATGGTGAACACATTTACCGTGGCGACATCACCGGCGATTTCGATTTCGGCGCCGGGCGCGACTTCTATCGAATCTGATCGCAGAACCGCAATGCCGCCGCTGGTCACGCAGACGGCCGCGAAGGATGAGAGCCAGAGCAGCAAGCCCAGCAATAGGAGACGGTAAAGGCGTATATGGGTAGAGACTATCGACATGGGAACCCTCTTGAGTGTGCCGATATTACATCGTTGATCGCATTCGTCGCTTTTCTACGGCAACGCCGACTTGAGCAGATTGGGCGCGATGCGGATGCGCTGCATCTTGCCGACTTCCGTGATCGGGGCTAACTTTGCTTCGTGTTGGCATAAGACCAAATCACAGCAACCATCGGACTCACCAAATAAATCATGGAGCGCGCAACCGCCCGCAAGCCGGGGTTTGGCCCGGAGACAAACGCTCCGCAAGATCGACCAGAAGGCATTTCTGGGCTGCTCCGCAATCGCAGCTTCAAATATCTGTGGATTGCCGGTTCGCTCTCCGGCACTATCCGATGGCTTGAGACACTCGCCATCGCGGTGTTCGTTCTTGAGCAAACCAACAGTGCATTTATGGTGGCCCTCACCCTCTTCTTCCGCATGTTCCCAATGTTCCTGTTCGGCGCGTTTACCGGTGTTATTGCGGATCGGATAAACCGCAAGAAGTTGATGGTTGGCGGCATGTTTATACTGGCCATCAATTCGACTGTAATGGGTGTCCTGGCGATCACCGATGTGATTGAGGTGTGGCACGTGATGGTCGGCATTTTCCTCAGCGGAACCGTATGGTCCAGCGAGTTCCCCGTTCGCCGAACAATGATGGGCGAAGTGGTTGGAATGGAGCGCGTGGGAATCGCGATGGGGGTCGATGCCGCCACGGTCAATTTCACCCGAATGGTTGGCCCGTTCCTTGGCGGGTTACTGTTCCAATTTTTGGACCTCCAGGGTGTGTACTTCGTCGGCACAGGGTTTTATTTGCTCGCGTTCTTATCAGCCTCGACCGTGGGCTATACGCCAACAAAACTCGCCAGCACCGGGTTGGGCTTTTTTGGGACGATGAAAGGTGGAATCAGCTACATCCGCTCCCGGCGCGCCATCGTTGGAATACTCGTGGTTACGATAATAGTCAACATCTTCGGCTTTCCGTATACCAGCATGGTCGCGGTGATTGGCAAAGAGGATCTCCATCTCAACGCGATCCTCATTGGAATCCTCGCCTCCTCTGAGGGACTGGGTGCGCTAATCGCTTCACTGCTGATAGCTACTCGCGCCAGACTCCACCAGCACACACGCATCTATATTTATGGCTCTTTCCTGTTCATGATCACGGTCTTGTTGTTCTCATTGTCTCCATGGTTCGCGCTATCGCTGCTACTGGTATTCCTCAGCGGACTTGGGATCGCCGGATTTGGGACGATGCAGAGCATACTGATGATGATGTCCGCGCCGCCTGAGTTGCGATCTCGGGTGATGGGCGTCCTGTCCGTCAGCATCGGTACTGGCCCGCTGGGCGTCCTCCACCTGGGTGCGCTGGCATCGTGGCTTGGGGCGGCGACCGCGGTCTCGATAATCGGCGTGGAGGGTCTGATCGCTCTCACAATCGCCGTGCTGATCTGGCCGGAACTCAGACGCGCAACCGATATCCGGCCGCCCGCTGTCGAGTCGACTCAGGCATCTCCAAAGATGTAACTAACGTTCGGTTGCCACCCAAAATGGCCTGAAACATCCAGCCGCAACAGCGTGTTGTTGAGTTTAGTTTCAAACGACTGAACTTGGTCGCCAAGCAGTTCCCGGTTGCAGTACGACGTTGAGTAGAGGTGGCCCTTGATCCAGGGGATGTCCACCGTAAAGTCGCAGACAATCTCGCCCGGCTCCACGTTTGCGTAGCCCGCGTTCGAGATAGCCACTTCGAAACCGATTGTGGATTCAGAGTAGCTGCCGCTCCCCGCGCGACGGTCCTTGCCCAGGAATTGGCGGACTACATCCGTCACGGCCTGCTCCCACTCTGAGTCGCCGCCCCAGATGCTGCGCATGCCGATCACTACGATTCCGCCGCCCGACTCAGTGATGTTAAATACCTCCGAGAGCACAGAAGGAATATCCATCCAGTGGAGGGAGCTGCCAAACAGGGCCGACAGCACCGGGCCATCTGACGGGGAGATTGTTTCAGTTCCACGCACGTAGAACCTGGCGCTCTCGACACCCGATTCAGCCGCTGCAAGCCGAGCCTCGTCGATCATTTCGTCCGAAACGTCCAACCCGAGCGTTAATTCGAAGTCACTACTACTCGGAATCGTCAGCTGTCCGGTGCCACACCCCACATCAAGCAATTTGCCATTCCCGTTCAGGTCAAAACGGGCGCGCAAGAGATCGAAAATCTCGTCCGGATACGGCTTTCGGAAGAAGCGGTAGTAGTAGGCGGTGGAGCGGAATAGCCGGTCACCGTCGGGAAAACTCATTGAGCGAACCAACTCCATAGTGATGTAATAGCTAGACGATGCAATCGTCGGGGCATAATATGTCCGCAAAATTAGTTTAGAAGTCTGCCCGTGGAGGTTTCTGAGATGACTGGGGCACTCACAGCAGAACAGGTACAGCAGTTTGAGGACGAAGGATACCTTCTCGTTGAGGGCGTGCTTGATCCTGTAATGGACCTCGATCCCATAATCGCGGAGTACGATGGCGTACTCGACCGCCTGGCTGATGAGCTGTTTGCAGACGGACAGATCTCATCGCGCTACGAGGATGATCCGTTCGGAAAACGGCTGAGCAAGATCTACCAGGAGTCCGGCAAGGTGCACTCCCAATATTTCGACTTCTCGCTGCCCCAGAAGGGCGTTCAGCACGATACGCCGTTCTGGACCGGCCCCGCGGTGTTCAGCGCCCTGACCAACAAGAAGCTAATCGATACAGCTGAGTCGATCATTGGCCCTGAGATCTACTCCAACCCCGTTCAGCACGTTCGCATCAAACCACCAGAGGCGATCGTACCGAAGGATCCTGAGACCGGCCGTCCGATGCTGGGCGCCACGCAGGCGCATCAGGACAACGGCGTGGTCAGCGGTGAAGCTGACCGCACCAAGATGCTGACAATCTGGTTCTCACTGCTGGACGCGCCTATCGAAGCTGGCTGTCTCAGGGTGGCGCCCAGATCGCACCGGCAAGGACTCCTTCCACACTGCCCAGCCGACGCCAACAGGAACAAGAAGGGCGGGCTGCAGATTCCTGACGAGTACTATGATTCCGATGGCATGCTACCCATGCCCACCAAGCGCGGCGATGTACTGCTGCTCACCGCCCGGACGGTGCATGACTCGCTGCCGAATGTGAGCGACAACATTCGCTGGAGTTTCGATCTACGCTACAACCCGATCGGGCAGGCGACGGGTCGTGCGTCCTTCCCCGGCTTTGTAGCCCGAAGTGCAACCCACCCGGACTCAGAGTTGCACGACCCGGAAACGTGGACGCAACTTTGGACCGAGACCCGCGCACGTCTGGCCGACAACCCGGAACCCGCGTACAACCGCTGGAATGTGGACGACTTTTCCTGCGCTTAGAGATCGCTGAGCCACAGGCCCCTAAAATTTCAACTCCGTCTCCGTATCGATTTTCCCGGGATCCAGGTCCATCCCAATACCTACGTGGTCCGGGACCTGTATTTCGCCGTTTACTGGCTTGACCGGGTCTGCCAGGAAGAACTGGTGAATGGCGTTCCACTTGACCAGATACTCCTGTATCCACGTGGTTGCGGGTGACTGCGATGCGCTGAAGTGGATGCCGGCGTTGGTTGAGTGGCCATGCGGAATGACGCTGAGATCATAGACCGATGCGTAGGCAGCGATCTTCGTCACTTCGCTGATTTCCCCAGCCCAGTAGATATCTGGCTGCAGGATGTCCAGTGCTCCCGCCTCAATGAACCGCTTGAAGCCCCAGCGGGTGTACTCGTACTCCGCGCCCGATAGCGCGAACGGCACTGATGCCCGCACCTGGGCGTATGTGTCCACGCGGTCGGGCATCGCGACCTCTTCGAGCCAGCGAGGCCGGAACTCGGCGATCTCTTCGGTCATTCTCATGGCGTACTGGTAGTCCCAAGACTGCCAGGCGTCGAGCATGATGTCGTCATCGTCGCCCAGAGTCTCGCGCAGTGTTTGCACGAGCTCTACGTTCTTCTTGATTCCTTCAACACCCGACTGCGGCCCATGGCGGAAGAGCCACTTCTGCGCCCGGTAGCCCATGGCTTGACGGTGACCTGCCCCAAATAGTTGT
>DBZV01000108.1:0-1282 GCA_002311865.1 Dehalococcoidia bacterium UBA1151
AGCTTGTCGATCTCGTCGTTGACCGACGAGTCCTTCTCGATATAGGTGTCGGTCGACGGGATATAGGCTTCCGGCTGGTAGTAGTCGTAGTAGGAGACGAAGTATTCGACGGCGTTTTTCGGGAAGAAGTCCTGGAACTCCTGCGCCAACTGTGCCGCCAGAGTCTTGTTGTGCGCCAGAACCAGAGTGGGGCGCTGCTGCTTCTCGATAACCGCAGCCATCGTGAAGGTCTTGCCGCTGCCGGTAACGCCCAGCAACGTCTGGTGCTTCAGTCCCTCGTTCAAGCCTGAGTTCAGCGACTCGATAGCCTGCGGCTGATCGCCCATGGGCCTGAAGTGGGAAACAATCTCAAAGTCGGGCATGATTCGAGTTTAGCAGGGACACCAGTGTGTACATCTCAAGAGGTGTCACGTGCTTCAAGATTGCTACAACTCCCATTCCACAGACCGTCGCATGGCCTCTTCGATGGGGATCGCTTCTTTATACCCAAGATCTTCCCGCAACCGGGATGTGTTCATGACCAGCTCTTGTCGGAAGTCGATATTCATTTCGCTCTTTAGGTCCCGCGAGGATGTGATCTCTCCCTCCCAGCCCATCGCATCGGCCACCAATACGAAACGTTCTTGGATCGAAAGTCCGCCTGGATAGCCGGCGTTGTAGATGAAGTTGCCATCTCGCCGATCCGCCGCGCAGAGCAGCAACGCGTCGGCAACGTTGTCGACGTATCCGTAGGTGTGGCGGTATTGCGCGGCCTCTTCTGCTAATACGAGTTTGGCTCCTGAATCTTTCAGACGTTTCATGGGGCCGAGGACTCTTTCTTGCTTATCCCAGGGTCCGAACATCGCGGGAGCGCGGATTATTGTCGTGGGAACGCGATCCTGACTTAGATCCGCCCGTTCTGCGTACAAGTTGTCTTCAAATTCTGTTGCGACGGAATCGAATCCTCGTTGCGTTCTCAACTCTGCTGTCTCATCGACGGGCATCGCCTGTAGTGGTCCTGGCTCGGTGCGATGGAGTACACCATACGCACGGTAGACGTCGCCACTGCTGATCAGGATGTAACGTTCCAGAGACCGTCGATGGCGTCGATCACCGTATCGATTGTTTTAGCCATGAACAGGGTGGTGTCGATGACGCCGTCTGGGGCGAACGATTTGATCGATTGGACGTGTTGGCCGATCTCTAGCGTGCTGCCGTGGAGGTGGGGGAGTTTGGGGTCACGATCTGGCTCACTGGAGCCGCGGTGGTAGACGAGGACATCGTGATCGGCGTCGATGGCTCG
>DBZV01000108.1:1364-4241 GCA_002311865.1 Dehalococcoidia bacterium UBA1151
TCGGCCGAAGAAGCCGGTTCCGCCGATGATGAGCAGTTTCATGTCGGAGAGTCCAGTCTTGTGGTGAAATTCCATGAGGCCGATGTACTGCGTGTGCGTAATTGTAGGGTAGCGATAATTTTGTGTTGAAGATGAGGTCCTCACGTCGGTCGCGGGGCCTTCCTCCTCAGGACGACGAATGTGGTGCGCGCGTCTAAATGCGAGGCGCAGGTCAATATTCGTCATCCTGAGCGATGTAGCAGCGTGAGGATCTCATCCCCGACCGGACATCAACAGGGCGCGTCGAATTGACCTTTCTGTTATGCCTCTCTCTTTATGTGCCTCCATGGCAGATGGGCCAGGCTGTCCAGGCGTATCGGGGCATCCACATGCACGCGATGCCTAGTGTTTTTTTGTTTTCCACACGGAACTGCTAAAGAAGGCTCCGGTATCGCCGGGCAGCTCGCGCATTGGCGGGCCGTTTGGCGTGTTGCAGGCCTGATTCTTCTCCGATCAAGCTGCGTGGCATTCGGGGGTCGAGCCTCGTAGGAAGGGGCTAGAAGCCCGCAGTACGATTGCGGCGTGCGGACGTGGTCCGTGTGGGTGCATGTAGCTCCTATCGAGCGTTCGGCCTTTGCCTGGCGGCGCGATCTATATATACGATCCGATTGGTTCCCACACCAGCGGAAAGACTATCCATCTCGCGGGGTGCTGTTTTCGTCTGCTCTTTCGCAAGCTCCCGAATTGCTCCGGGTTCTTGCTCAGCACAACTGAATGTCGCTGCATGCGAAATGGCCCTGCGCTCGTCTGGGCGGAACCGTTATCCCGATTCATCTCCGATATTTCGGAGTTTCTTCGGGAAGTCTTTCAGCAGCGCCGCCTGGCAAATAGACGAGTTTGGGAGCGTAGGTCGTTGCGGATACCCCGATACGTCGGGACAGCCTGATTTCGCTTCTACGGGCAGACGAGGTGTCTGCTCGGCTCCATCGGTCAATCGATTGGTGTCCTACCGGCTGAGTCGCACACTCCGGTCAGCCGCCGGGTATGCGTGTTGGTAGGACGTGTACTTAACGTCTGATGGATGCGGGGATTCGTCAATGGTGGGATGACGGAGGGGGTGTCAGCTCACGGATGTAACTTCGGTGCCGGTGCTGACGTGGCCGTGGCTGGTTCCCGGATATCTTCGCGGAGCCTTCGATTCCGGGATGGTGGTGGGCGCCGTGTCCGGGTCGGGAAGACGGTGTTGGTGGGCGCCGTGTCAGGGTTGGGATGATGGTAGGGGTGGCGATGATACCTACCACACAGGCAGGGAGGTGTGTTGGGCAAGGGGGGTGGATTGGCGGATGGGTGTTTGCGTGCCTGGGTTCCGGACATTATCGTGCTACGAGCGAATTCCGGCTAAATCGTCTTCTTCCAGAACTGGCTCAGGTCGTCTTGCGGGTCCCATCCCAGTAGGCGACGCACCTTCTCGTTGGAGAATTTGCCGTGGGGGATGTCGGGGAAGACGAAGAAGCATTCCGACTTTGACGGCAGGGTGGTGAGGTCTACCTCCAGGGCGCAGCGGAAGGCTTCGCCGGTGTCTTGCCACGAGGTCGTGTAGGGGGTCATGTCGTGGCCGAGTTGGGCTATCGAGTCGCCGGTAGTGCCGGTGTGGGTCTCGGCGTCCAAGAGCATGTAGAAGAGTAGGTCCATGACATGTATGTCGTTGCTCAATGTGAAGACGCGGCAGATCTCCTGGCCCAGCGATTTTGTGAGGGCGTAGAGGTAGGTGCCCGGCTGGTGGGGAACGTCCGGGGTGATCAAGTGGTCGAAACGTTCGTAGGTGGGGCCAGCGACTACGTAGAACGGGCCGGAGTTGATCACCCGGCTGATCTTGTGCTCTACGGCTGCCATCATCATGTTGTAGCAGCCGCGGGNNGTTCACGTCGAAGGCGAGTTGCCGATCGGGTCGCAGTACAGCGAGGTTGATGATGGCGTCCATGCCTTCAGCCGCTGCAACCACCTGCGCAATGTTGGAGACGTCGACTTTCAAGTACTCGTGCGGCGAATCGAAGTCGTTGATGTCACTCAGGCGTAATTCGTGGTGTGGCGCAATGGCCTTGATCACGCCGGGGCCCATTTCGCCGTTTGCGCCGAGGATGAGGACTTTCATTGGGCGATACCTCTTTCGCGTGGGGTGTAGCCGAGGCTGACCGATGGTGAGACATCGTCGGCGCTCCACCACGCCTGGCCGGTGAGGAATCGGGCGTTGGGAACGGCAGATTGGATGTGGAAGATGTCGAGCCAGCCAGATGTCTCAATCGCGAGCGCTTTTTCGACTGCGTTTGCGGTGTCGTCCATGTATAGAGCCGATGTAGATGGATTCGTGCTCGATTCAGGCGTGATCTCGCCCAGTCGCAGCACCACGACGTTGATCTTGCCTTCGCGGGCATACTCCCGGCAGACCATCTCGCCGAGGTGGTAGCAGAGGACGGGGAGGTCCGTTGTTGGCGTCGTTTTCCAGCGCTCGGTTACGGCGAGGTCAGGCGCATGGCCGTTCATCAGCTGGAGTGAGCTCAGGAAGATCAGGCGTGGGACGCCTTCCTCTGTAGCCGCGAGCAAGAGGTTGTAGATGCAACGCATCTGGGAGTCGAGTTGGTCGGATGCCGTGGCCGCGGGGTCGATTGCGCCGGAGTGGATGATTACGTCTGTGCCGCGGACGAGGTCGTTCGTTTCAGGTGTGTGGTTGAGGGCTGAGTCGGTGAGGGTGACGTCGTGGATAGGGGAGAGGGTGTTGGCTAGGTCTTGCGGGAGTTGGAGTTGGGCGCCGGTGATCAGGATTTTCATTTTCAGGCGTGCCTGGGATTAGTGGAGTTGTGGGGTGACTGACTGTAAGGGATGTTGATGGTAGGGCCAAGT
>DBZV01000108.1:4323-5197 GCA_002311865.1 Dehalococcoidia bacterium UBA1151
CGATTCCGGGATGGCGGATTCGGGTTGCGCCTACGGGGTGCGTGCCGCACGGGGTGTCTGCCACACGGGCACAGCAAAGCTGGTACTGAGCGCGGGGCCGCTGGGGCCGGGAACGGGGCAACCCCGGGGGGGTCTAGGGGGTCCGCTTGGGATCCTTCAAGTATGTGGCGATTGTGGCGCCTACGAGGCCGCCGAGGGTGCTGAGGCCGAGGTCTGAGATGGTGTCTTTGTAGGTGAGGTTGAGGCCTGAGGTGCCGCTTTCGGCGATCAGGTACTCGATGATCTCCCAGATGATGATGGCGATTGCGCCGAATCCCGTGCCGAGGAGGATGCGGTTCCATCGGGCGAGCCGGAGTGATGACAGGGCGATTACAAGTGCTGCGGTGAGGAACGTCCAGTTCATGAAGTGGAGGATGTCGTCGAAGTTCTGCACGGTGTCGAAGAGGTTGGCTACGTTGCCTGCGAGGTCGGAGACGAACGGCAGGACGAGTAGTGCGGCGACGAGGTGCGGGTAGTTGTCAGTGCGGTTGCTGCGCCACCACCATATCGGCACGATGAGCGCGGCTATTGGGTATGAAACGGCGCGGGCAGGCCATGCTTTGCCCTGGAACCGCGCCATATCAGGGAACAGCAGCCCCGCGAGAAGCATTGCTACCAATGCGATTATCACGGCGTAGTTGAAGGTGCGGGCCGGGTTGTTCGCGATGGTGTGGAGAGGGTGGGGCATGGGGGTGAGTTTCGCATGAATGGGGTGCGGCGGGCTAGCGATTCGACAGCCACGCACGGAAAATCGAGTCACCCTGAGGCGGACGGGGCCGCCCTCCTCAGGGTGACCGATGTCCGGTGTTCGTGGGAAGCCGGCGCCCTTCGACAG
>DBZV01000108.1:5211-6323 GCA_002311865.1 Dehalococcoidia bacterium UBA1151
TTCAGGAAGACTACCGTTGCTGGTTCACGTCACTCCGTCCAAGCCACGCGAGGAGAGGTTCCCTGAGGCCACTCGAAGGGCACCTCTCCGGCATCACACGCCGTCGCACCACATGTGGCATCCTTTGCGCATGAAATATGGAATCGCCGCAACAACATCCGTCACGCCCGCCACAACTCCCCAGTCGCAAGCAGACTACGTCCGACGAATGGCTCAAACAGCAGAAGACGCAGGATTCGACTCTGTGTGGATCAGCGATCGTACGGTTTATCCGAAAGACCTCGCCGCCAGGTACCCGGACGAGTTCGGGCTCGGCAAAGCAGACCCCTCAGCGCAAAACGTTCTAGAAGCTGTAACCACGCTCAGCTACATCGCAGGCGCCACAACACGCGTCAAAGTCGGAATGAGCGTGTTGGTTCTGCCGTTCAGGCATCCCGTGCTCAACGCCAAGATGCTCACGACTCTGGACGTCCTCTCTGGTGGCCGACTCATCGCCGGGTTCGGAACCGGTTGGATGCCAGAAGAGTTCGCCACGATGAACGCAGATTTCGATGAGCGAGGCCGCGTCACCGATGAGCACATTCGCGCCTTCATAGCCCTCTGCCAGGGTGAGGAATACGAGGGCTCGATAACAAGCACCGCGGGCATGACATTCTTCCCTCGGCCGTTGCAGACGCCGTACCCACCCATATGGATAGGCGGCAACTCAAAAGCGGCCATACGACGAGCAGTGCGCCACGGCGATGCCTGGCACGGAATCGGGCAATCTCCGTCCGAAGTCTCCAGCACCAGGAATGCCATTGGCACACTGTGCGAAACGGAAGGCCGCCCCCCTTCGGAAGTAGCAATAACCCTCCGATCAACCCTCGTCCTGGACCGAGAAGTGTTGGATGAAACCGGCCAGCGAAAGACTCTCACCGGCAGTCCCCAGCAGATCCGAGACGACCTCGATCAATACCAGGACGCCGGTCTCGACTACCTCGTCCTATCCATCGACCAACCAACAGAAGATGACACCGCCCAAGCGGCCTTCAGCTTCGCAAAGCTAGCGAACCTGTAACTCTCAGGCTAATCACGCAAGGAAAGGTTCCCTGAGGCCACTCGAAGGGCAC
>DBZV01000085.1:0-9416 GCA_002311865.1 Dehalococcoidia bacterium UBA1151
CGGTTTTTGGGGGGCAGGTCACATCAGCGTCTGATAGCGATATCAACGCGCTGCTGAACCCGTACAAGCGAATACCACTGGGCTAAGTGGCCGAGATGAGCATCGCTGCTGCGCGGGCGGACATTGCGGCCGCCCTGGACACAATTCCAGGGTTGGCCGTTGCCTCCTACCCAATCACAGAAGTTCAGGACTCGCCTTCGGTCGCAATCGAGCTGGAGCAGGTCAACTACACGGACCTTACGTACCGTTTCCGGCTGAAGTTGGAGATAGCATCGTGGGATGAACCCACAGCATACGGCGAGATCGATCTCTATCTGGAACTCACGGGCACCAAGAGCATTTACGCAGTCGTCTCAGCAGATCCCGCGTGTATTGCAATCGAAGCAGCGGTTGTGAAACTGCCTAAACGCCCTTCACAGCGGCATCCGGGAGCAGACATGATCGTGGTCTACACGGATGTGCCATAACAATGAGCAATCAACCCGTAATGGCAAACTCCGATCCACATGCGGGCGGACAAAAGGATGAGATTGATCGCGACCAGTTGCTGCGTGGACTCTGGGATTCGCTGCATGAAGTGAAAGACAAAGTTGAGAATGACCACGATCATCGCTTGCGTCGAATTGAGGCAGAGCTGCGGTGGCTAACGTTGCTCCTGGGAGCGGAGATCGTCGCGCTTATCTCGACAGCAATCGCGACCATCGCTGGCGGAGGCTAACCCTGGAATCTCGGACAACTCCTCCGCTCGCAAAGTCGACGGCCTGAAATCCAACCGCGGAGAACGAGCCTAGAATCACCCTCCAACTCCAGGCTCATTTTTTTGACCGGGTTGCGTAGTCGATCTTGCTCCTCTGCTGTATATTCGACAGCCTGCAATAAACACAGTCGGAAAGATATGAAAATGGGACCGCGAATCGGTATCCTCGGCGTTGGTGCAATCGGCGGGGTGGTTGGCGGCGAACTGACCCGGGCAGGCCATGACGTTACATTGATAGACATGTGGCCTGAGCACGTCAACGCCATGAAGACCGATGGCCTCACCGTGACCAAGCGGGACGAGGAGTTCAACACCCCCGTCAACGCGCTGCACATTCATGAGCTCCAGAATATCGATGAGAAATTCGACTATGGATTCCTGGCTGTGAAGTCTTACGACACCGAATGGGCTGCCGCGCTGATCGATAACTACGTCAAAGACGGTGGCGCAGTGGTCGATTTCCAGAACGGCATCAATGACGAGCGAGTGGCCGCAGTGGTGGGCATCGAAAGGGCGATGGCCTGCATCATCACAATCGGCGCCGGAATGTACGAGCCAGGCCACGTGGTCCGCTCAGACGCCAACGATATCGGCTTCAAGATTGGCGAGCACGATGGCTCCGATACGGCTCGAGCGCAAGAGCTCATTGGCATAATGAACGACGTAGCACAGACCAAGCTCACCACCAACATGTGGGGCGACCGCTGGTCCAAGCTAGCCGTCAACTGCATGGCTAACCCGATCGCCGGCCTTTCCGGTCTCGGCTCCTCTGAGGTTCGCACCGATCCGGTCGCCAGCCGGATCGCCATTCAGATGGCCGCAGAAGTGGTCTCTGTTGCGCTCGCGCTCGGCCACACAGTCGAACCAATTTCCGGTATCGACCCGTCGCGCTTCATCGAGGCTGCCAAAGGCATTAACGCTGAAGAGCTGCAGACCGACATGGCCACCGGTGCTGAGGCAGTTGCAGGAGGTCATCCATCATTCCTGCAAGACGTAATGAAACACCGTCGCACGGAGATCGAATTCCTCAGTGGCTACGTTTCCGAGAAGGGCCGTGAAGCAGGAGTCAAAACTCCCTTTTGCGACGCCATAGTAGAAACAGTCCTGAGCCACGGCGTCGGCAAGCTAGAGCCGAAGCCAGAGAACCTCGCACCACTTGAGGCGCTGCTCTAAGGGGTCCGGTCGCGCGGGCATCCCTGCCCGCATTTCGCCCGCTTACATGGGCAGGATGCCCATGCTACGCGATTACGTTCGCCGCACGGTCACCATCTGTCCGCTCGCGGCGCTCTCATAAGCCGCCATCAGCACTGCCAGCGAGCCAATAGCCTCTTCCGCCGTGATCTCTGGGCGCGCACCTGAATCCAGGCTGTCGATGAAGCGGGCTATGTCTACCGGATACCAGTTGTCTTCGCTGGCCAGTGCATCCCACGTGCCTTTCGTGGGATTACCGCCAGAGCTGCGAGTCGAACGCCACATCATCATCGGGTCTACCGGATTCGGCGGCGGCAACTCAGGCGCGGAATCAGCGTTCGAAATCTCAATGTGCGGTGTCCACGCATCGAAGGTCTCCGTGCCGTCCGTGCCCACCAGCGCGACTTTGTGAGCGCCGCCTTTCGGGTGACTGTAGTAGCCGATGCGACCGCCAGTGGCACTGGCGACCACGCCGTCTTCCAGCTGCATCATCACCGCGCCAAAGTCTTCCACATCCCGCCTGGCATGCGACTCAAAAAAGTAGTTCGCGGTGGTCGCCGTCACCTCAATGGCAGCCTTGCCAGATAGCCACAGGCAGAGCCCCACGGCGTAGACGCCCAGGTCGAAGAACTCTCGCTTCGCGTCAACAAACGTGTACTTTTCTAGGGGAAATTTCTCTTGCCGCACAACGCCCGCCGGAGCCGAACCCGCGCGGCCCTTCGCGAACAGAACGTCTGCATGTATCCCAACAAGCCGCCCTATTCTGCCGGAGTCCACGCACTCCTTCGCTGCCTGCACCCACGGCAACCCAACGAAGCTGTACATCTGGTTCGGCGCTCCGCTGCGCCGCAAAGCATCTCGGATGGCGAGTCCGTCCCTCAGACTACCGGCAAGCGGTTTGTCCAGATATATTGCTTTGCCAGATTTGCCACACATTGGACCCGCTATGCTGCGGCTCTCAACCTGCGGGCACATGCTCACAATATCGACGTCCGTTCGACCGAGCGCCGTCTCAAGATCAGGAACAAACGGAATCCCGTATCCGTCTGCCATCTCCCGAGAAAGTGTGATGCGTTCATCTGAAGCGTCGGGCGCATCGGTCACTGCAATGAGCCGACAACGTTCGTCAGCATCAAACGCCGCCACATGAGTCTCCTGGTGCGTGCGGTTGCCGCCAACGAAGAGAACGCCATATTCGTTAACCATCAGCGATCATCATGGTGATACGCCGCGCCTTCGCTACCGATCAGCGCGATATCGAGCCCGGGGCGCTGATCTGCCGATGTGACTCCTGTCGCAATCAGGGCAGCCTGACCTCCCGCCCATCGGCAAATCATAGAGATGTTCCCTGATTCGCCTTCGCCCATTGTGCTGTATGACTCAGGCGCGGTGCCGAATATCGATGAGATATCGGAGAGCGCGACTTCTGCAAGATCGGATGAGCTTTCATTGCCCGCAACGAACGTCGCCATCCACCGGACAAATACTGGCCGACCAATTCGGCCCGATTCTGCGATCTCTCTCAGACCCTGAGTAACAGATTTCACTTCACTATTCATTAAGGTGGAGTCTAGGAGCGCCACCTGCTCCGGTCAATCATCTTCAAGCGTTGGGTATATTCAAGATAAAGTAGCCGCCTACGGCGACGCATTGTGGTTTGAAGGGAGGACGGGATGCGCAAGAGTAATATCAGGGCGAAAATTACGGCGGGCGAGAAAGCGATCGGCTTTGGGATCACATTCCCATCAGTGGAATTGTTCGACATCGTAGGACACCTCGGTTTTGACTACGTCCACCTCGATGCCGAGCACGGTGAGTTCGATTTCGGCGACGTAGAGGACATGTGCCGTGTTGCGGACATGCACAACATGACCTGCACCGCACGCATTCCAAACATCGATAATTCAACAATCCTGCGATTCCTGGATCGCGGAATCATGGGCATTCTTGCGCCTCACATCTCAAACCGGGATGAGGCCGAACAGGCAGCAAAGGCGTCCCGGTACGGCCCGGAAGGCGAGCGTAGCTTTGGCACCGGGCGAGGTCGGGACTACGGACTGCGCAAGCCACCCGCTGAGTACATGGCGGAGTTCAATCACGAGATGGTGCTGGGCGTTCAAATTGAGACGGCCGAGGGCGTTGAGAAGATCGATGAGATCTTGGAAGTTGACGGCATCGACTACATAGCTTTTGGCCCCGCCGACCTGGCGCAGTCAATCGGACACCCGGGCGACGCTGGCCACTCAGACGTTGAGGCCGCGATGGAGAGCGTCCGAAAGCGCGTGCGAGGGGCTGGCAGGTTGATGTCAGAGGATGTTATGGACGCCATGAACTTCGTGATGTGGATGCCGCCGCTACTTGAGCAATGGCTGGAAAATGCAAGATCTTCGAGTTGACCCATCGACGCTACTAATCGGGCTCGATGGCTGTAAAAACGGCTGGATTGGCGCCGCAACGGAGTTAGGCGACCTTACCAACGTGCGCATGATCAAGATTCGGCGTTTCGATGATCTTTTCGGCGCGTTCGGGGCATCGCCAGGCGTGGTTGCAGTCGATATGCCAGTTGGGCTGGTGAACGACGGCAGCCGCGCGGTCGACGGTGCTGCGCGCAAGCTGCTGGGCAGTCAGGCGACATCGATATTCACGCCGCCGGAACGCATGCTGCTTGAGTTCGCAAGCCTCAACGGCCACCTTCAGTCACCGTACCCATTGAGCTATTTAGACTCTTGGTCCGCTGTCAACGATTGGTCAAAAAACTTCCTGAGTCACGGAGTCCCGCAACAGGCATTCGGCATCTTTGCGAAAATAGCGGAGGTCGATCGCTACATGACGGCCGAGCGCGATCCCCGGGTTCACGAAGCGCATCCAGAGTTGATATTCCGTGAAATGAACGATGGCGATCAACTCCCGCCAAAACGGCAGCCAGAAGGCGTGGAATCGCGCATCGGGCTACTGGCGGATTCAATGGGCGTCGATGTTGGACCACTGCCCATCGGTGGAGACAACTCAGTCAGAAGCAACCGGGACGATGAGTTGGACGCCCTCGCTCTGCTCTGGACAGCAAAGCGAATTGCAACAGGTGAGGCAAGGCGGATCCCGGAGGTAGTCGACTTCGACCCCGTCGGCCTCGACATGGCGATGTGGTTTTGAACCTGGGAGATAGACGAGCGATATGAAGATCGGTATTGGTATTGGACCCCTGCCGCGGGACAAGCGCGACCTCAAAGGGAATATCGAGTGGGCTGTCGATGCTGAATCAGACGGATTCGATTCGCTCTGGATCTCACACGGCCTGGCGATCGATTCGTTGCAACTCGTCGCGCTTGCCGGTGAGCAGACCTCGAAGATCGAACTCATCACCGGTGTGATTCCCGTCTACTCAAGATCGCCACTGCTTATGGCGCAACAAGCACTCACCGCCAACGAGGCAGCCGACGGCCGACTTAGCCTGGGTCTCGGTGTCGCCCACCCGGAATCGACCGCCGTCCTCTGGAACGCTACTTATGATCGCCCGGCAAAGTACATGCGGGAGTACCTCGGTGCGTTGATCCCACTGCTGGAAGACCGAGCCGTGGACTGGGCTGGCGAAATGATCATCACCTCAGCGTCGATGGGCTTCAAGAGCCCGCCCACACCCTCAGTCCTCCTCGCAGCAATGGCCCCCTTGATGCTGAAGCTGGCTGGCGAGCAAACAGACGGCACGATTCTGTGGATGTGCGGCCGCAAGACCGTTGAAACCCACATCGCGCTTCGGATCAATCGGGCAGCGGAGGCCGCAGGTCGACGAGCGCCGCGAGTATGCGTAGCACTGCCGATTTGCGTCACGGACGAACCAGAGGCAGCGCGCGAATCAGTAGCGGCAACATTGGGTGGCTATGGTCGGCTGGTCAACTACCGCGCTGCGCTGGACATCGAAGGCGCAGCCGGCCCGGAAGATGTGGCGATAGTTGGAAATGAAGATGAAGTAGAAGCGCAGCTGCGCGACTTCGCCTCAGCGGGAGCCACAGACTTCTTCGCGTCGTTCACCACCACAGGCCGAGGAGATACGGAGTCACCACTCAGAACGCGCGCATTGCTGAAGCGCCTGATCGGAGCGTTCTAGCTCAGCCGCAATAGTGAGATGGTGACGATAGAGAGCACCCCGGCTCCCACCACAATAACGAGGCCAGTCATCAGAAAAAGCAACCGTGGGTCTTTGGCTGGATCTGCCTGTTTCGCATAGCGCATCGGCGTTGGCTCCGGTTATTGCACCCGTTGCGGAACATGGGCGCATGATTCAGTAGTTGGTCTCTCTGTGAACTCAAGTTAAGTTTTCCCAGTTCACGCGAATAGGTAATTCCACCTAAAGTACCTGCCGGAAACCCCGCGCTGCGCGAACAGATCTGGAGACACTTTGGGGCAGCATAACCGTTAGACTAGGCCGGGCAGATTTCATCGCGATAATGCAGGCTATCCAGGGAGCATGATTTGGCGACGAACGATAGGGTGCCGGAGGTTTACGCGAGGCTCGGCGTAAAGCCAGTCATCAATGCGCAGAGTTGGGTCACAATGCTTGGCGGCAGCCTCATGCGGCCGGAAGTGCTTCGCGCCATGGATGAGGCAGCAACGGCATTCGTAGACCTTGCAGATCTCACGCGAGCGGGTGGGCGGATAGTCGCTCGAGCAACGGGCGCAGAGGCGGGATTGGTCGTAGCAGGTGCATCGGCGGGCAACGTCCTGATGGCGGCGGCAGCGATGACCGGTACCGATCGCGCGAAAGTGGATCAGCTTCCTGACACGAGCGGCATGCCAAGCGAAATTCTGATGTTCAAGGGCGGTCGGAACTCATACGATAAATCGTTTGTCACCGCTGGCGCAGAGATCGTGGAGTTCGGCTCCACGAGCGGTGCTCAAACCTATCATCTGGAAGCTGCCATCAACGAGAACATAGCCGGGCTGGCATGGGTCGTCGCCCCGTTCCAGCGCTATCCGTTTCCACTGGAACAAGCGATCGAGATCGCCCACGCCCACAACATTCCGGTGCTAGTGGATGCAGCAGCGGAAGTGCCGCCCATCGATAACCTCACCCGGTTCACGAAGATTGGCGCGGACATGGTCACCTTCTCCGGCGGAAAGGGCATAGGCGGACCCCAAAATGCCGGACTCCTCGCCGGATCGAAAGAGCTAATCGATGCTGCCTACCTCCACATGTTCAACCTCGGGAGCGGGACAGTTGGCATCGGCCGCCCATCGAAAGTCACCAAGGAGACGCTTGTCGGCATGACCACTGCGCTTGAGCTATTCGTGGAGTCCGACCACGAGGCCACATGGGCTGGATGGCGCGATCAGGCCAACCACATCGTGGGCCGGCTCAACAACATTCCGGGACTCCACGTTGTGCTTGAGGATGGCGACATCAACCGGCAGGGCCCACAGGCAGTGATCTACCAGGAGAGCGATTGGCGAGGGCCATCGTTCCCAGACGTTCGCAAACAACTCACTGACGGAGACCCAAGCATCCGGGTCGGCGGCGGTGGCTACAAAGGCGAAATCAACATAGTCCTCGTCAACGTGCAACCGGGCGAAGAAGTAATCATCGCCGATCGATTGGAGGACTTGCTGCGCGGTTAGATTCGCCCGAGACTGGCGATCTGATAGCGGGGTGGAATACGGTTTGTCAGCAAATCGGGTGAACCACAGAACGAATTGAGGGAGACGTGGCTAAATTCTTGATGCCGGGAGATAAATTCCCGAACCTGACACTGACAACCGTCGACAGCGGCGAAATCGTCCTGCCCGACGACAACGCTGAAGGCGCGCAGGGCTCCATCGATGAAGGCGTCACATTCCCGATCGGATTCGGTATGGATGTCGATGATGCTCAAAAACTCGGCGCATGGACGGGCGCTCGCCAGGGCATGACCATCCTTCAGCCATGCGAGTTTGTGCTGAATCCCGCCGGAGAAGTGATGGCGTCACTCTACGCGACAACGCAACTGGGCCGCATCAACCCGGAAGAAATCCTCAGGTTTGTACAAGCCCGTAAGTAACTTCTTGTACTTTCTCCTCCCGGGAGAAGGTCAGAATGAGGTGGCTGCCCGGCTGTACCCGGTCGAAAGTGTCACCCACGTCCCTGACTGCTCAGGACTACCGTACCCACTGCGTCTTATGTTCCCAGCCCAGGAGTTCCTTCGCCTTCCCGTTGTCGATCGCAGACGTGAATCCCGTCAGCGGCTTCCGTATCGGTACGCCCGGGTAGACAACGTCTACCGCTTCCTGTGTTCCAATGTTGAGAGTCGTCTCATCACCGTTGATGAATAATGGCTCGTGACCGGTCCAGTCTTTTTCGATCGCCAGCCGACATGCCACCGCCGCATCCTGCCGGTCCGTCCATCCCCAGAACCCCCGCGACCGATTACCGTGTGGATCGTTGTTCGGCATCGCCTGCTGCGCCCGCTGTGCCTTCTCGTCCATCAGCGCGTGGAAGCGCATGCTGGCGATCTGCATATCGCGCCGACGGCAGAACGCATCTGCCATACCTTCGCCAAGCCACTTGCTCAACGCGTAGCCATCCTGCGCCCTCGTCGGCAGCTCTTCATCGATCGGCAGATAGGCGGGTGGATCCAGCTCCGCCGGAGAGAACCCCGCCCCCACGGCGTTGATCGATGACGCCATGACCAGCTTGGTGATGCCATGGATCTCCGCAGCCTCAAGCACGTTCCAATTAGACATCATATTGACCCGGAAGACCTCGCCCTCAGGGTCCTTCATGGGCGATGGTATCGCCGCCATATGAATGATCGCGTCAGCGCCCCTCGTGATCGAAATCACTGAGCCTAGGTCCGTTGCGTCCACCCGCATGAACCGAGCGCCCTGATCCGGACCTTCAACAGCATCAGCGTTGGTGACCTCATGGCCGTGTGCAATGAGCTCCGGGATGATGTTCTGGCCCGCTCGGCCGGAGCCGCCGGTGATGACTACTTTCATGGGTGTTCCTTAGTGTGAAATAACCGTGGGTATTGAGGGCAACATAATAAGCAAATATGGATTGTAGTCGCGGTGGTGCACAAAATGACCGCGAAGACGTTGTGACGTCCGGATTGGAGCGTCAGCCGGGAATTATGGGAATAAAGAAGGAATAAGTGGCTTGTAGTTGGGTGGCATGCGATCTTGCATAGCTGCATCAACCTGAACTGATCGCTCGAATTCACGAAGCATGCCTTGGTAGTCATTGGCCGCGACCGTCTTATCTATGGCCCTCGATGTCGCAAACAACTCATCAAAGTACTGCGCCAGTACCTCATGGCCCTCGGATAGTTCCGCCGGTGGCTCTAGCTTAGCGAACTCGCTCGTCACCTCTTCAAACAGGTCGATGATGGGTGGCTGGATGTAAGACGTTGCGGTTATCAGATCGTCATTGCTCATACCGGGTGTTCCCAGACCAGCCATGGGCAGGAACTGTACGCTCAAAGTTTGTACGATCCTGTAG
>DBZV01000085.1:9673-16990 GCA_002311865.1 Dehalococcoidia bacterium UBA1151
GGCCTGCAGCTGGCTCAGAGCATCAGCGGTTCGCTCACCGAATTTGGCCTCGCGCAGTGCGTTGAGCAGGACGAACGCCTGCACATCGTCTGGAGCGAACGTAGGAAAATTGCCCCCGAATAAATCGTTGATCTTGTCGCGGATAGCGTTGCGCGTTTCGAGGATCCGATCAAGACCCTCCAGGTATGCCGCCTCTGCGTCAGTTGTCGGTACGCTGTCTTGGTCGATCACTATTGACGTTTCGGGAAGTTCGATCACCGCAGATTGCTCGTGGCGGGTGCGACCGCGTCATCGCCGGAGCTACAGGCCACCGTAGCCGCCAATATGAAAATACCGATTAATGCAAAAAGAAGTGCAATCGATTGGTTGCGTAAAAAGCCCGCAGGCATGCCCTGTGGTATCAACACTGCCTGCCGACCACTACCTGCTGGAAAATATCGGCTGAAATATTTTTTTGCAAATTCGTCATGCAGTAATGGTTGCCATGCCCAATTTGCCAATAATGTCTCGGTTCAGACTGGGCGATTCGTAGCACAATAAACGGATATTTAGCCCCGATTCTGCGAATATGGATTGTAACAGTCTCACACCACCCACTTCGTAAATTCTGCCATCCTGAGCGTGCCAACCTGTCTTCGATTAATTCAGGAATGCCGGCTGACGGCAGCAGCTACTTACCTACTCCTGCTCAGCCTTCCACTTACGGAAGCGCTCCTTGGTCTCTTCCGTAATGGGGTAGTACTTGCCCGGCGGCACCCGCTCCTCGTCGATCAGGCGGATGACGAACTGCTCCGCCGCTTCCTGCTCCTCAATCCAGTCGATCACCTCTTCAGCCCGCTGGCAAGGAACCACCACCACACCATCATCGTCAGCAACAATCACATCGCCCGGCATCACCAGCACGCCGCCGCAGTTAATCGGCTCACCGTCTTCGTACGCCTCCAGGTAAGGCAAGTTGCCCGCCGGCGAACGCTGCTTGGCGAATATGCCAAGATCGTATTCGGCAACCATATCCACATCGCGCATAGCCGCATCTGTAACGATGCCTTCCGCCTTGTTGTGCCAGAGCTGGCGCGCCTTCATGTTGCCAACGATACAGGCGTAGTCATCTGGAGAGTGAGCCTCCACCACCAGTACATCGCCGGGGCCGCACTTGCCCATTGCGCGATACTCCGGTGAATCGTCCAACCGACGAGTGATATCCAATAAGTCAGGTCGTGGCGGCACGAATCGCAGTGTTCGAGCACGTCCCACCACCGTCCTCCCGGGAGTCATCGGCCAAACACCTTGCATCAGGCATCGCTGATAATTCGCAGAAGCGAACCACTCTGATCCACCAGGCGGCTGCAACCGCCACACGCCGGAATAGGCGGTGGCTGAAGTGATCTTGCGGTAACGATCGAGAGTGGCGTCGGCAACGTGCGTGTGCGGTTCTATGTCAGGCCTCCCCCTGGACACATTGGATGATGCGTCCAGATGGTAGCGCTTGTTTACCCTTCAACGCCATCCGTTCGCAGCACCTGCAGCCCGCCCGCAGCACCGGTGAGGGCGATCTTGCCTTCCAGGAGCGCTAGCGCATCCTGGCCAAACAACTCCCTGCGCCACCCACTCATGAATCTGATATCGGCATTCTTATCCACCAACAGCTGTTCAAGGTCGTCCCGTGTAGCCACCATCTTTGGCGCCACGTCCTGCTCTTCGCACCGCAGTTTCAAGAGCGCCTGAAGCAGTGCGACCAGTTCTCGTGCGCCATTTGGCAATTCAGGCCGAGGAGCAAGACGAGGCCACTGATCTTTCGGAATTGCCATACCACGCTTGATCGCGGCAAGAATTTCGCTACCCATAGAGCCGTTCACCGCATTCGAGCCAAGTCCCCTTATCCGATGCAGCTCATCCTTGCTGGACGGCGCCGCCGATGCGATCTCAACGAGCTGCTCATCCCGGATGATACGGCCGCGCGGAACGTTATTCCTATCAGCACGCATTTCCCGCCAGGCCGCCAACTCCTGCAGTACCGCCAGCGCCCGCGGCTTGGCTCGGCGATGCTTCACCCTGCGCCACGCATCCTTCGGCTCCGTAACGTACGTGGAAGATGCCGCCAGCGTCTCCATCTCCTCAGCGAGCCACTGGCTTCGCTCGCTCCGGGACAGCTTCTCTTCCAGCGCCTCATAGATCGTGCAGAGGTGGATTACATCGTCAAGGGCGTACTGAAGCTGTCGTTCGCTAAGCGGCCGCAACGACCAGTCGGAATACTGCGACGACTTATCTACGGACACCCGGGCAATCGTCGCGGCCAGCGTGCCAAATCCCACCTGCTCGCCAAACCCACAAACCATCGCTGCGACCTGGGTATCGAATAGTGGCGCAGGCACTCGGCCCATCAACTGGAAGAAGATTTCGAGGTCCTGCCGCGCCGCGTGAAACACCTTGATCACCGCCGGATTGGACATCACATCGAACAATGGCGAGAGATCCATGCCCTCGGCCAGGGGATCAACCGCCACGGCCTCAAGGTTTGGAGCGCAAAGCTGCACCAGGCATAACTCAGCCCGATAAGTACGCTCCCGCATGAACTCGGTATCCACCGCCACGTAGCGAGCGGTCTCCAGTTCCTGGCAATAAGACGCAAGTTCTGAAGATTTTGTTATGAGCATCGAGCGATTGTCGCCCACTCGCGGATTCAGGTCCAGCGGATGAGCGTTATCTCTGCGTAACATCCGGT
This sequence comes from Dehalococcoidia bacterium UBA1151, assembly GCA_002311865.1. Taxonomy (GTDB): domain Bacteria; phylum Chloroflexota; class Dehalococcoidia; order Lucifugimonadales; family Lucifugimonadaceae; genus UBA1151. The sequence goes on from DBZV01000085.1 coordinate 12,396, forward strand.
GTTTTTCTATACCGTCGTCACCGATCAACTCCCGATGCCTGAGTTGCGTGTTAAAGTGGCTTCAAACCCTCCCCTGCCCGGGCCTCATCCACCGTCAATATCCCCGCGCCAACCAGCGAAACAACCCGTTCCACTCGCTGCGTCTCGGACTCCCTGAGCGCGTCAATGGTGCTGATGTCAAAGGCCACACGAAGCGTCTCGGGAGATCCAAACAGCGGCACCAGCGACCGGTTGAGCTCATCCGCAAACAGCTTTAGCTCTGGAATGATCGTGTTGCGCCAGAAGAAGCGCTCCTCAGCGTTGATGTTCGCAAACGTTGCCTCGGTCAGGTCTGCCAGGAACGCCTTTGGTACGCCAAACACGCGTGCAACCTCTTCCACAGACCACTTGAGCGTGGAGATGAACTCCATATCGCGGTGTGAGAGTCCTGTCTTCTTTATGTCCATCCCTTTGCCAAGTAGCACCGGCCGGTGAGCGTTTCTTACACTTTTGAAACGGTCTTCCCAGCGATTTAAGAGATCATTGGCAGTGTCCTCGTCCGGGGTCTGGTCGATCGTAATCGCCAGGTCACCAGGCGTAGCAGAGTTGACGAAGAAGTTGCGATTGAATGAATGTGCCTCGCGAGCCATATCGGCCACATCTTTGATGGGCGTGATGGACGACGCACCCGTGAACTCGTCCTTCGGGTTGAAGTGCTTGAACCAGACCATCTCGTCTGGCAAGTATGCGATGTCGCCGTCGGTCGATTGAGCGTTCTCGTTAAGGAAACCCTTCAGGTAGCGTTGCCTGTCCGGCATCACGCGTACACGATCGGGACGAAGCGGCCACAGCTCCATCGCCCCGTTATCGGGAGAGCGCTCAATGCCCCAGTACGCGGCCCCCCACAGCAGCAGATAGGTTTCAGTAGCACGCAGCAACTCGGCAAGCGTCCAGTGGGGGTTCGGCCGACTGAGCAAACGTACAAGATCATGCGATGGCTCTGCCTGTTCCCAAACTCCGGCCTTACGCTCCTCAACCAGGAGAGGAACGGCGCTAATGGCCGATGACCTGAGCTTTACTGAGGCGTGAATGGGACCCCCGTTTGAGAAGTACTCGCCAAATTCAAACGACCGCTCATCGGCCTGCATCGTACCTCGCCCAAGCATGAGATCGAGCGAGTCGACCAGGATTCTGGAGATTCGGTTGCGCTTCTGGACAGTGCCGTCAGCGCGCCTCGAACGCTGCCGGAGTCGTCTTGCCAGGCCCTCAGAGATATTGTTCAACATTCCCACTTGTGATTCCCTTTCGGAGCTACCAAATTCTGTAATTGTTGATGGTCAGAATCGAGCCCAAAGCCAGCGCCAGAGCATCAGCATGGTCAGGACTAGGCAGCCCCCTTCGCCGAAGCTCATCCTTGCCCTCAAGCCGCATCTGCCCGGTGCTGTTGAAGCTGTACTTCAAAGCCGCAAGTTATGAGATCAATTCACGCTTATCAGGTATCGAAATCTCCCCCGCCTCAAATCGCTTTCGAAGACCATCGAAGACCTCAGCCCGTTTGTTCGCAAACTGGCTTTTGTTCTCCGCCCTCTCGCCAACGTTCACTCCATAGACTTTCTTTAGCTTCAGCTCTGCCAGTCGATCCACAACGCCAGCGCCAATTCCCACCTCATCCACGCGCACGTATGCCGGCTCAAGCTCCTCAATAAGTGCTGCAACCTGGCCAGCCGTCGCCATCGTGTCCTGATTTCGGAACTCAATGAACCGCAGAACAAGATCGCCGCGCCGGATGCATATCACGGTCCGATCGGAGCCAAACCTCGCCACGTCCACACCGATCTCAAGCCCGTCCTTCGAACCTGCAACGCAGTTCTTGCCCACCGCCGCTTCAATCAGCTTCAGAGACACCAGCGTGTCTTCGCTCGTGCTCGGAAACTCCCCCATAACCCGCACCTGGTACATCGGGCTCTCTTCGCCCCAGTTCAGGCGCGCCTCATCAACCCAGCGGCGCGTCACCAAACTCGGCAATCCCGGCAGTTCGTTCTGTGGCTGAAGCAAATTAGGCGTGTCGAATGCAGAGATATGAATCGTTGACCACAGCTGCCGTTTCGAGTGGAAAGCTTCGTAAAACGTGCCGCGCAGAGACGTAGGATTACCAAGCAGCAGCAGGCGCGCCCGGGCTGGGGTCATCGAGCCTTCAATGGCCTCAAAGATCTCATCGTCCACACCTGGCGCCTCATCAACCACGAACAGGATGTTGCCCTCGCGGAAGCCCTGGAAACGATCAGGGGTGTTCATCGAGAGGCCGTTGGCATAGTGCTTGTCCCCCAGTTCAAGGCTGGTCCGGTTCAACGCCCCACCAAACAGCGCCTCATGACCGCGATATGCGCGCCGAATCTCACGCCACAGCACATCTCGCACCTGGTGTTCCGATGGCGCGGTGGTGATTGCCAGCGCGTCCTCAAAACACATCAACCACCAGAGCACCGCGTAAGCCGCTGTATACGTCTTGCCCGACCCGTTGCACGACCTGACCGCCACACGCTCGTGATCCCGAACCGCCCCAAGAATCTCGACCTGTTTTGACCACAATTTCGCGCCAAGTTGTTCCCTGGCAAAATCAGAAGGATTGTTGAACCAGCGATCTCGATCTGAAGCGGAAATTGGTGGCGGTGAAGTGGCGCTCACTCTGGCCTATTATGCCCCTTGTAAACAAAAGGCAGCGCCGGTGAGAAAATGTGCCCACAGCCACGACACAGGTAGCACGTGTTAGCCAATTCCGACGCCTTATCAAGCGGGATGATGTGTGATGATTTGCAACTCAAGCATCGCCTGTCCAGTCGTTGATCTTCCAACTCGTGAGTTGCCGGATCAGTAAGGTAATTTGTCGAATATTCCGCGCCGCTGGTCATAGGAAGACACCTCCACACACGTCGAATAACGTCAATCAGAACATATGTCTAAGTATTATTAGTGAAGAGATGGTCAATGTGGAGACGGCGGTGCCTGCCGCACGGGCACTGAGCGCGGGGCGCTGGGGAGGTGCATGCCATGCGCCGCTACGTGTGAACGTAATCACCGTATTCGGGCATGGGCAGGGTTGCGGCACGTTGCACGTGCCCGTTCGGGAGATGCGACGCGGGGCAGGCACATGCAATGTGCCGCTACGGGGACGGGGTTACACTTCTCCAACTCCACCACACTGCCACAGGACACCACCCCAATGCCGATCCCAACCGAAGATACCATTGTCGTAGCGCCAACCCCAAACCCCATGCGCGCTGATGACACCATCGACCATGACAAGCTGGCGGCGAATGTCGAGAAGTGGCTGGACACTGAGCTATCGGGATTCGTTGTCATCACACACGGCGGTGAGGAGCTGCAGTTTGGCGAGCCAGACAAGCTGGAAACCGTCAAGACCGTGGCGCAGGCTCACAAAGGTGAGCGATTCGTCATCGCAGGTATCGACTCGCCATCCGCCACCGAGGTGATCCGACTGGCGAACCTCTACGCCGAGGCTGGTGCAGACATGATCCGCGTCCGCATCCCCGGTGCCGCGACAGGAGGGCGAGCAAAAAGCGGCAACGTGGAGTACTTCGAGCAGGTCACAGAGGGTAGCCCTGTGCCCGTCGTCGTAATCCACCAGCCACGAGCCAGCCTGAACCCGGACACCAACCCGCAGGAACTCGCCGAAATCACCGCAATGGACAACGTCTTCTCGTACATCCTCTCGCTCAACTACCGCTGGGAGTGCGGCATCCCGCCGTATATCCACGAGAGCACACAGCTCTGGACCTGCAATGGCAGCATCAACCTCCCCGGTCAGATGATCGGCGCAGTAGGCGCCTGCATGTTCTTCGCCAACTGGGCGCCCGGCCTGGTCAAGAAGATCATCGACCTCGGAAAAGCTGGCGAATACGCAGAAGCCAACAAACTCCAGCAATCAATGCTCCACGCCGACTTCCTTGGCATGTCTCTCGGCACCGCAGCCCTAAAATCCGGCCTCAACATGCTCGGCTACGACACCACAATCCCTCGCAAACCATCCCTCCCGCTAACCCCCGATCAAGAAGCAGAGCTGCGAGAAGCGTTCAAGGAATGCGGTCTACTCTAAATCTCCCCCAGCAGCTCCTTCGCGCCCGCGATCTCCATATCGTGCAGCTTGGCCACCCGGCGCCGGAAGTCCGGGTCCGTGCTGAACTCGGCTGCGAGGAAGGCCGTCACAATCTCCTGCGCCACGTTGATGCCGATGATCTGCGCGCCGATAGCCAGCAGGTTCACGTCATCGTGCTCCACGCACTGGTGGGCGGAGTAGATGTCGTGGGCGACCGCGGCTCGGATACCCGGGATCTTGTTGCCGGCAATCGCCGCGCCAACTCCCGTGCCGCAGATGAGAATGCCGCGCTCAGCCCGACCCTGTCGGACCTCATCGCACACCGTGCGAGAGATGTCAGGAAAGTCCACCGGCTCGCCTGTTAGTGTGCCGAAGTCTGTAACCTCATGACCCTGGGAAGCCAGAAAGTCGAAAATAGGGCCCTTCATCGGAAATCCGGCGTGATCGCCACCAATCGCGATCTTCATGCAGAACCTCTCTTTGATAAGGCGGGGGGGGGGGG
>DBZV01000085.1:17175-17568 GCA_002311865.1 Dehalococcoidia bacterium UBA1151
GAGATGATTCCAATTATCGAATCACCACGGGATGTTGGACCTCATTCTGTGAGGATGGGAGCGGTGCCATCGTGGAAGAACCCAGCCGCAGATCTCAGGGAGTGGATTCCTGAGCGATATCGCGCTGTGGCCACCCACTTCGACCCCGAATTCACGACCCGCACCTACGGCGATAACTGCGAGCGAGCCGCCCGAGCTTACGCACTCAAGAAGGCAAAACCCGGCGATCTGATCTTCTTCCTCGCCCGCCTCAAAGCGCATGATGAGCCAGATACGACGGCCCAACTCGGCTTCTATCTCGTCGGCTTCATTGAAGTGGAAGATATTCTCCCCAACGTCAGGTCGAAACCTACCCCCGACCAACTCCAACGGTTCGGCGCCAACGCCCACGTC
>DBZV01000085.1:17650-17922 GCA_002311865.1 Dehalococcoidia bacterium UBA1151
CTCAATGATGACGTTCACTGGGACGGCTTTTGGGTCTTCGGCGGCTCTGAGCGCTCAGTCAGATTCAACCGCGCAGTCCCGGTAAACCGACATTTCTGCGACGCAGTCCTGCGAACCGCCAACGAGGAAATGTTTGAGTGGCCAGACCACCGCACCGAACTCCAGATCATCGGCTCCTACACCCGCACCTGTCGGGTGATTCTGAATGAGGGGAATGAGGAGCACCGGTCCCGCATCAAAGTTCTGAGCGCTGTCGTTAGCGAGTACAATCC
>DBZV01000056.1 GCA_002311865.1 Dehalococcoidia bacterium UBA1151
CCGGGCTCATCCGTGTGCGATCTGACTCACCGTGTGTAATCAAGGACTGGCGAATCGATTCCGCTGAGCCGCTGAAGCCGTAGAGGGTGACCTGGGCGAACGCGGTTGCACCGGAAATGATGATTCCGAATGCCACGATGCCAATGATCAGAGCAGCCAAATACCGGACGTCCTGCAACGCCCCAGCTCCCCCGAGCCAATTGGGTCACCCTAATTTAACTTGATTCGAGCGTCAGTGGCCTATGGCGTATATGCCGCGCGGAAGGTCGGTATACACCAACGCCAATGCCGTCACCCGTCCCGCAGGGACGTAAGAACGAGGCGGGTCGGAGGCCTATGTGCTGGTGGCTGGCGTCTCAAGAACATCGTCAGCGTTGTCGGCGATATCGTCGAACGAGGAGTAGTTCGTGGTCCAGAGGCTGGCGTAGAGCCCGTTGATCTCTATCAGCTCATCGTGGGTGCCCTCTTCAACGATCTCGCCGACCTGGACGACGATGATCTTGTCGGCATTCCTGATGGTTGAGAGGCGGTGGGCGATGACGAGCGCAGTGCGGCCTGTGAGCAGCTTCTGCAGGGCTTCCTGGATGACCTTTTCCGTGTAGCTATCGATGTTCGCCGTAGCCTCATCGAGAATTAAGATCTTCGTGTTCGCTACCAGCGCGCGGGCGAAGCTGATGAGCTGCCTCTGCCCAACGGATAGGTTGGAGCCACGCTGCTCAAGAATGGTGTCGTAGCCGTCGTCAAGCAGCATGACGAACTCGTGTGCGCCAATCGTTTTGCAGGCGTTTACCACGTCCTCACGAGTGGCATATCGGGTGTTGTAACGAACGTTCTCCATGACGGTTTGAGAGAAGAGGAACGGCTCCTGGAGCACCATTCCCATGGCCTTCCCAATGGAATCTTGCTTGATGTCTCGGACGTCGATTCCGTCGAGAAGTATCTGGCCCTCTTGAACATCGTAGAAACGGTGCGCCAACGCCATCAGGCTGGTCTTACCGGAGCCGGTGGGTCCAACAATCGCGACGGTCTGTCCGGGACTGGCCGTGAAGTTGATATTTCGCAGGATAGGCCGTTCAGGGTCGTAGCCAAACGTGACGTTCTTGAACTCCACCTCTCCTTGCGGGTCATCAAGCGGCTTAGCGTCTTCTTTTTCTTTGACGTCGATAGGGATATCGAGCAGCTCGAAGATGCGGTGGCCTGAGGCGACCGCTCGCTGGAGGATGGCGTAGTGCATTGTGAGCGTTCGAATTGGTTCGAAGAATCGCTGTACGTACAGCAGGAACGCGATCATGGTGCCAACGCCCATCTCACCATCCAGAACTCGCATCCCGCCGATGATGATCACCAGTGCCAGCGCCGTTCCGGTGAGCAGCTCCACGGTAGGCATGAGCACGCCACCAAGCCGCGCCGCTTTGTTGGCGGAAGAGAAGAACGTGCTGATCTTGCCGCTCATGATCTCTTCGTTCGCCTTCTGGCGGTTCGACGCCTGGATGACCCGAATTCCGCTGACGTTCTGATCCAGGTAGACGCCAACAACCGAGGAGTTGCGGCGCATGCGCAGGAACGCCTTCCTGGCCAGCGGCTGCCAGATGACCCTGATCAGGAAGAGAAGTGGCATGACTGAGAGGGCAATAAGCGCCATCCGCCAGTCAAGAATCAGCAACACAACAACGATGCCCACGATGGTGAGGAGGTCCGCGATTACTTCAAGTGAAGACTCAAGCATCTCCTGGAGCGCGCCGACATCGCCAAACATGCGGGCCATGAGACTGCCAACGGGCGTCTTGTCTGAGAAGGACATACCCAGCCGCTGAATCTGCAGGAACATGTCAGCCCGGATGTCATAAAGCACTTCCAGGGCAACCCGCGTCATGAGTATTCGCTGAAGGTAGTTTGAAACCCACTGGACCAACGCCGTGACGATTAGAGCGATACCCACGATGGCCAGCAACGATGAGTTCTTTTCCGCAATGGCGGTGTCGATGCCGATTTTGATGATCAGTGGGACCGCAAGGTTGGCCAGCGTGAAGCCAAGCACGGCAAGTGTGGCAACGAACATTGCCTTTTTGTATGGGCCCGCATAGTAGAAGAAGCGCTGGAAAACGGTTGAGTCCAACTCAGCAAACATCTCGGTATCAGACTCGTGAAGTTGAGCGTGCTCCTCTTCAGCGCGTGCCGGACGCTCGCGCGGCTTCTTTGACTTGCCAGGAGTTAGTTTTCCAAAGAAGGATGCCACTATTCTTCGATCTCCGTGGCCTGCTTCTGCTGCAAGGCCCAGAGCTCTGAGTAGCGGCCATTGAGCGCCAACAACTCGTCATGAGTGCCGCGCTCTACGATGCGGCCGGCGTCCAGGACAAGGATCTCTTGAGCGTGCATTAGTGAGCTGAGCCTGTGGGCGATGATTATGGTGGTGCGGCCTTCGGAGACCCGGGCCAGCTCTATGCGGATGCGGGCGTCGGTTCCGGCGTCGACGCTGGATGTGGAGTCATCGAATATGAGAACAGGCGGTCCGGTAAGGATCGTCCGCGCGATTGCGACGCGTTGGCGCTGACCACCTGAGAGGCCGGTCCCGCGCTCACCAATGGAGGAGTCGTACTTCTCAGGAAGTTGATCGATGAAATCGTGGACCTGAGCGATTCGGGCCGCCTCGATCACTTTCTCGTCTGAGGCTTCCATATCGCCGTAGCGAATATTGTCCTTGATGGTGCCGTCAAACAGGAACGGATCTTGCTGGATGAGGCCAACCGCAGCTCTCACCGATCTGGTTGTGGCATCTTTCAGGTCAACGCCATCAATGGTGACGTGGCCGGAGTCGGCGTCGTAGAAGCGAGGGAGTAGATGGGCTATCGATGATTTGCCGCTGCCGGGTGCGCCAACGATGCCGATGGTGTGGTCCGGGCGTGCCTCGAAGCTGATGTGTTCCAGGGCGCTAACTCCGTGGTAGCTGAACGATACATCTTCGAATCGCACAACGCTGTCCGTGATATTCAGCGGTTTGGAGTCAGGTCCGTCAGCAATCGCGGGATCAATATCCAGCACTTCGTACAGACGGCCACCTGCGCCTGCAGCACGGGCCACGGAATTTACCAGCATTGGAATCATCCGGACGGGGAACTGGAGTATCGCCAGGTAGGCGAAGAACTGCGCCAGTTCGCCTACAGTGAGCTCGTCGCGGATGACCTTCTCGCCGCCAAACCAGAGCACAATTCCCCACGCAACAAGGAAGGCGAACGACATGGCAGTGCCGCCGCTTGCCTGGATCTTGGCGGCATCCATGCGGAGTTCAATAACTTCCCGCGCCCCTACGTCAAACTTCTCTTCTTCATACCGCTGTGCAGAGAAGGCACGCACAACTCTCACGCCGGATAGGTTCTCTTCCATGGTGGTTGAGAGATCGCCGAGGGCATCCTGAATTTTCTTCCAGAGGATCCTGAGGCGAAGACGCATCATGGCGCTTCGTAGCACCAGGAAAGGGACAAAACTCAAGCTGACAAGTGCAAGCTGCCAATCGAGAAACGACATCAATATTGCGGCGGCTACGATCATGATGATCACGCGGAAAACCTGGACCATGCCACTCTGCACGAACGCGCGCACACCCTCAACGTCCGATAGCCCGCGCGACATTAGTTGGCCGGTGTGAACACCATCGTGGAAGCTGAAGCTGAGTGACTGGAGTTTCTCAAAGTAGACCATCCGCATCCGTGAGGCCACCCGCTGACCCAGCGTTTCGCCAAGGTACATCTGCAAAAAGCCAAACGTGCCGCGCAGCGTGGAAACGAAAATGATCAGCAGGGCGATTCCAATGAGATCACGCTGGATTTCTGAACGGACTACTCCCTCCTCCTGAAATGCCAGGAGAGCCGTATCAACGCCATCGCCAAGGAGGCGCGGGATGAGGAGGAAGAGAATTGAGGATACGATTGCGGCGGCCACTGCGGCCCCGAAGTGCCACTTGTACCCAATCGTCATTTTGGCGATACGCCAAACGGCGCCGGCCCCCGTAAGATCGGAGTTAGTGATGCGGATCCGCTTGCTTCGACGTTCGCGGGCGGCCCTGGAGGCCGCGTCCTGTCCTGATGCTGATACTGTCGTGACTATTCCTCGTCTGCATCTAGATCAGGCTATCGCGTCTCGTCAATCCGGGCGGGGCGCTGGTAGCACTACATACGACACAATTTTTCAGTATACGCCTGTGTTTCTACATTGAGTATAGGAACCGCGTTTGGGTCAAGCCATCGGGATTTTGGGCAGGTTTTCGTCAATATAGTCCCTGGCCAACCGTCCAAAAAGTGACAGGAATCATTGCCTGTGTTGGGCCCGTGTTGGGTCGAAACGGATCTCTGGTAGCGTGGATTTACGTGCTGGTGGCGGGCGCGCTGATTATTTCGTCTGCGTTGTCGGCAATATCGTCGAACGACGAGTAGTTGGTGGTCCAGAGGCGGGCGTACAGGCCGTTACTTCCCAGGAGTTCATTGTGTGTGCCCTGTTCAACCAGTTCGCCATTTTCGATGACAACAATCCGGTGTGCGTTGCGAATGGTTGAGAGCCGGTGGGCGATCACGAGCGCGGTGCGGCCGGCCAGGAGCTTCAGGAGCGCTCCCTGAATGATCTTTTCTGTGTAGCTATCGATATTCGCCGTGGCCTCATCCAGCACCAGAATCCTTGGATCAGCGACAAGTGCACGGGCGAAGCTCAGGAGTTGCCGCTGCCCCACGGAAAGGTTCGTCCCTCGCTGTTCCAGGACAGAATCGTAGCCATCTTCCAGCTGCATTATGAAATCGTGTGCGCCAATTATTTTGCATGCTTCAACGGCGTCCTCACGGGTGGCGTGCTGGGTGTTATAGCGGATGTTTTCCATGACAGATTGGGAGAACAGGAAGGGCTCTTGAAGCACCATCCCCATGACGCTGCCAATTGACTCTTGCATCACGTCTCTCACATCATGGCCGCCCAGCAATACCGCTCCACCCTGAACATCATAGAAACGGTGAGCCAGCGAGGTGAGACTGGTCTTGCCAGAGCCCGTTGGTCCAACTATGGCAACGGTCTCACCCGGATTTGCCTTGAAGCTAACGTTTCGGAGGATTGGGCGATTAGGATCGTAGCCAAAGGTCACATCTCGGAACTCCACGGACCCATCGATATCGCCGATAGGCTGCGCATCCTGTTTGTCGGCAATTTCGACGGGGATGTCCAGGAGTTCAAAAATTCTGTGGCCGGAGGCTACAGCGCGTTGCAACATTGCGTAGTGCATGGTCAGCTGGCGAATCGGCTCAAAGAAGCGTTGGACGTACAGGAGAAATGCGACCATCACTCCAACGCCCATCTCGCCTGAAAGCACGCGCCCTCCGCCAACAATAATCACAACCGCCAGGGCAACTCCCGTCATCACCTCTACCGTTGGCATCAGGATTCCGCCCAGGCGTGCTGCCCGGACTGACGACCAGAAGAAGTTATGGACCTTGCCGTCCATCTCACCGTGGTTTACTTCCTCGCGATTGAGGGCCTGAATTACACGCACTCCACTTACGTTCTGGTCCAGATAGCCACCAATGATCGAAGCATTCCTGCGCATCACCAAAAACGCTTTTCGAGCGATCGGCTGCCAGAGAACGCGGATCAGAATGAGGGCGGGCATCACTGCCATCGTGAGCAACCCAAGTTGCCAGTCTAGGTACAGAAGAACGGCGATGATTCCGCCAAGTGTCAGAAAGTCCCCGATCACCTCGATAGACGACTCAAGCATCTCTTGAAGCGCGCCAACGTCACCAAACATTCGTGACATCAGCCCGCCCACCGGCGTCTTGTCTGAGAAGGACATTCCCAGCCGTTGGAGTTGCAGGAACATGTCTGCCCTGATGTCGTACAGGACCTCCAGCGTGATTCTGCTGATCAGGATGTGCTGTAGATAGAGTGTGATCCAGTATCCGAATGCGACCACGGCCATGAGGATGGAGAGGGTAGCGAGCAGCGACTTATCGCCGTCTTTTATGGCGTTATCAATTCCAAACCCAATGATGAGGGGGATTGAGAGGTTGGCAATCGTAAAGCCGGCCACCGCCAGGAGCGCAACAAGCATCCCCTTCTTGTAAGGCTTTGTGTAGTAGAAGAACCTCTTGAAAACCGTGCTATCTAGCTCGGCGAACATCTCCTCATCGGACTCATGAAGAGCCTCATGCTCTTCTTCAACCTCAGCGGGGCGCTTACTCACCTCAGCGCGTGGATCGCGCTCGTGCATTGGCTTCTGAGGACTATCGTTGGAGGGCACTATTCGTCAATCTCCGCGGTCTGGGTTTGCTGTAAGTGGAAGAGGTTGGCATAGTGCCCGTCAAGGGCCATCAACTCCTTGTGACTTCCGCGCTCAACAATTCGCCCGGTATCAAGGACCAGGATTTCATCTGCGTGTGCCAGCGAACTCAGGCGGTGGGCCACGATGATCGTCGTTCGGCCTTCAGCAACCTTCAGTAGTTCCGCGCGGATGCGGGCGTCAGTTCCCGCGTCAACGCTGGATGTGGAATCGTCAAATATCAGCACGGCTGGGTTTGGCAGAAGCGTGCGTGCGATAGCAACCCGCTGGCGCTGGCCTCCTGAAAGCCCGACGCCTCGTTCGCCGATCATTGACTCATACCCTTCAGGCAGACTCACGATGAAATCGTGAATCTGAGCCATCTTCGCGGCCGCCACGACGCGTTCCTCGCTTGCGTCGTTTTCGCCATATCGGATGTTGTCGCGAATGGAGCCGTTGAAGAGGAACGGATCTTGCTCGACGATGCCAACAGTGCGGCGGACAGAGTTCACGGCGACATCTCTGATATCCACCCCATCCACGGTTATGCTGCCGGAGCTAGGGTCGTAGAAGCGGGGCAGCAGGTGCACCACAGAGGTCTTGCCGCTTCCCGGAGGACCGACGATGCCGACCGTGTGATCTGGTCTTGCCTCGAAGGAGATGTTCTCCAGGGCGGGATTGTCATCGTACTTGAACGAGACATCTTCAAACCTGACTACACTATCGCTGATCTCAAGTGGCTTGGCGCCAGCGCCGTCCTCGATTTGCGGTGAGACATCCAAGATTTCAAATATGCGACCGCCAGCACCGGCTGCGCGGGCGGTGGAGTTCACAATCTGGGTGGCCATTCGGACCGGGAATCTAAGAAGCGCCAGGAACGTGAAAAATTGAGCCAACTCACCTATGGTCATATTTCCGTCGATGACTTTGGAGCCGCCGAACCAGAGGACTATTGCCCATGCCAGGATGAATGAGAACGAGATGAATCCGCTACCACGGGCGTGGGTTCGCTCTGCTTTCATGCGGAGGTCGACAAATTCCCGGGCGATCTTGTCGAACTTCTGCTCCTCGTACCGCTGTGCGGAGAAGGCGCGGACAACTCTGACCCCGGCGAGGTTTTCCTGCATGCTGGTGGAAAGCTCGCCCAGAACGTCTTGAATCTGCCGCCAGAAGACTCTCAGCGAGAGGCGTAATTGTGTGCTTCGAAATACCATAAATGGGATGAAACTCAGGCTGAGCAACGCCAGTTGCCAGTCTAGAATCGCCATGAATACGGCGGCTGAGATAAGCAGGAAGACCACCCGGAATATCTGCACCATGCCCATTTGCACGAACATGCGCACGCCTTCGATATCCGAGAGACCACGCGACATTAATTGGCCTGTGTGAACGTTGTCGTGGAAGCTGAAGCTAAGCGCCTGCAACTTGTCGAAAAAGATCATCCGCAAGCGCGTGGCCACGCGCTGTGCCAGCGTCTCGCCAAGGAACATCGTGCCGAATCCCGTGGTGCCACGGAAAAATGAGACCAGTACCACCAACAGTGCGGTGTCCCAGAGGAGTGAGTTGATCTGGTCCTGGTTCTGGCCACCTTCTTGAATCAGGGTGAACGCCTGGTCAACACCCTCACCAAGGAGGCGGGGAATCATCACCTGGAGAACAGAGGAAACTATCGCGAGTACGATCGCCCCCACCAGGTGCCACCTGTAGCTCATCGAAATTCTTACGATGCGCCAGACCGCGCTGGCCCCGGTCAGATCTGAGCCTGTGATTCGGGTGCGGGTACTGCGACGCTGGCGAGTCTGCTGGCGTCGCTGATCCTCTGAGAGGGTTGATGACAACGCTTTTCCTCTCCATGATTAGCGTCAGCCCAAACAAATCATGTGCGGACATCGTCGCGATTTCATCCGGCACAAACCCGGAGTATACGCTTCAAGTGCGCTCACCAATCGTAATAACAGCGGATTAGTAACATCAGGATGAAAATGTTACGAGTTGCATGGATGTTTTATATTTACCGTGGGATTGCACTCCCAGAGCGCATGTTCAATCTCGCTTACTCTCTCAATATCGAATTGAGATAGTTTTAGCAGCAGCGGCAGGACGAAGGAGAACGATACAGATGGCCCGTCTCACTGATATTGAAATTTCAGATCGGCTTGATTCTGTTCCCGGCTGGGAAATCAGAGAGGAGAGCGCGGTCAATCAACTGTCCAGAACATTTGAGTTTGAGAATTTTGCGGCGGCTCTGGCGTTCACGAATAAGGTAGGCGAGTTAGCTGAAGAGGCTGATCACCACCCGCGTATCGTCACTGAGTGGGGCCGGGTTGAAGTTTCATTCTGGAGTCACGATCACGCCGGTGTGGTAGAAAACGATTTCGTGATGGCCGCTCGAGTCAACGAACTATGAGTTCAAACTCCGTGACCGATGCGATCCGATCGCGCCGGTCAGTTCGGGAGTTCACCGATAAACCTGTTGGCAATGATCAATTGAGCGACTGGCTTGAGGCCGCATGCTGGGCGCCAAATCATCGCCTGACGGAGCCGTGGCGATTTATTGTTCTTGAACACGGTGGGGCGAAGCGTCGTGAAATCGCCGAGATGTTTCGGCTACTCTCATATGAAACGTCGGATCAACTTCCAGAGCCGAAACGCACTGCTGTAGCGGATGCAGCGCGGGAAGAAGTTCTGAGCGCTCCGGCGTTTGTTTATGCGTACTCGCTGATCGACGATGATGAAGAGGTCACGAAAGAAAACTATGCGGCGACAGCGTGCGCGGTGCAGAACCTCTCGCTGGCGGCGCACGCCGACGGCTTTGCGGTTGGCTGGTCTACCGGCCGCGTAACGAGATTGCCCGGGCTCGCTTCAACTATCGGGGCTGATGAGTCGTGGGACATGATCGCTGGCCTGTTCATTGGCGAGCCTGAGCGGGTGCCACGCGCCCAGCGCCAGCCAATGGAAGAGGTTGTGACCTGGCTGTAGCCTTCTAGCCCCTCTGCTCCCAGCCTGAGCCGACTTGCTCAAACCTGCGGTGGAGTTCTTCAACAACCGAGTCAGGAATATCGACCCCGGCGTTGACCATATCGATGTTCGATGCCATGTGGGCATCGTTGGCCGTTCCGACGATGGCGACGTTGACCTCCGGGTGCGCAAACGTGAAGCCCAGAGATGTCTGAACCGCGTTCTCCGGCTCACCCTCGATATCGCCCAGATTGACCATCTCGAGCGCCCGTTTAAAGTACTCAGAACCGTAGCCAGTTACGCTGCCCGCGTGGCCCTCTCGGCGCGCGACGAGCCAGACTGCGTTGGCGATGGGCCGCTTGGCGATTACGCCCATGCCTGCCGCGGCGGCTTTCTCCAGCAGCCCCGAAGTGCGGGCCCTTTGCTCAACAAGGTTGAAACTGGTCTGAAGCGTGTTGAACTTTCCGCTATCCACGGCCCAGTGCGCTGCATCGTTATCTCCGGAGTAGCCAATGAACCGGGTCTTCCCCGCGTCGCGTGCTTCTTCCAAAGCGCGAATCACGCCGCCCTCTTCCAGGACATCGATTCCACAGGAGTGAAGTTGTATAAGGTCAAGGTGGTCTGTCTGAAGTCTTCGCAGGCTTGCATCGACGGACGACACAACGATCTCGTATGTCCACTCCTCTCCGGTGGTGTGCTCATTTGAGTGGCCGGCTTTAGTCGCAAGAAAGTACTCATCTCGACGACTGGAAACGGCGCCTCCGACAAGGTCTTCGCTATCGCCGTAGCAGGTCGATGTGTCCAGGAAGTTGATCCCTGAGTCCAGTGCTTTATTGAGCACCTGTGAGGCTTTCTCTGGAGTGGCCGCACGAATTTCGGCGAGGCCCACACCCAATCTTGTGGCGTTGAAACCGGTGCTTCCAAACGGAACTGTCTGCATTTGATGTCTACCCTTTTTGATACTCAACCGTCGGCTAATCGTTGGGACAGCATTCGATCCTGTAGATGAGGGCCCTAGCATAGCGCCTATTTCCGCGCCGTTGTCTCTCGCGGTAGCTGTGGGGCTTGCCCTACCAGCTCCCTCTGCGACGTGAGCGTTCATACACCCCGCGTGACGAAGACAACCGCGAGGCCGGGCAAGCCCGACGGCTACCAGACTGCGTGGTGATGGTCGCAGATCATCCCCGCCTTGTGACGACCCGATAGAGGATGATCAGTGAGAAAAGACACCATCCACCCACCACGGCAAATGCAACTCCCAAATCGTCGTGAATCCCTGTGGTTACGGTGCCCCGTACCAGGTCTCCCATGTACTTGATGGGCAGGCCCTGGTGAAGCTTTTCTACCACCAGCGGGAGCCTGTCGTTTGGGAAGTATATGGGTGAGAAGAGGAAGAGCGAGAAGATCAGTACGTTTGTAACCACCCCGGTCAACACCTGTGACGGACTCAGGTGGGCCAGCGATGTATCTAACGCAACACCGGTGAGGGCGGTTAGGAAGAATGCAGGGCCGATAAGCGGGGAGATCTCCAGGCCAAAGTCGTATCGCCATGACGCCACAAAGAGGGTCAGCACTACGCTTGGTAGCACCACCGCCATCCAGATCGTGAAGTCGGCGGCTATGAACGCGAAGCGTGATATTGGCAGCGCCCAGATGTACTCAAAAGTCTGCTTCTGTTTCATCTCAGCAACACCTTGAGGAACAAACACCAGTCCAAGGGTTATCAACGAAAGCGTCGAGGCGCCTGTGGCGAAGTACTTACCTGTGAGGGAATCGATATTCGGCAACAAGAATGAGTAGCCAATCACGGTTCCAACCCCAACCATGATCTGGATAACCATGATGAATGGCAGGATCACTTTCAGGTTGAGGGCCTGCCACTTGATCATGAGCCGATACTGCGTGAGCCAGGTCATGATCCGGCACCGTTTTCAAGCGGCGGAGCATCAGCGCCAACGATCTTCACATAGACATCCTCCAGAGTGGACGGCCCCAGCGAGTACTCTTCGACGATGCCTTCCCGCTGATACTTTCTGGCCCACTCAAGAGCACCGGTGATCTCATCGCCTTCCATGGTGGCGATGAGTCTTCGACCCAGCTTCACGTATTCGATTTGTGACGGTATCTCCGGGATTTCGGCACCCGGCTCCAGGACTACTTCGATGCGGAGACTATCGCGGGCATCGCCCTTCAGCGATGCAGGTGTTCCGGTGGCCATCACCCTGCCATCGTTGATGATCGCCAGCCGGTTCACGGCGCGCTCTGACTCTAGTACGTTGTGCGTTACCAGCAGTACGGACTTTCCCTGTTCGCCGAGTTCCGTAACGATGGCTCAGAGGAGGCGACGGCGGAGCGGGTCGATGTCGTTTGTCGGTTCGTCCAGGATCACAAGTTTGCCGGGATGCACCACGGCCATGCAGAAACCGACGAGCCGCCTCACCCCGCCTGAGAGGTGCTGGCCGGTCCGGTTGCTCCACTCTTCAATGTTGAGCCACTCGATGAGTTCATGAGTTCGCTTTCGAATCAAATTCTTCTCACCGCCACGAAGGCGTCCGATGAGCTCGATTGCCTGGATGGGGGTGAAGCCGTCGATTGGCACGTGGCCCTGCGGCAGGTAGGAGCAGCCACGACGCGACGCGTCGGGTTCCTGAACCACGTCTACGCCATCAAGCCGAATCGTTCCGGAGATAGGGGAGAGGAGGCCAATCACCTGGTTGACGAGGGTTGATTTTCCGGAGCCGTTTGGGCCGAGCAGGCCAAAGACCTCACCTTCTTCAATATCAAGTGAGATGCCGTCATTGGCACGGACACCGCCTTTGTACTCTTTTACGAGATCTCTGATCTCAAGTAGCAAGCGTCGCTCCCTCGTCGCGTGTCGAAGTGTTTCGGTGAGTCCAAACGCAGAGGGAATTTAGCACACCAGAGGTGTTGACCTAATACGGCAATCCCACTGCCCGTGTCAGGAAGCCAATATATGGGGAGATGTTGAAGCAGTCTTCTGTCCATTGATCGATGAAGTCTGGTGACGTGACTTCGGACTCTGTGTATTTGCCAACGGCAAAGTGATCCTTCTTCTTCAGGTCGTCAATTAGAGGGTGATCAGGATCGAATCCCCTGGGTGGCCGCTTCAGTGAGTCGCCCTCCAGCGTGTGCCGCGCAAGCACCCCGGCGTCAGTTTTCGCTGCGATCCACTCGTCATCGTTATCGATAATGAACTGGCGAATCTGAGTGGCGGTCTTTGTGTCGGGGTGCCAGATTCCACCGCCGCCAAACGCTGCGCCTGGCTCAATGTGGAGGTACAGGCCCGGAGCGTGAGCATCTTTGCCCGCCGCATGCCGGAACTGCATTCCGGCATTGGTCTTGTACGGCGTCTTGTCCTTGGCGAACCGGGTATCTCGGTAGATGCGAAACATTGAGCCGCCATTGCTGCGCGTGTCGGCAACCAGATGAGGGCTGATCGCCTCTATTCGCTCATCGAAATCAGCGATGAAGTTGAGGATAGGCTCTTTGACTTCAGACTCGTAGCGACTTTTGTTGTCGTTGAACCATTCCCGATTGTTGTTATCTGCAAGATCGACCAGGAATTTGAATATACCCGATGTGAAGTGGCCTGTTGTTGCCATGGTTGCGCCTCCCAGAGAGATCGCAGTGTAGCGATTTAAGCGGTATCCGAAAACCGGCGGGTGTCCAACGGTCGAAAACTCTTATACTGCCGCACGTAAGTCTGATGAATGGCCACTTCTCAATTCGAAAGGGGTCGGCCAATTTTATCCAGACGCAGAATCAGTCATTGAAGCACGCCAGAAAGACACCAGGGCTGGAATTTTGAACATCTCTCGGTATGACGTAATCGTTGTTGGGTCGGGATCGGCTGGAGGCGTGCTGGCGGCGCGGTTATCGGAAGACCCTGAGCGTTCGGTGCTGCTATTGGAAGCGGGGCCGGACTATCTGAGCGTTGGCAACCTGCCTGATGAGATCAGGAACGGGCTTGCGACGGGCGCTGATCTGGCGGTTGGGACAGACCATGACTGGCAGTTCATCGGCCGGGCCACGGATGATCAGACTGAGATGCGCGTGCCCCGAGGAAAAATCCTCGGTGGGACGAGTGCAATAAACGGCCAGGTCTTTCTGCGCGGCGTTCCAGATGACTACGATGGCTGGGCGAGTAACGGCAATGAAGAGTGGTCGTTCGAGAAGTTGCTGCCTTTCTTTCGCAAGCTTGAGTCCGACCAGGATTATTCCGATGACTGGCACGGCAACGACGGCCCAATCCCGGTGCGCAGAAATCGGCGCGATTCTCTAACAAAGGATCAGATCGCATTTTTTGACGCGTGCCTTGCGGCCGGATACCCGGAGTGCCCGGATCACAACAACCCCGACGGATGGGGCGTTGGACCATTGCCGCTGAACGATGTTGACGGACTCAGGTGGTCGACGGCAATGGGCTATATCGAGCCAATTCGGCATCGCATGAACCTCACGATTCGCGGCGACTCCATGGTTCACAGGGTTCTATTTGAGGCCCAGCGTGCGGTTGGCGTGGTCGTTGTGTCGGGTGGCGAGACGTTTGAGATGCTGGGCGACGAGATTGTCCTGAGCGCGGGGGCGATCGCCTCCCCCCAGCTGCTGATGCTGTCGGGAATTGGGCCAGCGAACCATCTTGCGGAGTTTGGTATTGAGTCACTAGTGGACGCGCCGGGCGTGGGCCAGAATTTGCGTGATCATCCCAGCGTGCATATCGCGTACAAGACGCCGCCTGAGTACGTGATTCCGTCCGACTATCCCGGCGCTCAGAAGGTGGCGCTGCGGTACACGGCATCCGGTTCTGACGCTGACCTGGACATGATTACCGTGATGCGATTCCGCTACGAAACCAGCGAGGCGGTGCTTAGCGCGGGCCTGTTTCTGGAACGCTCGTCCGGAGAGGTGCGTCTGCAATCGCTCGACGCCAGCGCCCAGCCAACCGTGGACTACAACTACCTCTCCGATGAATCAGATCTTCGCCGGTTGCGGGACGGACTGAAACTCAACATGGAGCTTGCGAAGCAGGAGAGCTTCAATCACGTAATTGGCGAATTGATTGATCCGGAGCCGAGCATTGTGGATGACGAAGATGCGTTGAATATGTGGATTCGAAAGAACGTGGGCACCATGCACCACGCCTCTGGCACCGCGAAGATGGGGCCTGAGTCTGATCCGATGGCCGTTGTCGATCAGTACGGCAGGGTAAAGGGCGTTGATGGCCTGCGGGTCTGCGACGGCTCAATCATGCCGGACTGCATCCGCGCC
>DBZV01000141.1:0-1822 GCA_002311865.1 Dehalococcoidia bacterium UBA1151
GCGCATGGAGGCTGACTGGCCGCTGCCAGGAACTACTTTCACGCCCTTCTATTTCCACTCTGATGGCGGACGCCACGGCGCCTTGGACACGGCGATGCCGTTGGAAGAGTCCGTTTCGGAGTACACGTACGACCCGGAGAATCCGGTGCCAACGCTTGGTGGGAACCACTCTGGACCTCAGGACCATCCGGAGGTGATTCAGGTGGGCACGCTGGATCAGCGCCCTAACTGGGAGCGAGACGACGTCCTGGTTTTCGAGTCGGATGTGCTGGAGTCGGATATGGAAGTAACCGGACCGGTTGAGGCGAAGCTGTGGGCGTCCACATCTGGTAGAGACACGGATTGGATTGTGCGACTGATAGATGTGGAGTCGGATGGCACCGCGTGGAACCTTGTGGACGGGATAATTCGTGCTCGATTTCGCAAGTCGGTACACGAGCCGCCGGAGTTGTTGGAGCCGGGTGAGGTGTACGAGTACCAGATCGAACTACTGCCCACCAGCAACGTATTCAAAGCCGGCCACAGGATTGCAGTTCACGTTACCAGCAGCAGCTTTCCTATGTATGACCGCAACCCCAATACAGGAAACCCACAGGGCATGGACGCCGAGTTGCAGGTGGCGCAGCAGACGGTGTTCCACGATGCGGCGAGACCGTCGCATATTCTGCTGCCAGTAGTGGAGCGATAGGAATCGGCATCCGCTACCGTGCGTTACACATCTGCCACGCAATCGCAATCATCGATTTTGTGGATGAGACGAGGCTGCTGATGCCTACAGACTCGTCGGTACCATGTGCTCTGGAGAGCATGGGATCATCGTCTGGATGGTGGCCAGCAAAACCGTAGGTGATGATGCCCAGAGGCCGCGTGAATCGTGAGTCTGTGAAGCCGTTGCTGACCCCAGGGACCCATGTGATGTCGTCTCGGGAGATCGCCATGGCCTGCGCTTCGCGAATCGCGTCCATCAATTCGGTATCGAAATCTGAGTTGTTGGGGACTGCCATGTAGTCGATATCGTATTCAACGTTTGGCATGCCCTCAAAGATTTTGTCCAGCTGAGTGCGGAGGTAGTTATCGTCCTGGAATGGGAGTGTTCTCACATCGCAGGTGATCTTGATGGTCTCGGGCACGGAGTTGGACTTGATCCCGCCAGACATCATTGTTGGCGTAAGGGTCATGCGTGAGAGTGCGCGCATCGTGGAGGCGAGGCGCGGATTCCGCTCGTGAACTTCCGCGATCATGGCGTCGATGTTTTGGGGCGTGGGCTTATCTTCGATGGCAAATGCCGAGAGGTGGTTGAAGAACTCCAGCGATGTGTCTCGCTCGGGTTCGTAGGCTTCGATTCGTTTCAAAATTTCGGCAACGCCGAAGCTGGCGTTCTCGCCAGTCCAGGGAACCGAAGCGTGGGCTGAGGAGCCTCGCACCGTGATGTGGACCTCAAGGCGGCCTTTTTCGCCGGTGTTGAGGAGGTAAGAGAGGTTGCCGCCGTCTTCAATGGGCATCCCGCCGCCTTCGTTGACGGCGAATTCTGACTCCAACTCCTCGGGGTGGTGAGTCATAAGCCAGCCGAAGCCCCAGCGCCCGCCGTGCTCCTCGTCGGCCCCGCTGACCAGACGCAGGCCGTGCTCAAACTCAACGCCATTCCGCTTCATGATCGCCATCGCCATCATCTGTGACGAGAGCAGCGCTTTGCAGTCGGATGCGCCGCGGCCATAGACGCGTCCGGCGGAGATTTCAGCGCCAAACGGCTCGTAATTCCACTTTGTCTCGTCTTCAACGGGCACGACGTCGGTGTGTGACATGAGCATGAGGCGCGTTTTGG
>DBZV01000141.1:1975-3287 GCA_002311865.1 Dehalococcoidia bacterium UBA1151
GCGTCTCATCACCGGTCGGCATGAAACCGGTGTTGACGCTGGGTATCCGAACGAGATCTTGCTCAAGCTTGACGATCTCGTCGACGTGACTGTCGACTTCCGCGATCAATGACTGCAGGTCTGCCATGGGTTTCTTCTTTGTGTGAGTTGTGCTTGGAGGTTAATTTCCAGGAACGTTTTTGACGATGTCCTGAAACTCTTCCAGTGAGAACGCGCGCATCGTTTCAGTGCGCACGTTGCCTTCTGCGCCAATGGACATGATTATCGTTGCCGCTGCTTCGTCGCTGGGCAGATCAAGAATGGCGATGCCATCGTAGCGTCCGAGCGTGACGTAGTAGCCAAGCCATCGCCCACCAGCTCGCTCAACTGCTTCTTGCGCCGCTTTCACACGGCCAGGACTCTGCTTGATATTGGATATTCCTTCGCCCGTGAAAGTGAGCATCGCGACGTATTGAGGCATCTGGATCTTCCATGAATTGGCGTGTTCCGCCAGTAGCTATCGATTTACAAAGACATTTGATTTGTGGTCATCCACTGATGGAGCATCTGATGGCGCTCCCCCCAGAGCGGGTATCTTACCGTTAGCCCGGTCTGACATTGTGCGCTCCCATGCATTAGTCAATGGCTGAGTATGGCCCCTGAAGTGAGGCATCACGTACCGAGCGAATAGCTCAAGCGAGTACTCAATCTGTGCTTGCGGCATCCACTCATGGGTGCCGATCATTAGCCCACCAAATCCTCCGGTTTCGTCATACAGCTCTTGAATCTGCTCGATCGCGTCTTCTGGCGTACCGATTATCCAGCGTCGCTTGGTAGCAATCTCCTCCGCGGTGAGCGATGCGGGATCCTGGTCTGGGTGAGTCAACCAGCCTGCTGGGGTAACGATGGTATAGAAGTACTCATGGACATCGCGAATCATGCCTTTTCTAACTTGCGCCCACGCCTCTTCCCGAGTATCAGCCAGATGGACGTAAGTCACAATCCGCCAGTCATCGCGTGTTGGATTGGTGCCGTGCTTCTCGCCGGCTGCTTCGATTATGGGCCACTGGTCGGATATTGGTACGGCGTTGGGTGGTCCACCACCAGCAAGAGAGAACAGGATCATCTCGTATTTGGCCGCGAACTCCAGTGATCGCGCTGATCCGACTGAGGCTGTAGCTAACTTGAGGCGAGGTTGCTGGTAGGACCTGAACTGGAGCGCCATGTCTCGTATGGTCCAGTACTTTCCTTCATAAGTGACCGGGTCGTCCGATTCAAGAAGTTTCACTATGATTTCGGTCGATTCAAGCATCATCCCGTTCAGAGCTTGTGG
>DBZV01000070.1:0-4230 GCA_002311865.1 Dehalococcoidia bacterium UBA1151
CAATTTCCGTCTCGTCACGAATCGAGCTAAGCAGGTGATCGCGTAGCTCTGATGGAGGCTCTCTTGGAGGAACGTCCAGGGCAAGGATGGTCCCCGCTTCGGCGAGATCATCGTATTCCGAAGTGCAAAGAAGACAACCATCGAGGTGATCCTCAATTTCTATGCGCTCCTCTTCTTCAAGGGCGCCCAGAACATATGCCGGGAGGTTTTCAATTACCCGCCCGTGATCGTTATTTTCGTTCATCGCTCCGAACTGGCGATACGGTCCGTCGGGGCCTCTCGTAGCTTCCTCAGCGCTAGTCTCATTCTCGTTTTTACAGTTCCCCGGGGTTGCCCGGTCATCTCAGAAATCTCGACCTAGAGTGTATCCGCCGAAGTATGACATCTCAACCACGCGAGCCTGCTCTTTTGGCAAGTTCTTCATGGCCTGTTTTACCATCTCAAACTCAGATTGTGCTATGACCTGCTCAACCGGCAGCGCAGTCTCTTCCTTGATATTGATGTGACCGTCTATATTTTTATTTTCACGACTGCGATCGCGCATCCGCTTGCGGAGTTCATCAATAGTGCGGTTGTGGGCGATGCTGAAGAGCCATGTGGTGAACTTGCCACGCCCGGGCTTGTCGGAAGTCACTCGACGCCACACGCTCATGAAGACGTCCTGGTGACCTCCTCGGATGATTGCGGGGCATTCAGCATTCTTGCGGAGAGGGCAAATACGCGCCGACCATAACGGTCATATAAGGCACCCAGTGCCAGGCGATCCTTTTCGGCAATTTTGGCCAGTAAGACTTCATCGGACATGTCGGCATAGTCCGTTGCGTCTTTCATTGGAATATGTACCGCGCCGGGAGAAGAATTAATAACTCCGACGACGCTCGTTGTTTTTGAATTCGCCGTGCGGCTGACAGTCGACATAGTATCGATATATACGTCGGTCGCGGGCATGTCGGATTCCGGGGAGTCACTCACCAATGCCGGAAGGTGGTGG
This sequence comes from Dehalococcoidia bacterium UBA1151, assembly GCA_002311865.1. Lineage (GTDB taxonomy): Bacteria > Chloroflexota > Dehalococcoidia > Lucifugimonadales > Lucifugimonadaceae > UBA1151. The sequence goes on from DBZV01000070.1 coordinate 992, forward strand.
GATACCCTCCTTTATGGCTGCGAGTGCCGCTTGCGCTGAGCTGGTATCTCTGCCCACAGGGGCGAGTTCTAGATACCGGGTCAATGACTCCGTAGCGGCGGAGTAGTTGCCCAGGTTGGTTTGAAGCCTGGCAATGTCTCCAATATTTTCCCATGCGTTTGGCGACACGATCTCAATGCGCTCTGCGGCCGCAAGTGCTTTCTCTGATTCTTGATCTTTTAGATACATGAGCTTCAAGTTATTCAAAACTCTGGCCAATATGGACTTTTTGCCGACCGGTTCGAACTCGCGTTTAAGGCTCATTTCACGTCCGGTAATGCGGGCGACCAGACGCTCACACTCCGACTTCGTCAGCAATCCGCCGCGATCGAACGGGTCAATGAACAGGCTGTCATCTGAAGATGTCACTCGCAGCAAGAAGTGGCCCCGCAGGCCAATTGGGTCGAACCGAACACCAACTCTTCCAGCAATTTCGTTGTAGAGGATGCACAGCAGAATGGGATTGCCCGTCCGTCGGTCCATCACATCGCACAGGTAGCTGTTCCGATAGTCGTAATAGTCCACCCGGTTGCCACCAAAGCCCTCTTCATCGAACAGCACCATGTTGATGCCATGGAGCACTTCAAATGGCTCATCTGCTTCTGCGATGCGATCACTAACGCGGGCGGCGAGGCTATCTATACGGGCGACGTAGGCATCAACGTCTAGCGCACCGTAATCTTCCACCGCTATTTGGAGGCATGCCGCGACTAGATCGATATCAGTATCTGCGACTGATACCGCTGCGGTGAATTCTTGGCGTGTTTCTTGTCGGTGGTTTGTCATAACGGTTCCCAATACCGCACGGTACTAAATTCGGCCTGCCCGACGGCTCTGGGAACAGTTCGCATTCTAGCGGCATGAAGCCAATGCGGCAATCAGGAATCCTGTGGGTAAACGGAGACCCAGCGGCTGCCTTGACGGAAATTTGCATCCTGAAATAGACTGCACGGCACGGGCCTTCTGGTGCCGTGGGGAGCTCGGAGCGGCCGGGCTGAGAGGGCAGACCAATATCTGCCGACCCCTGAACCTGATCTGGATAATGCCAGCGTAGGGACGATGAATCTCACCCTTGAATCTGCTAATCAGCAAGTTGTTGTCGATAGACAGCAAGAACATTTGCTTGAATTGCGCTCAGTCTCGAAATTCTTTGAAGTCGGTACGCGACCGATCTCAAACAGGCGCGTTCTAAATGACGTGACATTCGACCTCTCAGCAGGTGAGTTTGTTTCGATCATCGGACCATCTGGATGCGGCAAAAGTACCTTGCTCAACCTGATCTCCGGATTGGATGAGGCGTTTACCGGTGATATTTCTTACTCCGAAACCACCGGCAGTCGACTGGGTCACATTAGCTACATGCAGCAGAAGGATCTGTTGTTGCCGTGGCGAAATGTGCTGAACAATGCTGCACTGTCGCTAGAATTGCGCGGCGTGAGTCGTGATGAATCTCTCGCACGGGCGTCCACGCGACTTGGGGAATTTGGCCTCGCGGATCACGCTAACGACTATCCGGCACAGCTTTCGGGCGGTATGCGTCAACGAGTTGCACTCCTCAGGGCGACGCTGGCGGATACGCCGCTGTTGCTGCTCGATGAGCCATTCGGCGCTCTCGACGCTCTAACCCGGTCGGAGATGCACGGCTGGCTGATTGGACTGCTGGCCAACAGCGGCAAAGCTGTGATTCTGGTTACCCACGATGTGGATGAGGCGATTCTTCTCTCGGATCGCGTCTACGTGATGAAAAGCGACCCAGGCAGAATCGCCTCACAGTTCGACGTTGAGATCGGCGAGCGCACGGACCACGGCGTTGTGACGTCGGAAGCGTTCACAGCGCTAAAGGCAACATTTCTCGCCGCTTTGAGATCAGACGATGATTCAGGCGAGGCGAAGTAGCATGGCGAGCGCAAGATCGGTCTCATTGCCGTCGATAATGAACATCGCTCGAGAGTGGCTACCGCCGCTGGCTATCGGAGCGCTTGGCATCATCGCGTGGGAGGTGTGGGTTCGCGCTTTCGACGTGCAGCGCTGGCTATTGCCGCCGCCTTCATCCATCATCAATGAGATCGTCGACTCTCGAGGGCTGCTAACCGAACATGCGTTCATCACTCTCCAGGAAATAGTGATCGGATTTGCACTGGCCGCTGGATTTGGCGCGCTCCTCGCCAGCGCCATCGCCTACTCAAAGATCCTTGAGCGTTCGCTCTACCCCTTTGTAATCGCGTCCCAGATGATTCCCATCATCACGATTGCGCCACTCCTGCTCGTATGGGTCGGCCCTGCGATGACGTCGAAGATAATCGTCGTTGGGCTGATTTCATTCTTCCCAATCGTGGTGAACCTGGTCGATGGCATGAAGTCTGTAGATCAAGACATGGTAGACATGTTCAGAACGCTTGGAGCGAGTAAGCGCCAGATATTTCTGAAGCTTCAGATCCCTACCGCCATCCCATTTTTGATGTCCGGTCTCAAGATAGGTGTTGTCGTGGCAGTCATCGGCGCCGTTATCGGCGAGTGGGTCGGCGCCACCGGTGGCCTGGGCTGGCTCATGAGGCTGTCAGCACCCCAATTTCTCACCGCGCGAGTGTTTGCGGCAATCGTTGTACTGACGGTGATGGGGGTGATCCTCTTCGCCATTGTCGGACTAATCGAACGGATGGTGCTGAAACGCTATCCACGCATGAACTAAGAAAATAGATGCTCGATCAAGGAGATTAACGAATGAAAAAGACGCCACTTGGCATGGTGCTCGCGATACTCATGGTTATCGCCATCGCGTGTAGTTCTTCGGATTCTGAAGCCGAGTTGACATCGGTTTCCCTTGCACTCGACTGGTTCCCAAACTCTAACCACGCAGGGATTTTCGAAGCGGTTGACCGCGGGTACTTCACCGATGAAGGACTGGACGTCAACATCTATACGCCCGCTGACCCATCCACGGTGCTTCAGACCGTAGGGGCGGGTCGTGATGACTTTGGAATTTCATACCAGCCGGACTTGCTTCTCGCCCGAAATGAGGACGTGCCAGTAGTCTCCGTGATGGGAATCGTCCAGCATCCGCTGAACTCCATAATGACGCTTGGCTCTTCAGGACTTCAGACCCCCGGTGACCTCAAGGGCATGCGCATTGGACATCCGAACATTCCGTCAAACCAGGGAATGCTGGCGACAATGCTTGCCTCGGAAGGCCTCACGTTGGA
>DBZV01000070.1:4356-9250 GCA_002311865.1 Dehalococcoidia bacterium UBA1151
ACCATCTCTTCTTAGCAATACCGTAGACGCGATTATCGGCGCCTACTGGACGCATGAGTCCATCCTCATCGAGCTTGAGGGCAAAGAGGTCAACATAATGCGGATGGAGGAGTGGGGAGTGCCCGACTTCTACGAATTGATCGTAACGGCTAGCGAGACCACGATTGCCGAGCGGCCGGAGATTGTTGCGGGTTTCGTGCGGGCGATGCGAAGGGGTTTTGAAGCCGCGGAGAGTGACCCGCAAGGAGCGGTTGATACTTTGCTGGCAGCCCACCCAGACACGGTTAATGAACCGCTGGAACGGCGCGGTGTCGACCTGTTGCAACCCATCTGGGGGGATGGAGTCCCAAAGATTGGTTGGCAAGATGCGGCTCGTTGGAGTTCGTTCACATCATGGATGAAATCGCAAGATTTTATCGATGCCAATGTGGACTCATCAGCGGCGTTCACTAACGAATTTATCGATAGGTAATCTCATGTCATTAGGGGTACAGGCGAAGTCCTGACAGGCCGCTGCCCGGCACACGATAGACGTGTCCTGTCGCGAACGTCACGTAGATCACGTTGAGCCCCTCCTCGGCGAACGCACAGTTCGTCGGGGAGTCGGCCGGAGTTGGTGCCGTTGAGAGAACGCGTCCTGAGGGTGCGAACAGGTAGAGCATCGCGCCAGGGCCGGCCGTCTCGGAACCAGCGGTTGCCAGGATGTTGCCATCTGCCGTGAGGCACATGCCATCAATCCCGCGGCCAACGCCGAAATCGTGCAACACCGTGTGATCACCCAGTGAACCATCTGAATTGACGGGATAAGAGCGCAATTGGTTGTGTTCCATGGGGCCATTGGGTGTGTCCGCCACATATAGCAATAACTCGTCAGCCGAGAAGATCAGCCCATTGGGTCGAGTTGTGTCGAACGTTACCCGTGTGGTCGTCCACGAGCCGTTTACTTCGTCGGCACGATACACAGACTCGTTGTCCATCTCAGTAGGGCGCTCGCCGTAGTTGGGGTCGGTAAACCAGACACGGCCTGCATTGTCGATTGCGACATCGTTAGGCGCATTGAAAGGCACACCATCGTGCTCAGTGGCAATTATGGTGACATCATCCGGTCCGTGAACCTCGGTCATACGCTTGGCCGCGCCCTCGCAGTTGAACAGGCGACCGTCTCTCGAGAAGTTCGCGCCGTTGGCAGCGCCTGTGTCAGTCCGCCAGACTTCGACCTCGTTTGAGTCAGGATTAATCCGGTACGTAGTGTTGGCAAAGCATTCGTTGTAGAAGAGTGCGGTGCCATCCCACACCGGCCCTTCGGTGAGCGAGTCGTGGGCCTTGATGAGTTCCCAGGTCCAATCAGACATCTGCGATTCTCCTAGCTGCCAGACGGGTAGAGGACACCACCGGTCATTCCCGTGTTCTTCGCCACTTCGAGCCGACCTTCAATGCTGGTTACGTACAGATCATCGCCAACGAAGCAGCAGTTAGTGGGGCGAATTGAGAGCGTCGGATGGGTTTCAACGATGCGTCCCTTCGGGTCAAAGACGGTGACATTGCCGCCGGGGCCGGAGACCTCCCAGCCGGTGCACGCCACGATATGGCCGTCTAAACTCAGCGTCATACCGTCAATCCCCCGGTGCGGGCCGAAATCGTGCAGCACTGCGTATTCGCCGAGCGAGCCATCATCCAGCACCGGATAGGCGCGCAGTTCTCGACGTTCGATGACACGGTAGTCGCTCTGGGCGACGTACAGCGTTTTATAGGCATTCGAAAAAAGGAGACCATTTGGCATCGTGGTATCAAATGTTCTTCTGACACACCGATAAGTACCGTCGCCATTTGGAATCGCGCACAGAATCGACGAGTGATCGATCCCTACATCCGGACCCACATTCTCAACCCTGTCAGAGAACCAGATGCGTCCCTGCGGATCGATCGCGAGGTCGTTTGGACCGTTGATTCGGCGGCCATCAAGGCGGTCAACGATGGTTGTGCTGGAACCGTCCGGTTCGTAACGAGCAATCCGCCGCCCGCCGCCCTCGCATGCGTACAGATTGCCGTCGGCATCGTAATTCAAGCCATTTGCGGCATTCGTGTCAGTGCGCTCAACCGATACAACTCCAGAGTCTGGGTTGAAGCGCAGCACCCGGTTCAACGCAATATTGGAAAACAGCAGATCGACGCCATTCCATGCATTACCTTCCGTAATAGTGCCAATCGGTGGAATTGCATCCGTGAACGTCCAGCTCATGTTCGTCCTTTCAGTACGTGGGCATACTTGTTACTCAGCAGGCAGCGGGGATAGTAACAGGCTCTTCCGGCGCCTCCGCTGGACTAAGGCCAGATTAGGCCCGATGATTGCACGCCATGAATAGTATTGAGCATCTAAAGCGGCGTCACGCTGATAAGTGGGCCGAGGCGACGCAGCATCGATTCATCGCCCAGCTTGGCGATGGCACTCTGGATCGCGCCGTATTCCGCGAATACTTCATCCAGGACTACGTGTTCGTAAACGACCTCGCCAGGTTCTCAGCGCTGGCGATTGCCAAGTCGCCGGGGCTTGCTGAGGCGCGTCCCATTCACGCCTTTCTGTCTAATCTGCTTGGCGCAGAAGATGCCCTGTTCCAGACTGCGTTCGATCAGCTTAACGTTGATCCGGCTGAATATCGCGCGGCGACGGCGAACGAGGTGATCAGGGAGTTCTCGGAATACTTGATGCGCGTCGGATACGAAGGCACATGGACCGAAATCTGCACTGTGCTAGCGGTGACCGAAGGCGTGTACCTGGAGTGGGGCCAACGGCTCGCATCTGAAGGCGCCGATCCCGGCGATGAGCTATACCAGGGCTGGATTGACCTGCACACGGAGGCGGTTTTGGGCGAATTTGTCACATTTCTCAACGGGCAGGTGGGAGAGATGAACGAGAAGATCGAATCGGCGTTCCTGACTGCTCTCGAGTTTGAAATCGACTTCTGGAACGCGTCGTATGCGGGTGGGGAGTCGTCGTGAAAACCGCCCAAACACTGGATCGGCCTAAAGCGCTGACGATTGCCGGATCTGATTCCGGCGGTGGCGCTGGTATTCAGGCCGACTTGAAGACGTTTGCGGCGTTTGGTGTCTACGGAACATCCGTAATCACGGCCGTAACGGCCCAGAACACCCTATCGGTAGATGCCGTACAGGAGATCGATGGCGATGTGATTGCGAAACAGATCGACGCTGTGATGAGCGATATCGGTGCGCACGCCGTGAAAACAGGCATGCTCTCAAGCACAGAGATTATTGAAGTTGTGGCCGCGGGGATTCGCCGCCACTCAATTACCAATCTCGTAGTCGATCCCGTGATGATCGCGGCATCGGGAGCGCGGCTGTTGCGTGAAGATGCCAACGCGGCGCTCAAGTCGGCGCTGATTCCCCTGTCACTGGTAGTGACTCCCAACATTCCGGAAGCCGAAGTCCTTACGGGCATGAAGATCGATGACCAGGCCACCGTGGAGCGCGCAGCCCGAGTGATTCACTATCTTGGTGCGAAGTACGTCATCGTCAAAGGCGGCCACGCCTTGGGCGAGAAGTCCATCGATGTTCTGTTTGACGGAGCAGAGTTTCACGAATTCTCAGCGACACGCATTGACACACAAAACACACACGGCACCGGCTGCACATTCTCGTCCGCCATCGCCAGCGGACTGGCCAAAGGGGATGATGTATTCGCCGCGGTCGAGGCCGCTAAGGACTATGTGACTGAAGCGATCAGACACGCCTACCCGATTGGCCGGGGTCACGGACCACTTAACCACTTTCACGCGTACGAATAGGGAGACCAGCCACTGTGCCGCTTTATCTAACCGAATCCGATGTCAACCGACTGCTCACCGTGCCGAAGGCGATCGACCTGCTGGACGAGGCGTTCAAAGCCCAGGCGGCGGGCAAAGCTGTCAACGTTCCGCGATCACGAATTCCGCTGGAGCGAGGTAGCTACAACCTCATGTCATCCGCATGGCACGAGAAGGGCGTTGTGGGGCAGAAGTCGTATACCGCGGCGTCTGGTGGAGTGGGGTTTCACGTGCTTCTGTACAGCACCCGTGGTGAAGGCCTCCTGGCAATTATCGAAGCAAACCGCATGGGCCAGATCCGGACGGGATCGGCGAGCGGACTGGCTACTAAGTACATGGCACGCCCTGAATCCAGCGTTGTAGCCGTGATCGGCTCTGGGTACCAGGCCCGCACTCAACTCGAAGCGGTGGCGGCAGCGCTGCCGATAACCTCCGCCAGAGTCTACTCACGATCAGAAGAAAACAGGGTTGGTTTTGCCAACGCCGCCACAACGGATCTTGAGCTGAGCGTATCTCCTGCCGATTCGGTTGAGGCAGTGGTTGATGGCGCAGACGTGGTGATCGTTGTTACGAATGCAACAGAACCGGTACTGCTGGGCGATAACGTGGCGAAGGGTGTGCACATCAACGCGGCTGGCGCCAACAGTTGGTTGAAGCGTGAGTTGGATACCAGAGCCGTCACCGCGGCGAACCTGATCGCTACGGACGATGTGGATCAGGCGAAATTCGAGTGCGCTGATCTGATGCGAGCGGTAGAGTCAGGCCACCTAATGTGGCAGCAGGTGAGACCGCTTTCTGACGTAGTTGGCGGAATTATCCCCGGCCGTGAGTTCAAGGACGATGTGACGCTGTTTGAGTCACAAGGCGTGGCGCTTGAAGATATAGCAGTCGGAGAGTGGGTCTATCGACAGGCAGTAGAGCAGGGGATAGGTACGCAGGTGGGGGGTTAGGCCGGGAGGGCTGGCATCTTGTTGGCATCCCTGCCCACGGTATTTAAGCCAACCACAATCCTCGAAATGTCATCCTGCAGCCGTTTCGGCTCCCGGGGGGCCCCGGGGGGGCGCCCCCCCCCC
>DBZV01000070.1:9324-28440 GCA_002311865.1 Dehalococcoidia bacterium UBA1151
GAGATCCCGGTCGCGGAGCCGCCCAGGATGACAGTGCTTTGAGTATGTGTGTTGCTCCCCATAAGAAGGGCAAGCCCCACGGCTACCAGGGGCAGTGCAGGATCAATCACTACACCCCGATCAGGTAGATCTCCGTCTGCGGTTCCGTGGTGATCTCAACCAATCCCTCACCAATGTAGAGGTCGATCTCTGAACGGACTCCGAAGTCTTCTGTGTACACGCCGGGCTCGACTGTGATGCCGAGGCCGGGGGACAGGTTGCGGGTGTCGTGAGTTTCCCAATCATCGAGATTTACGGCGTTGCTGTGGACAGTGCGTCCGAGGGAGTGTCCGAGGCGATGGATGAACTCATCACCAAATCCTGCGGCGGAGATCACGTCCCGCGCCCGTCGGTCGGCCTCCCAGCCTTCGATTGGCTCACCTGAAGTCACGCGGTCTTGGATCAGTTCCACAGCAGCGTCACGCCCGCTGATTACTGCATCGAACACGCGGCGATGCTCGGAAGACGGCGTATCGCCAAGGAACGCGGTCCACGTGATGTCGGCATACATGGAATCCGGCACATCTTTCTGACGCGCCCACAGGTCGATGAGTAGCCAGCTACCGCGCCTGAGCACCGCACTTCCGGCGGGCTGGGGTTCGTAGTGCGGGTCTGATGAGTGCGCATTAACTGCTACCGCCGGCCCGTCGGTGGTGATCAGCCCAAGCCGGTCAAAGCGGCCACGGATGAACTCAGCCAGATCGTGTTCCGTGAGTTTCCAGTTGATGTTTTCGGAGACGAAATCGAACGCATTGTGAACGATTGTGGTCAGCCGTTCCGCGGCGTACCTGTGTGAGTCGAGTTGCTCAGGCGACCAACGCTCCGTAGCGTGCTGAAGGACGTTGCCAGAACTGACAACTTCGACGCCAAGACTGCGAACTAGCTCGACAGACCCCGCATCCGTCCTGCCGACTCTTGGAAGCGCACCTTCAGGTGAGTACTCCATGGCGATTGTGGAAGAGCCGGCGAGCAGGGCGGTGAGTTCGTGTATCAGAGAGGCACGGCTTGAGTAGGGGGTTACTGAGGCCGTCGCCTCGCCCAGTTCATCCCAGAGTTCGGCGAATCTCCCTGCGTCCACACCGTGGGCCAAAAGCGTTGGATCGCCGTCAGTCGGAATGAAGAGCCAACACGGGCGCGTTACGTTGTTCGCATGGCCGCCCAGGACGTTCCAGAAGATGGGGTTGGCGTCGAAGTAGTCCCGTAGCAGCCAGCCGTCGATATGAGATCCGCTGAGATACTCCTGCGCCGATTCAATCGTTGTTTGAGTATTCTGGGTCACGCCTGACCTTCAGGTCCGCCGAACGTATCCTTCGCCGCTTCGTATGCTTCCGGGGTGTTCATATCCAATCGGACGATGGCCGAATCGATCGGAACCCAGTTGACCTCATCAGCGTGCGCCTTCATCACTTTGCGGACGCCCTGTGACTCTTCAGAAATAGCGTCAAGTTCCTGGCGTAGCGTCCCATCGAAAATCAGTGGGTGGCCGCCGTGACCATCGTATCGAGGGCAGGAGATCAAAGCGTCAGTTTCCAGGTGCGAGGCGAGCATTTTCTCAATTAGCCACGCTGGCCTGGGCTGGTCGACCGCCAGAAGCATGATCGTAGTTGTGCTTTTGGGCAGCGCCGCCAATCCAGCCTTGATGGAGGTTGACTTGCCTTCTCGGTAGTGGGGATTAATGACGCTCTGCACACCCTCACCCCGCACAGCTTCCTGCACCTCGTAGGCGCGGTTGCCAGTCACTACGTAAATCTCGTCAACGCCGCCAGCTTTGAGGGACTCGATCTGGCGCTGCACCAAAGGCGCGCCAAACCAGTCAAGCAGTGGTTTGAGTGTGCCCATCCGAGACGACTCCCCGGCAGCGAGGATGATTGCGCAAACCGTCAACGGTCCAGCTCCGTGCGGTCCAAGTGTGAAATTTAGTCGGCTGCTGCGGTCACGGCGGATTTGGACTCAATTCGCGTCAGGTGGCGCTCTTCAAGCTTCATCGGTCGGCCATCGCCGCCGAGCCTGAACATCAGCATCTCAGCCACGATGCTCACGGCGATCTCTTCTGGAGTTCGCGCCTGGATATCCAGACCGCTCGGCGCCCGCAACTCTCGCACCCGTTCTATGGGGAGACCGCGTTCGATCAACGCTTCATAGATGAGGATCGTTTTCCGCTTGCTGCCCAGAAGCGCAACGTAGCTTGCTTTCGACTGCGCCGCGGCTTCCAGAGCGGTGTCATCGTAGCGGTGGCCACGCGTAGCAATGACGATGAACGTGTTGGCGTTGATGGGAATTCGATTGAGGGCGTCAACGAAATCTTCCGTATACACCGCATCGGCTTCGGGGAACCGCTCTTCATTGGCGAACTCGGGGCGGTCGTCAATAACGGTGATCTTGAATCCGACGCTTGCGGCAACAGGCGCCAGCGCCTTCGCAACGTGACCACCGCCAGCGAGGATCAGGCGGGGCGGCGTTGTGTACGCCTCCAGGAAGTACTCCACGCCACTGGGGTGCGTCACGTACTCCTGCTTGCCCATCGCCATGAGTTTGCGGGCGCGCAGGCTGGCGTCCTCATCCAATTCCGGTGAGCCAAGTGTACTTTCGGTTGTGCCGTTCTCACGCACCATCAGCTTTGAGCCGATTGACGCGCCGGAGTCTTCAGGAGCTTTGACCACGCTGGCGATCGCCACCGGGACGCCGCCATCGTAAGCCGACACTATCTCTTCGGCGAAGGGCAGCAGATCATCGGTGTCTCGAACGGGGTCGATCAGGAAATACATGGTGCCGCCGCAGATGAGGCCGTCTTCAGCTGCCAGGTCCTCGTTCAGTTCGTAATCGCGCACCTGCGCGCCGCCAGTGCCCTTCATAAGCATTTTGGCAGCGAACCAGATATCGCCTTCCACACAGCCGCCGCCCAGCGTGCCAACGCCGCTTCCATCCTCACGGACAAGTAGCTTCGCGCCCGGCTTCTGAGGCGTTGATCCCGATGTTCTGACGACGGTGGCGAGCACCACGGGCTTATCGTCTTTTAGCTGGCTTACAGCGTCCCGATAGACCTGTTCCATTACCAGAGCCTCAATTCACTTTTTACAATGGGAATCCGGTCGATTTCCTTCGAGAATTCAGTAGTTCAAGATTAGCACAGGGTGCCAGTTACGACGCTGGTCATTTTGCACTTTGTGCCGTGTTAGATGCGTGAGGATATTCAGCGGCCCAGATCAGGCAATTCTGAACTCTTTCAGAGCCTCCCGATTTAGCTCCAAACCCAACCCGGGACGATCGGGCGCATACACGTTCCCGTCTTTGATCTGGACAGTCTCTTTGTAGATTTTTCCGTGCATGGGGTCTGTTGATTCCCGGTAGTACTCCAGAATCAGGCCGTTCGAGATGGCGCAGACCAGGTGAATGTGGACCTCTTGGGCACCGTGCGGAGCGATATCCAGGTCGTTCGCCTGGGCTAGCGCAACCACTTTCATGAAGTCTGTGATGCCACCCATCACAAGCGCATCGGGCTGCAAAATATCCACCGCCCGGTGGTTGATCATGTCGCGGAAGCCGTAGCGCGTGTACTCGTTCTCGCCAGCGGCGATAGGAACTGACGTAGAGCGGGTGATCTCGCGTTGGCCGATGTAATCGTCGGGCTCGACCGGCTCTTCGAACCAGAAGACGTCGTAGTTCTCAATTTTGCGTGCGAACTCGATGGCCTCGTAGTGCCGGTACGCGTTGTTGGCATCCACCATCACCTTAATATCGGGGCCAACGGCATCTCGAACGACGCGGACGCGCTCCACGTCTTCGTTAATAGAAACCGCGCCAACCTTCATCTTGACGGCTTTGGCGCCCACCTCCAGGTTCTCTTCCATCTCCTGGGCAAGTTCCTTCAGGCCTTTGCCTTCCTCGTAGTAGCCGCCGGCAATGTACGCGGGGACGTTATTGGTGAACCCGCCAAGCAGCTTGTACAGCGGCATCCCGGCCATCTTGCCTTTGAGATCCCAGAGTGCGATATCCAGTCCACCGATGACACGAGTGGTAATGCCACGCCGGCCGACGAGCTTGGGTCGCCACATTTCATGCCAGTGGCGCTCGATATCGAGCGGGTCTTTGCCGATGACTACCTGCTTGATGTGGTTGAGGATTGCCACGCCAACTTCTGGTGCATCCTGAATGCTGGCGCCGATGCCAATACCCGTAACGCCTTCATCGGTCTCAACGTTGATCACGTTTATTCCGGCGTGGGTGTACGTGTAGAGGCCGTTGGTGATGGGTGTGCGGCGCGGCCAGCGATACACTTCCATCTCAACATTGGTAATCTTCATCTGGAAATCCTCATAGCTCTGGGTAAATCTGGCGAACAGAAATATTGGGCGTTAGATCAAAGTTGTGGGATAGTACTGCTAATCCAGAAGCGTGTCAGCCACTCCAACCAACTGGCCCGACCCCAAGTAGACGAATACAACGGAGACAATTACTGCCGCAATGTTTCACACCATAGGCCACACATTTCAACTGATGAAGATGAGCTGGCGAGTCCTGATGAAGGATAAGGAGCTCATCTGGTTCCCGATCTTCGGCATCGTAGGCAGCCTGATCGTTCTCGGAGTATTTTTCCTGATTGCGTCGGCGACAGGTGCGATCGACCGGGCACAGGAGATCGCAGATCAGCAAGGCAATGCGCAAGTGGCAGGGCAGGCTCAGTCCTACAACCCGGGCGATATTGTGTTGCTGGTCCTGCTCTATATCTCTGTCTACTTTGTGATGATATTTTTCAACTCAGCACTCATCGCAGCAGCTCTTGAGCGCCTGCGCGGCGGCGACCCGAATATCTCATCCGGTATGGCGGTGGCGATGAAACACATTCCCCAGATCCTGGGATGGGCGATTATTTCGGCCAGCGTGGGCTTGATACTGCAGATCCTACGTAGTCGACAGGATGGTTTCATGGGCCGATTAGTCATCAACATGATCGGTGGCGCCTGGTCCCTCATGACATTCTTCGTGGTGCCGGTGCTGGTCAACGAGGGCAAAAGCCCGATTGGCTCCATCAAGCGCTCCGCAGGCATGGTCCGAGATACTTGGGGTCGACAGATCACATCGTCGTTTGGGTTCCAGCTTGTCTACCTGATCGCCGGAGTTATCGCGATTCTGCCAGCGCTGCTATTCTTCGCGATCTTCCCAATCCTGGGAATCATCGTTGGTGTGATTACGATCTCGATAGCGATCGGCGTAGTCGGGGCCCTCGAAGGCATCTTCAAGGCAGCGCTCTACGAGTACGCACTCGGCGAAAAGCCAATCGAGTTCGATACGGAGACGCTGAAAGGCGCCTACATGACAGACCTGCGAGCCCAGCCCAGCCGCTAAGTCGAGCAGCCACCCTCACCTCAATCCTCTCCCGAAATGGGAGAGGAGTTGTGTTGTCGCCTCCCAAGATGGGGAGGCGCAGGATTTATCCCCTCTCCCACTGGGAGAGGGCTAGGGTGAGGGCGTGGTCGATTACCAAGCAAGCTTCATTGAGCAGCGTCTACACCGCTTATCGCGCCCATCAAATCCCCCGCCTGGATTCCGGCCTACGCCGGAAAGACGAATTGGCGATGCCCTGGAATCGCCTGCACGTGCAACGTGCCGCTACGAGGCCATTCCGCGCCGCTACGCACAGATGCGATACTTAATCCTCGCCGCTAGCGTGGGCCTGTAGCTCAGTGGTTAGAGCAGTCGGCTCATAACCGATTGGTCGCAGGTTCAAATCCTGCCGGGCCCACCAAATTCCAGCTCAATAACGCCGCTCTCAGGGAGCGGGCCGAGGGCTAGGCCTCTGGTGACATCGGCGCGCCACGGCGTTCCCACCTCCGTGCTCACACCTACCCCATTGATACCATTGGCTCACTTGAACTGCGGTATTGTGCGCCGCTTGAGCCTAGAGCGAGTCCGTTGATCCACGATAAATTTTGTTTACGGAGGCAAGAATCGTGGATCAAATTCTTGGTGGACTTGCAGGCGTGATATTCATCGTTGCGATGGCAACTGTCGGAATACTTATCGGTGCTATGGGCTCCGACATGGCCGATCAGGATCAGCGCCGCAAGCCCAAGTCATAGTCGACTAGCGTCAGTCCGTAGCCGTTGGACGACTACTTCTTCTTTGCTGCGTGCGCCACTTGCGCCGCTTCCTCTGCCCACTCGATGAGGGTGGAGTCGTCTTCCATTACATCTGCCGACACTTCGAAGTAGGGCATCGGCTTGTGCTGGCTGCTTCCGGCGTCTTCATACCGCTTCCGGCTTTGATCATCAGCTCGGAAGAATAGCTCGGCTTCCGGGCTAACCAGGGCGAACATAGTGCCGCTTTCGAAGATGCCGTAGCCGCCGAACATCGACTTCGAGGTCACTTCGCCTACCGGCCTGAGTGCCTCTACCATTTCCGCCGCAACAGATGCCGCTGCTGAAGTGGCTTTCGCGCCTTTCTTACCCATACCTGACTCCCTTGATGTCTCCTGACTACGTTAAAAGTGGATACCGCTTCATGAAACCCCACTTGCCTCCGACCGACGGACCAACCCGTGCCCATAGCTCCACCGCGGTCGCCTGGAATCCGGAACCGGGATCGAACTCATCGAATGCGGACTCAACTTCCAAGAGTTCCTCAGGGTCGTAATTTGAAGTCAGGCTCATATGCACCTGGTACGGGTCATCCGGGTACCTGAGTTTGCTGATCGGCGAAATCTCCTGAACGAGCCTGTCGTGAAGGTTCTGTATTTCCTGGAATACCGGAGCAACCAATACACCAGCCTTCTCACGCCATTCCACCTCAGCATTCTCGAAACTGATCCAGAACTGTTGGACGCCCGTCATTACTTCCTGAACCCTTTCCAGCAACTCATCGAAATCAGTGATCTGCACAAACGTACCCTTCACGGTGATGTGGGCGGGAATGGCGGTTCGTGGTGATGGATATCGACGCCAGATGGCCTGCTGCGCATCGATGATCTCCGCTGGTGCCGGGATAAGCAGCACGTAACAAGAGTAGCCGTAGCGGTCGTTGGGCTCGTCATCAGCCACCTGTGGCCTGGCAGGAGACATCTATCAATCCTCGATTTAGTCTTCTATCCAATATGAGTAAAGTTCTGCATTTAGCAGGGCAAAGCGAACTTTCACGGCGCGCCCTTGAAGAGACAATATGTCGGCGTTGCTCCACCGCAGTGGCTCGTCGGCGCTATCGAGAACGATGGGTATCGAGTCTTCCAGAGCGAAGCCCCGGATTGGCTGGTTGGTCTGAGCATCCAGAAGTTCTGACTTGAGTTGTCCTCGCCACGAATCAACGTTGACGCGAAGTTGTGGACCGGTGAGCTTGATGGGTTTCGTGATCACAGAACCCCACTCAATACCGCCTTTGAGTGAAACGAAGCCATCGAGTCGCAAACGGGCCATCAAGATTGCGCTAGCGTCCAGGTATCCGAAATTGAGGGTGTCGTGAACCGATAGATTCCGATGTTTCATGCCGGTGTAGTAGAACCAGAGTTCGTTATTGCGACGGATCATGCCATTAGTAGTGCCGATCTGGCCTGTGTCGTAACGACCTTCGCCGGTCTGCGATAGCTCCATGAATGGAGCGCGGTTTGCAACGCGATCCCAGTTTCGAAGATCGCGGCTTGACGCAAGTTCCACAGTCTTACGGCTATCCACGTTTTCGAACAGTGGCGGGTGGCTGCCGGCCCAGTGGTGCATGACCGGAAGGGCAAGATAGAGGCCTTCATAGCGAATCACTGGGAAGTGGTAAATGTCTGTGCGCCACTCCTCCGGTCGGTTGTAGACGGGCGAGAGATAACGATCATCGTCTATGAGCCGCTGCAGGCGCTTGAAGCCGTTTTCCTGATCTTGCTGGTCAGCGTGAAAAATAAGTTCTTGCTCAGTCCAGTTCTCAAAGTCACCGCTCGTAGAGAGCCAGAAGCAGCGGCCATATGGGCCACGATGCTTGACGGTGGAGATGAACTGGTCATCTTGTTCGTCATAAGTCAGCTCAGACACATCCAGGCTAGATTGAGGTGGGATATCCAACTCTTCCCAGTGAATGCAGTCGGGTGACGCCACGGTATAGAGATTGCGGTCGCGGTATACGAGGCCCTTGAATCGTTTATCTGGATTTTGTTCCGACGAGTGATAGATCGGCCCCCTGATGTGGCCATTAATCGATGGGATGATGTTGTTTTCGGTGCCGATAGGACTCTTGTCCCACATCAGGCCATCGTAGTCATGAAGGCCCAGAAAAGGCTTTTCCCAGTTCACACCATCGGTGGACGTAGCAATGCAAGAGTAGCTGCCCAGCGAGCCGCTTTCGCCGGTCTCATCCAGAACTGCGGCTTCACCAGTGCCCACCGCCGCGACATCTCTTGCAGCAGTGCCAAGATAGATAATCTTGAAAAGGTTGGTGGCGGGATCCCACACCGGGCCACCCCAGGTGCGGATGAACATGTTCTCCCACCGGTGCTCGGGCCGGATCACTGCATTGCGCTCGAACTTCTCCGGCTGATGGATTTTCCGCGCGAGATTGACAACTTCTTCAACCTCATGATCGTCGATAAACAGATGTCTCACACCGTGTACTCCATACACAACTGGGGGAGGGGAAGGCTCTGACAAGGTGGAATCATACGGCCTTGGAGGACGCCTGGGACGGATTGGAGCAAAGGGTAGACTGCGGACTTGATCGTTATCATCCCACCTGGGGCCAATACATAGGCCGGTTTCAAACCTGCCACAACCAGGGTTGGAGCCACCATTGGAAGCCATCGCACATCTTGATACTGCCTACAACGCAGGGGAGATTGACCCTCGCATCTTCTCTGGCTTCCTGGAGCATCTTGGGGGGCGATCTACACCTGTAATGAGTCCATCGCGATTCGGGTTACTGCGATATCTTCCTTGTTGATCGAGTAGGCGACGATGAGCATGTCATTCCAGACGAGCGCGTTAGGGTACTGCCAGCCATCGACCTTGTGATTGCCACCAAAGTCCTGCGTTGCAAGCTCACTGCGCAGTGCGACCGACCTGTCGAACGTAATGCCATCATCACTGGTTGATAGGGCCAGCACCCTTCGATCGTACTGCGTGGCGCTGGGGTTGTTGATCATGATGGTCTGTCCGGTTGGCAGCGTCCGCAGAAAGAAGCGGGATGTGGAGTCCGGGAAGTTTGTTTTCTGCGGAGTTGACCACGTTGCGCCGTTATCGTCACTGGAGCTGGCGAAAAGATACCCCGTCTGACTGCGGAAACCGATCACAGGCACACCGTCTTGGCGTATCGCCATGTTTGGCTCTGTGTACTGGAAATCATCGGGTGCCTCGGGAACTATTGACGCTTCCTGCCAGCCCGATAGGCCATCGGGCTCATCTGTGTAGAGCAGCCGCATGCGCAGACCATCGTTTGTTCTGCTTCCGCCAACGTGTTCACCGCCAAGCAGTAATCGACCATCAGCGAGATGGCGTGGGCCTTCTATAAAAAAACCAGATGCGATGCGGGTAGGAGAACTCCATGAGACGCCGTCTGCCGAGGCGATAGCGCTCAGATGTACGTCCTCATGAAAATTATCGCCGTAAGTGGTGCTGAAGTAGCAGATCAGCGACTCCTCAGTGACATGGAATCCAGATGCCACGAGTGCTCCATTTTCTTCATCAGGCGTGGCCAGCACAGTTGGCTCGGACCATGAGCGTCCGTCTGCACTGGAACTAATCAGGATGCGTTGCGCCGGCTCGTCCTCGCCAGTCAATCCGTTTGACCAGCAGCAGAAGATGCGGTCGTTGAAAACGGCCAGGCTTGGATGATGGCAGAACCGGTACTCGTTATCCGCGGCCTTGTAGAGCAAGGTGTGCTCACCCCGCACCGTAGAGAGGCTAAGAGAGTCAGGCTTGGCCTGATCGAACAGGTCTTTTTGTATGCGAAACACGGGATTCTCCGGCTCTGAAGATGGACACAGAAGCCCTGGCCGTACTGATTTTCAGGACGCAGTGATACGTCTGCGTTGACTTGGCACAGGGTAGAGTATCCACTGCGAGATGTGTGCGAGACTCGGATGCTCCAGACCTCCAAATTCATGAAGGAACCAAACGTTGAAGATCACCGACATAAAGACATTCCCCGTTTGGATTGGCACTCGCAACCAGATGCTGGTCAAGATAGAGACTGACGAAGGGATCTACGGCTGGGGTGAGTCGGGCGTGTCGGGTCGTGAGCTGGCCGTTCAGGGCGCGGTGGAGCACTATCGTGAGTTCCTTCTGGGCCAGGATCCAATGCGCCGCGGCCGCATGTGGCAGGAGATGTATCGCTCACAGTATTTCGAGGGCGGGCGAGTGCTCACAGGCGCGATTTCTGCCATTGATATCGCTCTGCATGACATTGCAGGCAAGAAGCTGGGCGTTCCGGTGTACGAGTTGCTGGGTGGCAAGCATCGTGATTGGGTTCCAACGTTCGCTTCCGGTGGCGGTAGAAACACCGAAGAGGTCGTTGCGATGGGCCAGAAGTTATGGGATGCCGGGTACAAGGCGTTTCGCCTCAGTGTGAACTACAGAGATGAGGAAGACGAGGAACTTTACGAGCCGCGTGAGTCGATCGCCGCCACAGCGGTCGCGCTCAACGCTGCCCGCGAGGCGTTGGGACCAGAGCCAGTTATCGGTATCGACTACCATCACCGTCTTTCTGTGGCCGAGGCGGCGTCGTTCTGCAACAAGCTCCGGCCGGACACGCTGGACTTCCTTGAGGAGCCGATCAGGGACGAGACGCCCGAGGCCTACATAGAACTTCGCAAGATGACGAACATCCCGTTCGCGCTTGGTGAAGAATTCGCCTCCAAGTGGCAGTTCCTGCCTTATATCGAGAAGGGACTCACCAACTTCGCCCGCATCGATGTCTGCAATGTTGGCGGAATCACCGAGGCCATGAAAGTGGCCGGTTGGGCGGAGGCGCACTACATCGACTTGATGCCGCACAATCCGCTGGGGCCGATCTGCGTTGCCGCGACTTCACACATGGCGATGGCAGTACCGAACTTCTCATGGCTGGAGATTCGAGAGTCGCCGGGTGAAAACAACAATTTCTACGATCCGAAGTTCTTCCCGGTTCAGCCGAAGATTGAGCCAGGCAGGGTGACGGTGCTAGATCAGCCGGGGCTGGGTGTTGAGGTAGATGAGGACGCTCTAACAGAGCCGTTCAGATTCTCAGAACCGCCCCACCTACACAGAAACGATGGCTCCTACACCAACTGGTGAGCCACCAGAGGTGCTACTGGCGCCAAAGGCGCGGGGATACGAAGCTCCCATGTACGGTGAGGATGTAGGCGTGCAATTCGTGAATTGCCGCTACGCGTGGGGTGACGAATGCGGTTGATGGCGCGCAGAAATCAGGTGCCCTTCCCGATTACATCGAGGACAGGTCGAGCGGCCTCCGGAAACCTGATTTCGGTGCTCGCGAATCAGAGATGAGGGGGTGTACTCCTTATGCAATACGCCCTCATCCCAACCTTCTCCCATTGGGAGAAGGAGCAAACCCTCGGCTAGGCGAACCTGTCCGGTGAGCGGGAGTCTTCGTTTCGGGTCTTTACATCGATCAGGACTGTCTTACCGTCACTGTTGAGCTGCTGGGCTTTCTTGATTGCTGGCCCCATCTCGGCCGGCGTCTCAACTCGCAGGCCCTCAGCGCCCATTCCCATTGCGATGGCTGCGTAATCGCCCTGCATGTGGGATACGCCGAACTGCTCTTGCGCAGTTGGGAATCCTCCAGGGTAGGTCGCCATGATGCCGTTGTTGAGTAGCACCGTGGTGATTGGGATACCTGCGCGAGCAGATGTCTCGATATCGAGACCGGACATGCCAAATGCACCGTCTCCCATCATGTTGACGCAGAACCGATCTGGCATCGCCATCTTGGCGCCAATCATCAGCGGGATAGAAAAGCCAAGGTGAGTCGTCTTGCCCCAGCCAATGTAGCTGTGCGGTGTGGTCGCGGTGTAGAACGGTACGATCATGTCACGGGGAGCGCCGGCGTCGTGGGTCACTGACGAGTTATCGTGATCCAGATTCTGGTTCATTTCATGGATGACCCTGTAGGGGCTCAGTGGTGCATCATCGTTGGTCAGGTAGGGCAGCCATGTGGCCTCCCACTCCGCTCGTGCAGCGGCAACCCGCTCCCGTACGCCGGTGGTGCGGCCACCTTCGCCGACGACGGCCTTCGCTTCATCGATTAGCGCTGCCAGCGTGAGTTTTGCATCGCCAGCGAGGCCGATCGATACCGGGGTATCGCTGTTGATCTCTTCGGCGTTCACTACCGAATGAATCACAAACTTTCCATCGGGAATCTTCTGCGCATAGCTAGAACTTGTCAGCGAAGCGCCGATCGCGAAGAGAACATCACACTCCTCAATCCACTGTCGTGCATGCGAGGTGGTTGTTCCGCAGCCAGCGCCTACCGATAGCGGGTGAGTTTCATTGAAAGCAGACTTGCCCGGCATAGTGGTGAAGACTGGGATATCAAGCAGCTCAGCGAATTCCTGTAGCTCTGCGGTCGCATCCGCCCTCATCACGCCCTGACCTGCCCAGAGGAGAGGGTTCTTGGCACTGACCAGCTTTGCTACAACGTCTTTGATGTCTGAGGCAGACGGCATTGACCTGATCACGCCGGGTGAGGTGTAGTTCATCGCCTCCTCAGGGATCGGCTGGGACATGATATCGACGGGAAGTTCAACGGCTACAGGACCTGGGCGGCCGGTCCGAAGTTTGTGAAATGCACGGCGCAGGACCGTGCCGGTGGCTTCTGGCTTGGTGACGAATTCTGCCGATTTGACGACTGTCTCCCACGTCTTTACCGCGGAAAAGTTTGGGCTGATGTGCAGTCTGTCGATTGCGTTTCCGCCCGGAAGAACGAGTATTGGAATATTGTCAGCATTTGCCTGGGCAAGTCCACCAACTGAGTTCTCAGCACCGGCCTGTGACTGCATCATCACCACGCCAAATGTGTTGGGGCCGCTCACCCGGGAGAAGCCATCGGCGGCCATGACAGCTCCGCGCTCGTGGCGGAATGCGATTGGGCGGATGCCCTCTTTGGCTGCTGCTTCAATCAGGGGATGACTTGGGAAACAAGCGATCCATTCGACGCCTTCGTCTTTAAGAATTCTCGCGAGGTATTCGATGCCGTTCATTTAACAGTCCATTGTTGAGGGGTTTTCAATTGGTCACACGGCGGTGAAGTCTAGCACTCGCGTGTAGGTTCTTTGCGGGGTGCACTCAGATTCGGGAACTTGTCATCGACCGGGCGTTAGCCGGATATTGAGACTTCGTCGCCAACGCTGATCTCTCCGCCGCCCAGTGGCGTGACAAAGAGGCCGCGCTTGCCGTCGATCTCTTCGAGCAGACCGGGGCGAATTGTTTCAATGAACGAACATGGATCACAGAGTCCCCCAACCTGGAACTCAAGAGAATCCCCGATTGTTAGCTTCTGGCCGGGCTGAAGACTGAAAATATCCAGTCCTTCAACGGTGAGGTTCTCTCGAATTTGACCGGCTTCAACGCCGAGAGTGTCCATGACCGACTTATCCATCACGAGAATTTGTCGAGAGCTACCGGATTTCGCGTGGCGATCACCGGCCAGGCCCGTGTTGGCAATCACTTCGGCGCTCTCGACAACCTTCATGGGCTGGCCGGAGGCGATGTTGAGGCGGATATCTACTACTTTGCCAGGCATGTTGATGGTCTCCTTGGATTAGATTGAGTTTATTCGTTATCCGCGGTTGATGGAATTGGGCGGTGCCTAGCGCACGCGCACTGGTCGCGGGGCGGCAGCCTAACAGCCCCCGTCACCCTAACCCTATCCCGAAATGGGAGAGGGGACAGGACGCGAAATCCACTAGTTTGACTGATTGGCCAGGGCCGCTTGCATGGTGGCTCGAGCGTATCCAACTGTGTAGGCGAAACCGGTGAACATGCCGGATGAGATGCTCTCGTCGGGATTCTCCAGATCAACATCCATCTGCGGAGGGTGCTCCGGATAGAGGGTGCGTGGATACTTCTGCCGTACCAGCTCTTCCATTACGCCAAGCATGTCCACCTCACCCTGATCCAAGAACACTTCTGTGTACTTTTCACGAGGTATGTGCGTGATTACGTTGCGGAAGTGGACGTGGTTAATGCGGTCTTTTTCACCCAGGTATCGGGCTACTTCAATCGGGTTTTCGCCAAGTTCGCGGGTTACGCCGCAGTCGAACGTCATTCCGTTGGCCGGGGAGTCGACGATATCGACGAGTTTCTTCCAGCCTTCAAGGCTGCCCATGATCTGACCAGAACCACGGCTGATGGGCGGTGGTGGGTCGTTTGGATGCAGCGCCATGCGAACGCCGCTTTCGACGGCCACCGGGATGGCCGCCTGGAGGAAGTAGGTGACGTTGTCCCACATCTCATCCAGCGTGTGGGCGCCTTCCTCCGGGAGGGGAGGGAGATCCTTGACGCGATCGTAATCAAAACTCGTCAGCTTTGCGCCACCGCGCCCTTCGGCCTTACGGTAGCCCTCGGTGATGCGGTGAGCGTAGAAGTTGTACTCAATCACCGGAAGCCCGGCTCTCCCAGCAGCGCGAATCGTCTCCTGAAGTTTCTCTATCTCCTCATCGCGTCCGTTACGTCCGTAAATCGTGTTTGGAAAGCCGGAGATCATCATGTTGCCAAGCGTGAGGTCGGCTTCGGCAAGTGTGGCCTGCCGAGAGGTGATCGACTCTTCCGACCACTCGATACCCGTTGCCGACATCAGCACGGTGTCGACGCCTAGCTGCTTCACGCGGCGCAGCGTTCTCGTCTCCAGGTCGCGCACAGTCAGGCAAATCTTGGGTGTCGTGTCGGTCTCAACGAAATTTCCAGTTGATCTCATCGTTGGGAACTATCCCTTTCTCTTTGAGGTCTGGCACAGGCCATATCTTTGTGATGGCGTGCATTATGAACTCGTTGTACCCATCGTGCGGGCGGGGAGGAAGGAAATCATGCCCCGTGGGGAGTCTTGCGTAGTTATTCGGCGGCAGGCACGGATGCCCGGCTCTGGAGAATAGCGGAAAGTTAATCGTGGGCACACAGGTCTAAATCAAATATGCCGACCATCGATCATCTAATTGTCCCCCTCGACGGCTCTCGGGTTTCCGAAGCCGTATTACCGCTTGTTGCGGCGCTGGGTGTCAAGATGAATCTGCCCGTGACGTTGTTCCGGTCGGTCGATCCTTCGACTACGGAGGAATCGGTCCATTACGGTATCGTGGGTGGGCAACCTGTTCGTACAGACAAGATCGCTCGCAACCGCTCCTTCGATGGGCTTTATGGCGACGTTCAAGCGGCTAAGGACTACCTGACTAAGAATCAGGGCCGCCTGGCTGTTCGCGGTATTTCGTGCGACGTACATGTGCCGGTGGGTGACGCCTCGCTGGCACTACAGGAGCTGGCCGACAAGCAGGGTGCGTTCATTGTGATGGCTACCCATGGCTGGAGCGGTACGGACACGGAATCGTTGGGAAGTGTCGCATCAAGGATGCTGGAGTACTCGAAGACCCCGGTTATCTTGACCCGACCTATCCACTCCGGCTCGCATGGCAGCGCGCTCTACGGCTTCCGGCAAGTGGTTGTTGGCCTCGATGGCTCAAAACAGGCCGAGGCAGCTATCCCCGCAGCTTCCGAGATGTCAAAAGCGCTCGGGGCAGAGTTGATCTACCTGCGATCGAGCGGCGCTGGCCATCAGTTCGCTTCAGCTGAGGCCGTTGAGCGGGCTGAACAGGAGAGCAAGGACTATCTGATCGCCATAATGCGCCGGTCGTCGCTCAACGGAATCGAGGCGCGCGGAGAGGGGATGTCAGGAAAACCGGCCTCCGATCTTGTGGAGTTCGCCACAAAGAATCCCGGCACTCTGTTCGCTCTGACTCGACCCCGGCGGGCACAACGATCTCGGCTTGTCCTGGACAGTGTTACCGATGCTGTGATCCGCGCTGGCGTCTGTCCGGTGCTGCTGACTCCCGTAGCAGATAAGCCGGCCCGGGTACTTGAGGTTGCCTAGTCAGATGCGGCATATCGGACGATTCGCTGAGGGCCGGGAAGGCGGTCACAAATCATGACTTCTGACACGCTGGGCAATCTCAGCTCCCATATCGCAAGCCTCAACTTCTTGCAGGGCGATGTTTCGGATCTCAAAAAGCGTATGACGCAGATTGAGGAGCTCGAACAAAAAGTCGAGGACCTGGAGCGAAAAAACAGTTCGCTGATCGAACCCGCAGATGGCGATCTCACCGAGGGCAAATCTCGGCGCGCGGCTACTTTGCCAGAACTCGCAGCTGCTTCGGAGCGGTCATTGCTTCACGATATTCAGAGTCACTTCGTGTGTGAGTCATGCGGTTCAACACACCTGGTTGCGGCGCTTGTGAAGTGTACGGAGTGCAACCAAACCAGGCCTGGTTTGGTTGGAGCCCAGCGCCGGAGCAGAAGCGCAAACGAACAAAACCCGCTAAGTCCCGGAAGGGCCGAACCGCTCGGTCTTGATCGACTGGAACGGTACCCCGGCCGCAAGTGCAAGCTCGGCGGCGGCTTCTACGAATCCATCAGGGCCACACACAAACACTTTCGCGTTCGTCGTCTTAAGGAACGCCAGTGCGTCGTCGATTAGTCTTGTGCTGACTCTGCCGCGTTCGCCGGTCCAGCCCGCATCGTCCTCTCTGGTCAACGTGATGGTCGAGCGCACTTCCGTATCTTCGGACTCGAAATTTCCCAGTTCATCTCGGTAGATCACATCGACTGTGGTTCGCGCACTGTAGATCAGTGCCGTCCGCACCGATGATCCAGCGGCGCTGCGGTGCCGCAGCATTGACATCAACGGGACCACTCCTGATCCGCCAGCGAGCAGCAGCAGGGGACCACCCGTGTCTGAAGTCCAAGTGAATGGCCCGCCAATTGGTCCTCGCATCTTGATCTCGTCTCCCACCTTCACAACCTGATGAAAAAACGGCGATACCTCGCCGCTCTCAATTATCTCGATGGTGAGATCGATTACGCCCTCGGATTCGGGCGCGGAAGCGATTGAGTAGCTGCGCTGTGCCTGATATCCATCGGGTGCGGTCAATCGCACGTCATAGTGCTGGCCGGAGCGGAACGGTGGACGATCGTCGATTCTCAATCGGAACGACTTGGTGCGGGGCGTCTCATCGATGATCTCCTCAACGATGGCTTTCTGCCATAGGACGCGATGTTGCACTGGTTTACGTCCAGCGTGACGAACTTAGTCGCCCCAGTATCGTTCTTCTCGCCATGGATCGCCGCGCATGTGGTATCCAGAAGCCTCCCAGAAACCCGGTGCATCTTGATCCATCAGTTCAATGCTGTTTACCCACTTCGCGCTCTTCCAGAGATACAGGTGCGGAACGAGGAAGCGAGCTGGGCCGCCGTGGTTCCGCTCAAGTGGCTCACCCTCAAACTCGAACGCGAGCCATGCTTTGCCATCCGTGACATCGTCCAGCGGCAAGTTCGTCGTGTACCCACCGTAAGAGCCAATCATCACGTACTCTTCGGTCACTTCCCCAACTGCCTCAAGTAGTGTGTCGAATGAGATTCCTTTCCACTCGCTATCCAGCTTGGACCACTTTGTTACGCAGTGCAGATCAACCGTGATCTTCTCCTGAGGCAACTCCATCATCTGATCCCAGGTCCACGTTGCGAGAGGGCTTTTGGCTCGCGTGATTGAAAACGACCAGGTGTCCGTATCTACCCTGGGCGTGGGCCCCGCGGTGAGCGTCGGGAATCCAGTTTCGAAGTACTGACCGGGCGGTATCTCACGCGGTGGTTCAGGGCGGCGTAGTCCAAAGAATCCTCTTGTTGCCAACAAAGACCTCTCATATGCAGATGCGGCGTCATCCGCAAAGTGTACCCGCCAGACAAGTGTTGGCGTAAGAGATAGCTCTATACTCGGCAATCTCAGACATATATCCCACGAAATGGAGATTTACGATGCGATTGGAAGGTAAGTCAGCGATTGTGACTGGCGCGGGGAACGGGATTGGAAAAGCGATAGCTGAACTGTTTGCTTCTGAGGGAGCCAGCGTGATGGTTGCAGAGCTAGAAGATGGGCCGGGCAGGGCAACAGTTGATTCCATAAATGCAGCGGGTGGAGCAGCGGTGTTTCAACATACGGATATCTCTAACGAGGGTTCTGTTGGGGCGATGGTCGCTGCCGCTACTGCCGCCCATGGCACGGTAAACATTCTGGTTAACAATGCGGCGGCATTCGTGTTTGGCACAGTTGAAGACGTGACCGACGCCGATTGGAACAAAGTGCTGGGGGTCAACGTAATTGGAACCTCTCACTGCGTGCGGCACGTCCTGCCGGCGATGCGCAAAGCTGGTGGCGGTGCAATAGTGAACCTGGCATCGGTGAGCTCATTCATAGCGCAACCAGCGTTCATCCCTTATAACGCTAGCAAAGGCGCAGTTCTTCAGTTGACGCGTTGTCTGGCCCTTGACCTCGCCGCAGACAACATCCGAGTGAACGCAGTCTGTCCCGGGGCGATCAAAACGCGCGCCACCGATCAACACATCGCATCGCTTGGATTAGACCCGGAAGAGGCATATCTGGAGTTCGGACAAGACTCACCATTCAAGCGGATGGGAGAACCATCGGAGATTGCGTACGGCGCGCTATTTCTCGCATCAGACGAGGCATCATTCATGACCGGATCGCACATTGTCATAGACGGTGGAGCAACCATCGACTAGCTCTGTATGTGTAGACACCCCACTGCCATGAGTAGGACAAACCCACAAAGGTAACCAGTTAATCTCACCTGTGAACGGAACATGGACGCAGCTAACTTAGAGGTGTGCTGCACTCAATGCTGGGACAGTTATCTAACGTCCTGAACAGAATCCCCCCGTGCCGGTCGACGCCCAGAGTCGACCAGACTGCGCCGACTCAGCGCGGCATCACGGGAATCGAAACCGCGATCATCATGATCTCAATGGTGGTGGTTGCGAGTATCTTTGCCTTCGCCACTCTGACCACCGGTACATTCGCCGCGCAAGAAGGCAAAAAGACTGACCTGCCCCAAATAGTTGT
>DBZV01000128.1:0-298 GCA_002311865.1 Dehalococcoidia bacterium UBA1151
CGACAGCCACACATACGCGATGATCAAACCCAGCGCAGAGCTAATCAGCACCACGGCCAATGGAAACCAACCCGCCGCATCTTCCCAGCGGGGGTATGCCCCGAATAATTACGAAGCTCTTGCATCAAACTTGTAGCCAACGCCCCNNCGGCTCAACTTTTAATCGAAGCCGCCGGATATGTACGGTCACCGTGCTTGTGTCACCAATGTAGCTGTAGTCCCACACCTGATCCAGCAGCTGATCCCGGCTGAAAACCTGCCCCGGGTGGGACATGAGATGGACGAGAAGATCGAACTC
>DBZV01000128.1:411-826 GCA_002311865.1 Dehalococcoidia bacterium UBA1151
AATCACTGAAATCTTCAGATCGCCAGCCTCCAGCGTTGGACCGGTGGCGTTCGAGTCACCCTGCCCTCGCCGCATCACGGCCTTCACCCTGGCCACAAGCTCGGCAGGGCTGAACGGCTTGCCCATGTAGTCGTCCTCGCCAATCCCCAGCCCCAGCCCCACGTCAGACTCCATATCCTTCGCCGTGAGCATGATCACCGGCGTGGCGTTGCCGTTCGCTCGCATCTGTCGACACACTTCCAGCCCATCGATCACCGGCAGCATCAGATCAAGCACAACAAGGTCCGCGCCATCGGTCCTCAGGATGTCCAGCGCCGACTGGCCATCGTGAACAATGCGCGTATCAAACCCTTCACGCCGCAAATATTTGCCAACAACTTCGGCAACCGTAACCTCATCCTCGACGACGACGACG
>DBZV01000128.1:958-1178 GCA_002311865.1 Dehalococcoidia bacterium UBA1151
CGACGACGACGACGGATTTCGGACGCTGCACGTCGGTTTGTGATGTGGATGTCATAGTTGAACCTGAAGCGATAGCCTGAGATAAAAATGAAGAGGGTTCCGCGACCCTGACGCCATGCACTGAACGAATATTTTCGTTAGCAGTGTATGTGGGGTGCGCCAATTCTGACATTTTGGCCGTGCATCCTGGCTCGCGGTAAACCCTCTTCGTGGGCAGACT
>DBZV01000128.1:1342-6178 GCA_002311865.1 Dehalococcoidia bacterium UBA1151
GTCATCCTGAGCGAAGGCCGCTCCGGGCCGCAGCCGAAGGATCTAGGCATGGAGCGCAGGAGCGGCGGCTCACCAATGCGCGCCATCCGCAATGACACTGAGATTCTTCGACTGCGCGGAGCCTCCGCTCAGAATGACGCGGGTGTCTGGGTGCGCTCGCGCGCCTGCAGCATCAAGGCCCGGGCAAGCCCGGCAGCTACCGGGACATCGCCCACGCTGCTATGGTTGCCATCCTGTCTAACAATCACGTTGCACGAGAGGCCAATCACGCATGGCAGTCCGAATCGGTACATCCGCAGGCGAGTACGAGTGGGCCGACGGCTGGGCGAAAATCCCGCCCTCACGATCGCTGACCGACGGCTGGTCGCACCACGGCGTAGTAGTGACGGACGATGACGAGGTGATCGCCTTCCACCCCGGCGATCCCGACATGCTGGTGTTCGACCTCGACGGCAATCTACTCCGTTACTGGACAACCGATCTGAAGGACGCCCACGGCATGGCGCTGGCGAAGGACGCATCCGGCCAGTACCTGTGGACCTCCGACCCCGGCGCCAAGCGCGCACCAGAACTCAACTACGGATACGCCGACGGCCCACGCGAGGGCAAGGTTGTGAAGTGGTCACTTGATGGTGACGCTCTCCTCCGATTGGAGCGCCCGGACCTGGCTGCTTACAGCGATGGAGAGTACTCCCCAACGTCGGTCACGGTCTTCGAGGAGGCGAGCGGCGGCAACGGCGATATCTGGTCGTCAGACGGCTACGGGCAGAGCCTGATCCACCGCTACGACAAATCAGGCAACTACATCTCAACCATCGACGGCTCCGAAGGCAGCGGCGGACGCTTCAACTGCCCGCACGGCGTGTGGGTTGACTACAGAAAGCCAGAAGCTGAACTCTACGTCGCCGATCGCGCCAACTCGCAGATCCAGGTCTACGATCTCGACGGCAACTGGAAGCGCGCATTCGGCTCGGACTGGCTCACCACGCCAAGCGCGTTTGCGGTGACCGATGGCCTCATGGTCGTCGCTGAACTGCAGGCTCGGCTGACGGTGATCGACGGCGACGATAATCTCGTCGGCTACCTCGGCTGGGACGAGGACGCGCCCTCACGTGAGGGCTGGCCGAATGTCGGAGCCGCCGATGAACTACCCCGCCGCCCCAACACGCTCACCGAAGGCAAGCTCAACTCACCGCACGGAATAGCCGCTGACAGACACGGTAACCTCTACGTGCCAGAGTGGCTGATCGGCGGCCGATTTACGAAGCTCGTGAAGGTCTAGGTATTCGAGCTAGTCTCGAAGCTGCGCCAGCAAGCCAAGATCGTCACGGGAGATCCACTCCTCAGCGATCTTGCCGCCCTCGAACCGACTGATCCCGATGCCAGTCGACTCAACCGCGCGCCCTGTCGGCTCAATGCCGGCGTAGACACACTCGTGCGTCCCGGTCATCACCCAGCGACGTGTCACAGTCTTGCCCAGATCATTCGCCGGAATCACGGTGGCTTCGAAATGCAGGTCCGGGAACCCCACCCGCAGCGCAGTAATCGCCGACGACAGCGCATCGATACCAACCACATCGCCACCAGGATGATGCCGAACATGATCCTCAGTCACAAACTCGCTCAGCAACTCCAGTTTGCCCGCATTCCAGATGCCCGACACATACCGCCGCACCACACCCGCTGAGAGCGGTCCCGCAATGTCCCCGTAGTTCCAGGAGCTCCACGGCTCCTCCACAATCAAGCCATCAACCACCCGGAACGTCGCCACGCCCCTCATGGAGATCTCCTCCCCGGTCACCGGATACGGAAACCTGGAGAGATGAGCGCTGTGCGTGCCGCTGATTGTTGAGTGCACCGTCACATGCGTCTCATCCGCAACAATGTTGTGTACTTCCCGGCGGAGCGGAGCGAAACCCGCTCGAATCTCGCGAACCTCCTCCTTCAGCGACTCCGGACCACCCTCAAACATCCCGTCCCCAGGATCTGCTGCAGCAGGCGCAATGATCTCATCCGCAACGTCCAGATTGCCCTGATCCCACACCTCATCGGTAAGTCGACGCACCACGCGAATGTTGTCTTCAATCGTCATTTCTGAAGTCCCCTTTAGTCGATGAGTGTGGCGTCCGCACGCCTACTGAGTCTGCCAGATGATCACAACCACGATCGCCACAATCGCAATCACAATCGGCATCCAGACAAACACCGCCCGATCAACAAAACGCCGCAAAGTAAATTGGCGATCCTCAACCTCAAGCAACGCCCGTTCCCGCTGCCTCCGTGACCGCCGCCCCGCCCGCTTCTCCCGCCGATTCATAGCGGGAATCATACCGCTCGCGCCCGTGAGTCTTTCCAGCAAAGGCTGGAATCCAGCATCAACCCGCCCCGCAACCACAACGCTCGCAGTCCCATTCCCCGTAGCGCACCATCCCTGCGAAAGCAGGAATCCAGCTGGCCGAACGATGCGGCGGTGGCGCTGATGTCGCGAATGTTGACAATGCCATCGCCGTTCACATCGCCTGAACGGAGTTGGTGATCGGGCAGGACGAGCGATGAGCTGGTAACTGCCACGGTAGTAAATCGTGCCGGAAGGAACACGGACGCGGTGGCGTCAACTTGATACGTACCCGCGGGGAGACCCTGGGCGATGTATCCGCCGTTCGCGCTCACAGCCACCTGCGTTGTTGAGCCAGTTCCGGTATTGGTGATATCGATAGTGGGTGCGATCTGCGCGACGGTGGCGGATGCGGATACGCCCTGCAGATTGAGGGTGCCGCTGAGCGAGTAGTGGCCCTGCGCCGAGTGGCTCGCTGAGGTCGTCGAGGAACCGGCGATCCCAAGAACCAGGATGGCGATGAGCAGCACCGCGCCTGCGAGCAGGAATGTGAGGGAGGCGAGGCGGGTCTGGAGTTTGTGGGTAAAGATGAACATCTAGAGTCGGCTATCTATCACTGGAGGATTTGTCTTCACACCATGATTGGCAGAAACCGTCGAGCATTCAATTTGAGGAACATCACGTTTGTATAACAGTTGTCACGCGAGATTGGGCTTGAATGCGACAGGGGTGTGATTTGAGCATCGGAGATAGTTCAGCAATGTCACCCCTGGGAACGAAGTGACGTGAGGGCGTTTGCCGGTTGTGGTGTGGGGATGTGGGCCGTTGAGACGGCTCGTGTGATGAGCGCGTTGGCTGATGAGCCGCAGGTTACGGATGAGGTTGGCAAACGCCCTCACGTCGGTCGCAAAGCCGCCCTCCTCAGGGTGATAGTTGCCATTGACCGTGGTGGCGTAATGGCCGACGACGCCGGCTTTTTCCGCCGCTTCGGCGATACTAAACGTGTTTCCAGAATGGTTCTCGGGTGCGGATGTTGGCGAGAACAGACTCGTCCCACGGCGGCATCTGGTTGCCTTCTGGCTGTGGGGGGCGGCCGTGCCAGCCGAGGCGGGCATGGACCTTCGATTGCATATAGTAGACCGCGTAGACGACGTCCACCCAGAAGCCGAACGCCTCGAGGTACAGCGTTTCCACTGAGGTGAGTTCTTCGTCTCGTGCACTCTGACTTAATCTGCTGAACTCTTTGGCCGAAGGCAGAGCCGTCAAGATCGTTTCTAGCGCGGCCCAAAAGCGGTCATCTGACTGCGAGCGGTCGATGACTTCCTGCGCCAGGCCCATGCTGCCGGCTCCGGAAAGGTCGCCGATTGGCGGCAGGACGCGGTCCATTGCAGCGGTGAGCAGATCGACATCTGGTGTGAACGCCATCAGGCTTTCAGATCCTGGCGCTCGCTGGCGATGTAGTCGGAGGTTCGTAGCGCGAGTGCCTGGATAGTGGGCGTGGGATTCACCGCTGCACCGGTGACAAACACGCTGCCATCGACGATGAAGAGGTTGTCGACCTCATGCGACTGGCCATTGGCGTCGACCACCGAGCGTTCGGGGTCGTCGCCCATGCGCGCGGTGCCCAGCAGGTGCCAGCCGGATTCAGCCATCAGCGGATCGACCATCACATCGATTGCGCCGGCTTCTTCGAGCACCTCCCGGCCTCTGGCGATGGCGTGAGTCATCATGCGGCGAGAGTTTTCGCTGAGCGTGTAGTTGATCTTTGGTGCGGGCAGTTCGGAGCCGTCTTTGAGCTGGGGATCAAGCGTGACGGTATTGTGCTCTTCCGGCAGGTCATCGCCAATGATCCCGAAGCCGACCGTGTTGCGGAAGCGTTGATCCATCACGCGATGGTGGTCTTTGCCCCATGGAATCCGTTCGCCGAAACCGCCCTGAGCCGTCCAGGCAGGTCCCTGGCCGCGGTTCATCTGGAACGTGTAGCCGCGCACGAAATCATTGTTGGGGTTCGTCTCATAGAACTCCTGGGACAGGATGATGTTAGCCAGCGGACCAACCCACGGCTCCTCGTGGTCCGGGAAGATGCCGGCGACGATCGCGAAGGCGTGGAACATGAGGTTTTTGCCGACGAGACCGGTCCCGTTGGCGAGGCCGTCCGGGTGGGCGTCAGACTTCGATATCAGTAGCAGGCGGGGCGTGCCAACGCCGTTTGAAGCCATTACTACTGAGCGTGCCGACTGGTGTTGAACGTTGCCTTCGGCATCGAAGTAGTTGGCGCCTGTTGCCTTGCCTGACTCGTCGGTTGTGATCTCCGACACACGGCAGTCCGTTCTCAACTCAGCGCCGTGGCTGATGGCTCGCGGCCAGTAGTTCAGGTCGGTTGACGATTTAGCGCGCTGGTAGCAGCCCATCAGGTTGTGTCCGCAGAAGTTACAGGCGTCGCGCCCCTCGCCGAAGCGAATCGAGTTGACGTAGTTATCGGAGGGCCACCAGTGCCAGCC
>DBZV01000107.1:0-186 GCA_002311865.1 Dehalococcoidia bacterium UBA1151
TGCGCGCTGGTAGATCTTGCCTTCGGTCTTGATCGACGGGGCCAGCATGAGTTCCGTCTTGTGCATTTCTTTCAGGTTCATTGCGCCAACAATGCCCATGCAGTTGCGGAGTGCGCCAATCAGGTTCAGAGTGCCGTCGGTGAGTGATGACGGGCCAAAGAGAATCTTCTCCAGCGTGGCTTTCGT
>DBZV01000107.1:314-26217 GCA_002311865.1 Dehalococcoidia bacterium UBA1151
TCGCCGCCGGTGCGGATGCCGCCGTCTGTGATGATGGGCACATATCGGCCGGTGCGCTTGAAGAACTCGTCTCGAGCGGCTGCGCAGTCGATTGTGGCTGTCACCTGCGGTACGCCAATGCCCAGCACTTCGCGGCTGGTACATGCGGCGCCGGGCCCTACGCCCACCAGCACGCCGCTAACGCCCTGGTGCATGAGCTCCAAGGTGACTTCGTAGCTGACCGTGTTGCCAACGATAACCGGCTTCTGAAGCTGGTCGATGATCTCCGAGAAGATGAGGCCACGAAGGCTCTTGGACTTGTGCTTTACCGTGGTGACGGTGCTGGCAATGACGATAACGTCGGCGCCAGCCTCAGAGGCGATAGGTGCCAATCGTTTGGTTGTGGGCGGAATAGTTGCCACCGCGCACTTCACGCCGGCAGCTTTGACCTGCTCCACACGTTTGGCGACCAGGTCTTCTTTGATTGGCTCATCATAGATCTTCTGCATCAGCGGAGTGGACTCCTCCAGGGATGCAGCAGCGATATCAGCGTAGATCTCAGTTGAGTCTTCGTAGCGGACGTGAATGCCGTTCAGGTTCAGAACTGCAAGACCCCCCATCTGGCCAAGTTGAATGGCAAATTGGGGGTCTACGACGGCGTCCATTGCGGAGGCCATGACGGGAATTCCCAGGTCGACGGAGCCGTCGCCGTTGAAATCGGGGATGGACATTGTGGTATCCACCATCTCGGGATTGATCGTAATCTGGCCGGGGGCAATGGCCACGTCGTCGAATCCGTAGGCGGGACGGAGTTCTTTCTTAAGCGGATAACTCAAAGCAACACCTCACGACGCGGTTGTCACCCCCAGTCCAGGAGAGGGCGGGACGCTAATCTCGCACCAAACGAGACCAACCCGGGTCCAGTCGCACGCGCGCCCCAAAGGTCGTTGCCGGACCCGACTTCTGAAGACGATGTCACGCGCAGCGGGTATCCATCTGAGTATACGAGAGCCGCGACGAAAATCGTAGCCCCACTGTGGAGATGATTGGGGGGAGGATTGAGGCAGGCGTGAAGAAACTAGGACTATTTCAGGCAGATATCGCCATCATAACCGGTCACGTGGCGCAGTTTTTTCTTGACAATGAGAGTTGGGAGATCGCACTTTCCAGTATTCATCAGGCGCTCAGGCCTGGCGGTCACCCGGTGTTCGAAAGTCGAAACCCGGATGTTGAGTTATTTGCTGACTGGCCAACTGCGGAGTCACACCAAGAACTTCAAGATCCTGTGGCGGGGTCAATCGAAGGGTGGCAAGAACTAGCTGTCAAAGGTGCCAGCGTGAGCTATGAAATCCACTATATTTTTCGCGATCAAGTGAGGAGTTGGTCTCAACGTGCGAACTGAGATTCCGCACGCAAGATGCGATTATCGAGTCGCTGGTGAGTTCAAGTTTCTCAGTGCAGGACACGTTTGGCGATTGGGATTCGAGTCCGGTTGATGTCCACAGCCCTGAGGTGATATTTGTTGCGCAGCGCGATTAGGAGCCGAGGCGTCGGCAAGTTAGCCGGCCAGCCAACTTCCGAGAAGTGTACGGCGGATGCGACGTGCCCTCACCCTCTCCCGTTGTGAGAGGGGATAATCGAAACCGGGCCCAGCTACACCTTGCCGGCGATCAGGTCGTCTACCACCTGCGGTTCGGCCAGTGTGGAGGTATCACCGATGGTGTCGAGCTCGTCCGAGGCTATCTTGCGCAAGATTCGGCGCATGATTTTGCCGGAGCGGGTCTTTGGCAACGCTGGTGCCCAGTGGATCACGTCCGGCGCGGCAATTGGGCCGATGACGGAGCGGACCTGATTGCGTAGCTCCGCCTTTAGCTCTTCAGAGTAGTCCACACCTACATTGAGCGTGACGTAAGCATAGATGCCCTGGCCTTTTATCTCATGCGGGTAACCCACCACCGCCGCCTCTGCGACGGTCTCGTGCAACACTAGTGCGCTCTCCACCTCGGCCGTGCCCATGCGGTGGCCTGAGACGTTGATGACATCATCCACGCGGCCCGTGATCCAATAGTAGCCGTCCTCATCGCGGGTGCTTCCATCGCCGGTGAAGTAGTAGCCTTTATACATCTGGAAGTAGGTATCTTCGAAGCGCCCGTGGTCACCATAGATAGTCCGCATCTGGCCTGGCCAGGGAGCCTTGATGGCAAGTACGCCAGAAACGCCATTGCCATCGATTTCTTTGCCAGTTTCGGGGTCGAGAATTACTGGCTGGATTCCGAAGAACGGGAGCGTGGCCGAACCGGGTTTGGTCGGAGTGGCGCCCGGTAGCGGTGTGATTAGCGCAGCGCCGGTCTCCGTCTGCCACCACGTATCCACGATGGGGCAGCGCTCCTTGCCAACGTGAGTGTTGTACCAGCGCCATGCTTCCGGGTTGATGGGCTCGCCCACCGTCCCGAGTAGTTTTAGCGACTTCATCGGATACTTGTCCGGCCACTCACCGCCCTCCCGCGCGATTGCCCGGATAGCGGTCGGCGCGGTGTAGAACTGGCTGACCTTCCACTTCTCAACTATTTGCCAGAAACGGTCGGGACCCGGATAAGTCGGGATGCCCTCAAACATCAGCGTTGCTGCGCCGTTGGCGAGAGGGCCATAGACGATGTACGTGTGGCCCGTCACCCAGCCAATATCGGCCGTGCAGAAGAAGATATCGCCGTCCTGGTAGTCGAATACCAGTTTGTGCGTCAGTCCGGCGTAGACCATGTAGCCGCCAACGTTGTGCTGCACGCCCTTCGGCTTGCCGGTGGAGCCAGAGGTGTAGAGGATGAATAGCGGATCCTCTGCGTCCATCTCTTCAGCCGGGCAGTCGTTGCTCGCGGCGGCTAGTTCATCATGCCACCATGTGTCGCGTCCAGCCTTCATTTCGCATGGGATATCGGGATTGTCCTTCACCCGCTCCACCACGATGCAGTTCTGGACAGGCTCCCCCATCTGTGACTCAGCCGATGTCATCGCTTCATCAGCGATCGGCTTCATCTGAACTGGCCGATCGCCTCGATGCGTCCCATTACAGGTGATCAGCGTCTTGCATGTCGAGTCCGCAATCCGATCGCCCAGCGCATCGGCGGAAAAACCGCCGAACACGATGGAGTGAATAGCGCCGATGCGTGCGCAGGCCAGCATCGCCACCGCCAGTTCCGGGATCATTGGCAGGTAGATGGAGACCCTGTCGCCCTTGCCGACGCCCTTCGATTTCAGGACGTTTGCACACTTGGAAACCTGATCATGCAACTCGCCATACGTAACCGTACGATCCTCCCCGGGTGCGTTGCCTTCCCAGAGAATCGCCGGCTGATCGGCGCGTTCCGGCAGGTGACGATCGATGCAGTTGTAGGTGATATTGGTCTTGCCACCCTCAAACCACTTGATCGAGATGGGCCCGTCATTCAGATCGTAGTTGTAGTCCAGTACGGAGTTCCACTTCTTGAACCAGTGGAAGTCGCTGGCCTTCTCAGCCCAGAATCCCTCCGGGTCCGCTATTGAACGCGCGTATTCCTGCTCGTATTGTTCCAAACTGGAGATGTATGCCGACTTCTGAAACGACTCTGGCGGGTTGTACATTTCCTGCTCTGGCATATGTTTGGACCTCCGGGTGAAAATTGATTGGCGACGGGACTTCAAATGTGCGTAAGTGGTCAGAATCTTAATACCTCTGGCAAATGTGCGCATTCCCCTTGCATGAAAGATGCGGTGTTCAACGCTGGACAGATACGCAAAATCGTTTAGGCTTGCGGTCTCAAATCCCGTTCACAGGAGACACACGTGTACACAATTCGACGAATCTTCAAGACGCAGCCGGGTCAGGCCACGGCCGTGGCCGAGCTGCTTTACAAACAGGCTTCAATCTACCGCGAAGCTGGACACCGGAGTGAGTTCACCGTTCAGTACAACGGCTACACGCTGCCGGGCGAGCAGAACGTGGTGATCCTACAGTGGACCGACAGCTCCATAATGTCGCCATCAAGGCCCGGCAACGATCTGCCGAAAGAGGCGCTTGAGGTGGGTGCTGAAGTGCGCAAGCTGATCGAATCGCAGCGGATTGAGTTCCTGGAGATGTACCCACCGGATCTCAAGGCGCTGGCCGTTTTCGTTAAGTAATAATTCGATCTACGACGGCGGATTTCACAACCGGCTGCTGGAACGGCAGTCGCGCGTCAATCGCTCGTGCCCCATCAACCGGGAGCACCCGCTAACGTCCGCGTCATTCTGAGCGAAGGCTCTGTGGAGTCGAAGAATCTCAGTTGCGAGTGAGGGTTAACGCGCCATGGAGCCGCTCCCTGCGCATCACGCTTAGGCCCTTCCGCTGCCCCTAGGATAATACGAGTGATGGATCGCTATCCGGGGACTGTATGACATTGACGGACGGGTCATGCGGTACTCCATCAGCGATCACTTGCTAACCGCAGCCACCTAGTTTGCCACCGTATCAAGAATCCGTTGCCGAGACGCGGCTGAGACGCCGTCAGGCAACGCGGAGAGAGGCCAGTAGCCAACTTCTGTGTTTTCTGACGATACCGCGATTTCGCCACTCATATACTCAATCTCGTAAACGGCCATAACGTAGTGGACCGTATATCCGTTGGGATAGCGAAGGATATTGTGGTCAGCCGGGTCTGAGTAGATCCCGACCAGCCGCTTCGCTCGGGTCATGATGCCTGTCTCTTCCAAGCATTCATGGATTGCACAGGCCTCAGAACTCTCACCGATCTCATGGCCCCCGGCAGGCAGTGCCTACTGGCCGTTATCAGTTCGCCGTTGGAGCAGAACTTCATCACTATCATTGATGAGCACCGCGGCAGCGCCCGGAGCGATCTGGTCCGGCATTTTCGTCAGCGGATTCCCAGCATGGTCAATCATGCCCTCAAGCTTGATGGGCGGCGGTCGATTCACGGTGTCTTGATCTCCTACTCAATTGGGAACGGGAATTGTAATGATGCCGGACTTGAACTCACCGTGAGATCACATCCGCTACAACCAGGCGATCACCTGACCGCCCAGCGCCGCCAGTCCCACCACAATCCAGGGCGGCCATTTCAGTAGAGCGAGCAGGCCAAACGCCCCCAGCGCCAGACTGATGTCCTTCTCGTCGCGAATCGCGTTGGTCCAGATGGGATCGTAGAGCGCCGCCAGGAGGATGCCCACTACAACCGCGTTCACTCCCAGAAGTGCTCGCCTCACCCTGTCGTTGGCGCGCAGTGAGGGCCAATACGGCATCACGCCAACTATCAGCAACAGTGACGGCAGGAATATCGCACCAAGGGCGATCAGGCCACCCACCCAGCGGGCAGATGAGAAGTCGATGACGCTACCAAGATACGCTGAGAAGGTGAACAGAGGGCCGGGAATTGCCTGCGTCGCGCCGTATCCCGCCAGGAACTGATCTTCCGTGATCAGGCCGGGCTCCACCGTCTCGGCCTGGATGAGGGGCAACACTACGTGGCCGCCGCCAAACACCAGCGACCCCGATGTGTACATGCCATCAATCACATCGATAGACCGGTCATCTGTCAGTTCACTGACAATGGGCAGGGCGATCAGCAGCGCAAAAAACGCGAAGATCGCGACAAGGCCGATTCGCCTGCTGCCTACCGCCCTTGCTGGCTCATCTGAATCGTCATCGGAGTGAAGAATGAAGTAGCCGATTGCCGCGCCGATGGCGATCACGCCCACCTGCCAGAAGAATCCGGGCACGAGGAGCATCGAGATAGCGGCAGCAATTGCAATCGAGCCACGCAGGGCGTCTGGAGTTAGCGTCTTCGCCATGCCCCAGACTGCAAGCGCCACGACTGCAACCACAACGATCTTCAGGCCGTGAAGCCAGCCGTCGTCTGACACATCACCAATTTCTGTGACACCGTACGCGAACAGGATCAGCGCAATAGCCGACGGCATCGTAAAGCCGAACCAGGCGATCAACGCACCGGGTATCCCTCCTCGCAACTGCCCCACCGCCATGCCGACCTGACTGCTGGCCGGGCCGGGTAACACCTGCGCAAGCGCCACGATGTCTGCAAATTCGCGCTCGCTCAACCACTTCTTCCGCCCAACGTATTCTTCACGGAAGTAGCCAATGTGAGCGATGGGTCCGCCGAATGACATCAGACCAAGCTTGAGGGCGGTGGTGAATACCTCAAACAGGTTGCGCCCCCTGTCGGAGGTATGGGAGTTTGGAGGAGTGGCGTCTGTCATGTCGTGCGGGGCCATCTTATGCGGCGTGGGGAGGTTGCATGTGACATCACGCGCTGATTACGGTAGCGGCAAATTTAGAACCCACTCCTCGGCGCTGCAAAAGGTTGTTTGGTTGAAGAGCTGGCGGCGCGCTCTGGATCCCGGATATCTCCGCGGTGCCTCCGATTCCGGGATGACGGTGATGTTCGCGCTGCCATACTCGCGATTCAATTGAGGTAGCGGCACGTTGCTAAGTGCCCCGTACCTTTGACGCCGCCGCCACACAACCCCATAATCACGCCCGCACTTACCTTTGAAAT
This sequence comes from Dehalococcoidia bacterium UBA1151, assembly GCA_002311865.1. Taxonomy (GTDB): domain Bacteria; phylum Chloroflexota; class Dehalococcoidia; order Lucifugimonadales; family Lucifugimonadaceae; genus UBA1151. Next base: position 6,836 of record DBZV01000107.1, read on the forward strand.
CGCGCGCGGTCGACCCGGACAGAGGAACAACTCATTGGCAAAGATGACTGGCTCACAGTTTGTAGCGGAGACGATCAAGTCGTACGGGGTGGATCACATCTTCTTTGTGCCTGCGGTGCTGTATCAGCTTCTCTCCGACTTCGAGAAAATTGGCGGGAAAGCGGTCATGGCGCACTCTGAGAAGTCGGCCGCTTACATGGCCGATGGCTATGCGAGGGCGCGCAACGGTCCCGGTGTGGCGTTTGGGCAGTCGGTTGGCGCGGTGAATCTTGCGGCGGGCCTCCAGGATGCGTTCCTTGCGCTGTCGCCAGTGATCACGCTGACTGGTCGACGACAGCCGGGGTGGCGGCAGCGCCACTCGTACCAGGAGATCGATCACCGTGCGCCGTTTGATGCGGTCACCAAGTTCAACGCTGAGGTAGAAACCCAGGCTGAACTGCCTATGCTGCTCCGTCAGGCCTTCCGCGCGGCCGTCACCGGCGCTACGGCACCAACGCACCTCGATCTGCCGGGTATATCGGGAACTGAATTAATGGGCGAGGGTGATTTCGAAGTCGTCCCGGAGCCCCGCTTCGGCAAGCAACCGCCATTCCGCGCGCTCCCTGATCCAGCGGACATTGAAGCGGTAGCCGTACTACTGCGCAACTCCAAGCGGCCAGCTATCGTCGCCGGTGGTGGGGTCACTACATCAGGCGCGGCAGCAGAACTGCGAGAACTGATCGAGAAGCTCAATATTCCAATGGCATACGCCCTCAATGCCAAAGGACAGGTTCCGGACGACCACCCGCTGAACGTTGGCATGGTGGGCTCGTACTCACGCTCCTCCGCAAACAAGTTCATCCGCGAGGCCGATTTCGTCCTGTACATCGGCAGTCGAACGGGAAGCCAGGTCACGCACGACTGGAAAATCCCAGGCCCCGGCGTAAAGGTCGCACAGATCGATGTCGAAGGCGAAGAGCTTGGCCGCAACTACCCGAATGCGGCCAGCGTACTGGGCGATGCACGGGAGTCGCTACGGGCGCTGCTCAACATCGTGGATCCGGTGCCGAATCGCGCTGCGTGGCTCGGTCGGTACCGTGAGATCGTGGCGGATTGGACTGCTGAACAGCAGGGTTACTGGGAGTCAGACGCCATTCCGATGCGGCCTGAACGGGTCTGCAAGGAGATATCGGACGCGCTGCCTGACGATGGCGTAGTCGTGGTCGATACCGGCCACAACGCCATGTGGGCGGGCATGTTCCTTGACATCAACAAGCCGCAACAACAGTTCCTACGCTGCGCTGGCTCACTGGGTTGGGCGTTTCCGGCGGCGATTGGTGCCAAGTACGCGGTGGGCGAACGGGCCGTGGTCTGCTTCACCGGCGATGGTGGGCTCTGGTACCACTTCACCGAACTGGAAACGGCGGTGAACCAGGGTCTTCCGTTTGTAACGGTAGTCAACGACAACCGGTCGTTCAACCAGACTCAGGGAGGCGTAAGACGCGCCTTTGAAGATAACCCGGGGGGCGGCGATAACATCTGGAAGTTCACAGACGTGGACTTCGCCGCCGTAGCCCAGGAGATGGGCGGAGTTGGAATGAAGGTAACGCGGCCCGACGAGCTTGGGGCTGCTATTGACGAAGCGATCAAGGCCGACCGACCTGTGATTATCGACGCAAAAACTGACCCGGCGGCCATGGCGCCGCTGGCTTGGGGGTGACTCATGAAAGCTGCTGTAATGCGGGGCAAGCAACGCCTCGAGATCGAAGATGTCCCGACGCCGGAGCCGGATCCGAACGAAGTTCTCATCAAGATCAAGTACAACGGTCTTTGCGGCTCTGACGTGCACCGATTCCAGTACGGCGCGGCTGATAACGGCTCCATCATGGGACACGAGTACATCGGACAGGTTGTCCAGGTGGGGCAAGATGTGACTCGCTGGGAAGAGGGCGATCGCGTGGTCGGCGGCGGCGGGCAAAATCCGGAGCCGAGCAGCAGCGTGTTCGGCAACGCCCGTTACAGCGCGCAATCGGTAGGTTTCAAGTCGCCAAAATGGGGTGGGTTTGCTGAGTTCGTCACGATGCCGGAGTGGGCGCCATCGCCAATTCCAGACAACGTGCCAGATGAGTTGGCGGTGCTCGCCGAACCATGCGCCATAGCCGTACACGCCGTGCGGAGGTCAGCTTTCCGCGTAGGCGATGATGCGGTCGTAATGGGCGCGGGTCCTATTGGTTTGTTGATCCAGCAGGTACTGAAAGCTGGTGGAGCGAACAGTATCTACGTATCTGAGCCTGCGCCCGCACGCGCAGATGCCGCGGCGAAACTCGGTGCCACTCGCGTGTTCGATCCGGCATCAGAAAATGTAATTGAAGAGATCATCGAGCTAACAGGCGGGCTGGGTGTCCCGGTGGCGTTCGACGCGGCAGCGGCGAAGCCAACGCTCCAGCAGGGGCTGGAGATGGTGCGACGCGGCGGTCAGGTACTTTTGGTATCGATGGCATGGGTAGATGTGCCGCTACTGACCGTGGAGTGGATTGGCCGAGAAGTGGAGATGAAGGCCGCCTACGGCTCAACGTCAGATGACTGGCAAACGGTGCTGACGCTCATGGGGCGCGGCCAGATCGATCACAAACCAATGGTCCTTGACGATGGTTTCATTGGCTTCGACGAGATGCAGGAGTCGATGGAACGCCTGATGACTCCCGATGAGCATATCCAGCTCGTTCTGGCACCCTGACGCTCAAACTCAATCCAACTAGGTCTTTCATCGGAGCAAAAGTACATGCCCAGAGTTTTGATCGCCGGAGCCCAGCAGGAGATTTCAACATTCAATCATGTGTTCTGTGACTACGATTTCTTCACCAAGATGTGGGGTGATGAGATTGTGGATAAAAATCGGGGTCAAAACACCGAGGTGAGCGGTGCGATTGAAGCGCTGGAGCAGATGCCGGGAATGGAACTGGTGCCGACTTACAACGCCGGTGCGGGCAGTGCCGGACCGCTGGAGCATGCATCGTCCGCGAGGATCGGAGATCCGGCCAGCATGGTCGCCCTCGGTGATCTATACAGCTACCTGGGAAGGAGTGAGGATGCAGCAGAGTACGTCGGCCAGGCACTTGCCCTCGGCACGCGAAAGGCGTCTTTCTACTTCCACGCGGGGATGATCTACTCGGCAATCGGTGATGAGGGTCTGGACAGGGAGTACCTGGAACTGGCGCTGGAGATCAACCCTCACTTCTCGCTGATCTTCGCGGATGAAGCCCGCGCGGAACTGGCCCGTTTGGAGAGTGCGTCAGAAGCGTGAACGCTGCCAGCCAAGCCACGCCAGACTTGCGGCGATGATGAGTCCCCAGATAATGGAGAAAAGAACGCTACCTTCCTTCCGGAAGCCGAAGAGCAAGAAGCTGGTCAAGAACAAGATGATCAAGACGTAGGCTATGAACTTGCTCTTAGTCATTCCCATTTTGCTTACCTAGTCCGCGTCGCGCCAGAACGGCTCTCGTTGCTTAACTGTGTCCAGCACGTCTTCACGAAACGGGGGCAACTCCCAGCCAAGCGGTTGCAACGCCCCGGTGCGCCAGCCAATATGCCTGTGCACATCACTGTCTGAGTAGTACGCCAGGTATGCCACCTCCACAAACAACTCAAACTGATCTGGTCTCGTGATCTCCAGCTCTCGGAGTGCCTCGGTCTGTTGCACTGTCGATGCCTCAGGGAACTCGTCCCCAAGCGCCAGCAAAATTACGCTGACGGCCTCGCCGAATCGCTCATGACCATCGGCCATACGCTGGCATTCTTCGAGAATCGCCGGACTCCCGGCACCGGGCATCTTCTCTGAGGGCGGAATTATTACGTTCAGGATCGCGCTCAGGAGCTTTTCCTCAGTATCCGTTCGGTGAGTGGTCATTACTTGAGGTCTCCCCGCTCGTGCGCGATATAGTCGGCGACCCGAAGCGCCACCGCCTGGATCGTGGGCGTTGGGTTGACACCGCCGGCAGTGACGAAGAGCGAGCCATCGACGATGAACAGGTTATCTGTGTCGTGCGCCTGCCCCCACTGATTGACGACTGATGTGGCGGGGTCATCGCCCATCCGCGCAGTTCCCATAAGGTGCCAGCCGGTGTTTTCTGAGAATGCAGACTCCATGATACGGCTAGCGCCCGCAGCCTTCATCACTTTCCTGGCAGATTGCACGCCGTGCGCCAACAGCTTCCTTGAGTTGTCACCGAGCCGATATACGACCCTCGGGGCGGGGATGCCAAACCTGTCTGGCCGACTGGTATCCAGCGTCACCCGGTTGTGCTCCTCCGGGAGGTCATCACCAATCACGCCAAGGCCAAGGTTCTTGCCGAAGCGAGCGGCAAACTCATCGTGATGATCCTCGCCCCAGGGCACGTTGCTGATGGCCGTTGGAGCAGGCCCGATGCCGCGCCCCATCTGGAAGGTGTAGCCACGCTTAAAGCCTCGCGATTCGTCCGTCTCATAGAACTCCTGTGACATGATGATGCAGGCCAGCGGACCCTTGTAGGTTGGCTCATCCAGGTTCTCAAATAGGCCCGACGCACCCGCGTAGACGTGAAACATCAGGTTCTTGCCCACCTGACCAGATCGGTTGGCCAGTCCGTCGGGATGCGAGTCTGATGCCGAGTGGAGAAGCATCCTGGGCGTCCCTATACCGTTGCAGCCAACGACTACTGCTCTGGCACTCAGGAATCCCAATTCGCCTTCCGGATCGAAGTACTCAACGCCCGTTGCTCGCCCGTCCGGCCCGGTGGCAATCTTGAAGACGGTCGTGTTGTCCCAGACTTGTGCTCCAGCCTTGATCGCATCGGGCAGATAGGTGATATCTGTGCTCGCCTTGGCGCCACGACTGCATCCATTACCAAGCGGCCCGCAGAGGTTGCACGCTTTACGGCCCTTATAGTCGGTGGAGTTCACATGAACATCAGATGGCCACCAATGCCATCCGAGCTCGTCAAATGCCCGCCCTATGTGCTCGCCGTCAGGCCCAATTGGAATCGGCGGCATCTGGCGAGGCGATCGAGGTGGATTCGCAGGATCACCGGCGAGGCCAGAGCAGCCCATCATCTCGTCGTTCAAATCGTAGTAGCGCTCGAGATCCCAGTAGCTAATCGGCCAGTCCTCAGCTACGCCGTCAAGGGTTTTGACTCGGAAATCGGAGGGGTGGAACCTCGGCACATGCCCCGTCCAGTGAATGGTGCTACCGCCGACCGCGTTATACATCTGGAGCTTGATCGCCGATGCATCATCGTTGACCGGATAGTCAGCGGGAAGCCGCCGCACATTGGGGTGGTAGGCCCACTCCGTGCGCATCTGGTACTGCCAGTCGTCGTGAGCCACAGGGAAGGCGGACGGATCAACCCAGGGCCCCTGCTCAATGCAGATCACCCGAAACCCCGCTCGCGCCAGGCTCCACGTAACTGCAGCCCCGGACGCGCCAGAGCCGACCACGATTATGTCGGTTTCAGACTGCTTCTTCGTCATCCGCTCCCCGCTCACAATGTTAGTTGTATTCCGACGGCAGGGTATCGCCGCGACTAGCGTCATTCAACCTGGATCGGTGGATTCGCGGGGCAAGTGGTTGGGACAATGCGACGCTCCGCATACCAATCCCAAACGAGCACCCCCTATTGACCGATCCCCGTGAGTTCAACGTTGCAGTCCTCCCTGGAGACGGCACCGGCATCGTTTGGTTCCCGCCACACACAATGCCCGTCCCGCATATCGTCATCTCAGTTCGCGGCAATGGCGGGTGTGTGATCCGCCGCTACCGATTGTGTGATCTCGACTGGGCACTACGGCAGACCACATCACCCGGGGCGCAGCTATCGCAGACGCCCTTACGAATGTGGTGGCACACGGCGCATCACCCACCGCACCACTTGAACCTCATCCCATCTCCGGTTACTCTGCCGCGACCGTTTGTTACAGCGGTCGAATCGCATCTTCGCAGCCCGATCTTTCGGTGGAAAATCATTCCCATGAAACGTCAGAGAGTTATGTACCTGAACGCGGTCTCAAGGAGCCTCAGAGCTCCCGTCGTGGGATTCGCAATCCACGAGCCCGTACCGTCCGATGCGCCGCAGATTGAAGCCGGTGTGGAGATGCCGTACGAGACGGTCCACAACGCGATCCTGGATGGCTGGAAGGTGATCCACTTTCCAGCCCAGCGTGCCGAGGGCCACCCGGAGGCAGTTGGCGTTTTCGGCTACGAGTTCATCCTGGACCAGATTGTAGACGTCGATGAGTAATGTCAACACGCCGAATTTGCTGAACGATGATCAAATCGCATCGTTCATCATCAACGGCTACACGATCATTGAGCCTGGCCACGCACCCAACTACAACGAGGATATTTTCAGCAGCCTCAGGGAGATGCAGGAGAATCCCGGCGAGCACATCCCCGAAGCGCTGCCGGCAATCAAGGATTTGTTGGAGCACCCCACAGTAGTCGGCGCGCTGACCAGCTTTCTGGGGTCCGGCTACACCCGCGACAAGGGTGGACACATTCACATGAACCCGCCGCACACCCGCGCGCAACCCTGGCACCAGGATGAGCGATTTGGTAGAAGCCACCAGGATCGCGACGGCGATGACATCAAGCAGGTGATGCTGATGTACTACCCGCAGGATGTCACCGAAGACATGGGGCCAACCGTCGTCCTTCCCGGAAGCCACCGTCGAGTTGCCAGTCCGGAGTCGATGGTCACGTTAGTGAACTTAAAAGGCCAGGTCTTTTCGACGGTGAATGCTGGTGCAGTCGTATTGACGCATCCCGATATCTGGCATGCCGGGACCGGCAACCGTAGTGACCGCATTCGCTACATGATCAAAATGCACTTCAGTCGGACTCAGGAGAACACCGAGCCATCGTGGAACCACGACCCCGCCAATCTCGCGGAAATTCGACTCCGGCTGGACAGCGAACACCCGTCGACACTCTCACGCAATGAGTACGAGACGGACCACGCAACCCGCGTCAAGACCTGGAACAACATTGCAGGTACCGCAAAAATGCCGCTTGAGTCAGGATCACACCTAGGTGGTCCATGGCCCATGTCAGGTGGCGCTACAACGGCATCCCGCAGAAGACGGGACGGCGTCAACGGCTGACGAAATATCCCTACAAACGCGTGATTTCGATCACTTGGTTACGTTTGCTCTGTTTGGATCAGCCACTTTACGATGGCTGATGGCTTGATGGGCGCTTCCAGGAATCGATGGCCGGTCGCATCGGCGATGGCATTGGCGACCGCACCAAGCGGAGGCACAATGGGGGCTTCAGCAACGCCGCGCACGCCGAAGGGGTGAAGCGGATTTGGCACTTCGACGAGGATGGTCTCGATCATCGGGAGGTCGAGAGCCGTCGGCATTCGGTAGTCCAGAAACGATGGATTTTCCATGCGCCCGTCATCATCGTAGAGGTACTCCTCGTTCAGACACCAACCGATGCCCTGGACGGCGGCGCCCTGGATCTGCCCCTCCGCGTAGCCGGGGTGAACCGCCTGGCCGACGTCTTGCAGCGCCGTGTAACGAATCACGTTCGTCTTTCCGGTTTCGCGATTCACTTCGATGTCACAGATGTGAATGCCAAATCCGTTCGTTTCACCCTGGTGATCGATCGACCCGGTCGAATTCACTGGCCCACCCGTATCCGCAGTTCTACCGGCCAAATCTTTGAACGAGATCGACTCGCCGGGCGATGAAAATTCGCCGTTCTCGAACTTGATCTCATGTTCCGCGAAGTCCAGCACGAGTGCAGCGCGCTTTTTCAGCTCTGCCACCAGTTCGTTGGCAGCTAACCACGCCGCAACACCCATTACGTTGGTCACTCGCGAGCCTGCGGTGGTGTCCGTAAAACCAATCTGGTCCGTATCCGGGATCACAGGGATGATCGACTCGGCACCGATGCCAAGGACCTCAGCCACCTGCATCGATATGACTGCGCGCGAGCCCCCAATGTCCTGTGAGCCCTCGGCGAGCGACACCGTACCGTCTGTGTTGAGCGATAGCGCGCAAGAGGCCAGACCACCAGCATGACGCGCATGTCCCTGGCCAATGCCTCTTCCTCGCATCCAATTCTCATCAGAGGTGGGCGGGACGCAGGTCCAGTGATCTGAATTGGCCGCGGCGACCAGAGTTTCTGCGAATCCGATCTGGCCGAATTGCATGCCGTCCGCTCGGCGGGTGCCGGGGTGAGCTATGTTGTTGATCCGAAACGCCATCTTGTCCCACTCCATGCGTTCACAGATCTCGTCAATCACTTGCTCAACGCAGAATGCTGTCTGCGGTAGTCCCGGCGCGCGATAGGCATGCGCCTTTGGCCGGTTCACCATCACGTCGTAGCCATCAGAGCGAACATTGGGGATATCGTATGTGCCAAAAGCCCAGCGCACCGCCGCATCGACGGCTGACCCCGGATATGCGCCGGCCTCAAGAGCAATGATTGCGTGTGCTGAGACGATCTTGCCGTCATTCGTGACGCCCATCTTGACCGTCACTTCACCACCTGATGCCGGGCCGGTGGCCTCAAACACATCTGAACGGTCCATTACCATCTTGACCGGCCGGTGAATCTGTCGCGAAATCAGACTGGCGACCGCCGGCAGATAAGGAATTGTTTTGCCACCAAAACCGCCGCCGATCTCGACAGGGTTCACCTTTATCCGACTTTCAGAAATGTCGAGAAGTTCGGCTACAAGAGTTCGGACGCCAAACATTCCCTGGGTGCTGGATGAGATCGTCAGGTGGTCATTCTCGTCCCATAACGCGACCGCATTGTGGGGTTCGATGTAGCCCTGATGCGCCATCTTGATGGATATCGACAGTTCGAGCACGAGATCCGCTTCAGCGAATCCACGATCGATATCACCGATCCCTTCAACAACGTGACTGGCGATATTGGACCCAACAACGATCTCGCCGAAGTGGTCACACTCCATCTCCGGATGCAGCAGCGGGGCGGCGGATTTCATTGCGTCCGAGACGGTCAGAACATGCGGCAGCACTTTGTATTCAACCTGGATGCGCTTCGTTGCCTCAACGGCCGCGTTGCGGGTTGTGGCTGCGACTGCTGCCACCGGATGTCCTTTGAATAGCACCTTGTCGTCAGCCAGCATGTGGTTGACTTTGAGCTGCATCTCGCTCGACTCATGACGCGGAAAGTCGGCGTTTGTCACGACGCCCAACACGCCCGGCAAACGAAGCGCATCGCGATAATCGATCGAGATGATCTCGGCGTGTGCATGAGGACCCCGAAGCAACTCGCCCCAGACCATTCCGGGGACGACTACGTCAGCGCCGTAGATGGCTCGCCCCGTAACCTTATCGAGTCCGTCATGCCTGATTGGGCGTGTGCCAAGGACCTTGTAGACGCTACGTTTTTTGGACGTCATTGGCCGCCTTAAACCGTCCGCTCCTCGAGCCAGTCCAGATCGAAAGTCGTGCCGAAACCAGGCCGGTCAGACGGCGTGATGTAGCCGTTCTTGATCGTTGGAGTGCCTGGTAACACGACCATCTCCTCAAGCGGCACACCCGGAGGCGCAACTCCTTCCGAGCGCTCGGCCCACGAGACCGCGGGCATGGCATAGGCGAGGTGCTGGCCGTACGGGTAGTTTGTACTGGCGTGCGGAATGACGCTGATGCCGTGAGCCTCTGCCAGGTGACAGATTTTGATGCCCGCCGTGAGGCCACCAACCCACTGCAAGTCCGGCTGGAATATATCGACCAGCCCGTGGCTCGCCGCCAGTGCGAACGGATGCATGCTGTACCAATGCTCGCCAGTGGCCAGTGTTTGGTACGGAATGCGCTCACGGACACGGAAGTAGCTATCCATATCCTCCGGCAAAAGATAGTCCTCCAACCATTTGATGCGATACGGCCGCAACGCCTCTGCCAAACGTACTACGTACTCCGTGTTCATCGACATCCATGCATCGACTGCGATCTCCACGTCCGGCCCAACCTGTTCCCGAGTCTTCGCAATCAACTCTTCGGTGCGATTGAGACCTGCCAGACCATCGTCCGGGCCTTCTCGCAGGAACAATTTTACTGCTTTGAATCCGAGCTCAAGGAACCATGCGATGCTGTTTTCGGTGCCATATGAGATGTCTGTATTGCTGGCGTAGCAGAAGATCTCTTTCTTCTGGGGACCGCCAATCAACTCGTAGACCGGTCGATTCAAAATCTTGCCCTTCAGGTCCCAGAGCGCATTATCGACCGCGCTGATGGCGAAACTGGGCAGACCTGCGGTGCCGTACGGCGAGGACGCCTTTTGCATCACATCCCAGTGCCGCTCGGTAGCCATCACATCTTCGCCTTCGATCAGCTTGGCAAAATGACCGTTGATCAGGCTCACCGTTGGTCCGCTGTGCAGCGTTAGCCCGAATCCCCACGTGCCGTCGTCAGCCGTTACCACGCAAGCAGTTCGCTTCCAGTCGTTGCCCCAGTCGGCTCGCTTCATCTCCGGGTAGCGTCGCATCGGGCTGATGAAACCATCCGTCGGCTGCTTCGGCACCCTCGGCATGGTCCTCATCTGCGGCGTCACATCAACCGCGACTGCTCGCACTGACTTGATTTTCATAGTCGGCTTCTCCTGAGGGTTCAGAAATTGTGGAACTACGCAGGCACGGCGAATGGCTGGATCTTCTCGAACGTGCCGCCTACTATCGGCGCGGCATCGATGCCCAGCCAGTCTTCCAGCATGTCTGTGTAGAGGCCGCGGAAGTCGAAGTTGTACGCCAGGTCGCCCTCGACAAGATCGCTTGGGTCCAGCGATGGATATTCGCTGTAGTGGCCGCCCTGCACTTCATCGCCAAGGATGAATGCAACGCCTCCAGAGCCATGGTCGGTGCCAGAGCCATTGTCCTTCACTCGTCGGCCGAACTCCGAGAACATGAGGATGGCGATCTCTTTGCTTGCGCCGTGCTCGTTCAAGTCGTCTTTGAACGCCCGCAGCGCCTCTGAAAGCTCCTCCCAGAGCACGCGCTGCAGTGCTACCTCGTTGGTGTGCGTATCGAACCCACCGTGAACGGTGTAGAAGACGCGCGTTCCAAGTTCGGCGAAATGAATCTGCGCCACGCCCTTCAGCGAGGTGGCGATCGCGCTCGACGGGTACTCGACGTTTGACGAGTACTTTGCCGGAGCTTCCTTCAAGATATCAGCGCCGCGCAGCGCATCAAGGCCCGTCTTGCCCAGGTAGTCCATCACCCAGCTGCTGCCGATGGTCGGCGTGTAGATGCGGCTAAAGGTATCGAGGGCCAGTGCCCTCTGCTTCTCGCCAACGACACCTGTGAGCAGGCCGTAGTCATCGAGATTGCCTACCGATGCAACCGGCACGCCGGGAGAGGCCATCGCGCGCGGCAGTCCGTGGCCGAAGTTGACGGCGGTGACAGGATTATCGCCAGCAGGGTCCAGCGCGCGTATTGCTTGCCCCAGCCAGCCCTCGTTGCCCAACTCGTCTGGCTGAGCCGTGTGCCAGATATCCATCGAGCGGAAGTGTGAGCGTACGGGGGTCGGGTAGCCAACGCCATGAATGATCGCAACGTGGCCTTCATCGTAGATGTCTTTGAAGACGCTCATTCCCGGGTTCAGGCCAAACTGGTCGTCCAGGGGGATGACGTTGTCCTGCTCGATTCGAATATTAGGCCGCGCATCACGATAGCGCGGGTTGGCGTACGGAACGATGCAGTTCAGATAGTCGTTGCCACCGGAGAGCTGGATGATGACGAGTACTCGGTCTTTTTCTTGTGCCATGTGACTTGCGTATTTCCTCTAAGTTCGCTCGTAGACCTGGAAGCGGTGACGCCCGGCCTCGATGACGAATAGTCGTCCTGAACTATCTACTTCAATACCAGTTGGATTCCAGAAATATCCTTCAACCCGGGACGACTCTTCCCACGGATCAGTGGCCTCGACTTTCACGAACGGGTCAAACGTCTTCCGTGCGTTCAGCTCATCGGCGTTCGCGGCAAGATAGTCGGCGCCCCATTTGGTTACAACAGCATCACCGCGGATGCTCTGCTGGAAGTTACCGTCAGCGTCGAAGACTTTTGCACGCTGGTTGCCCCAGTCGGCAACGTAAATGAAGCCCGCTGAATCAACCGCCACGTCTGCAGGCCGATAGAGTTGGTGATCTTCTCGGCCCGACTCGCCAAACGACATGACCGGCTCGCCGTCCAGGGTGAACTTAGAGATACGGTCGTTGTGCCAATCGGCCACAAACAGGTGGCCCGCGCCGTCTGTTGCAATGCCCCACGGCGCATCGAACTGGCCAGCTCCTGTGCCTGCCTCGCCGAACGATGAGATGAACTCGCCATCTATCGAGAACTTCTGGACGCGGTGGTTCCACTGATCGGAGACGTAAAGATTATCGTCAGCGTCAAATGTGAGGCCGGCCGGGCCGCTGAGTTGCCCAGGCTGGCTGCCTTGCTCCCCCCAGTGGCTCATGTAGTTGCCGTCGGTATCGAAGATCGTTACGCGGTTGGTCTGCTCATCAGTTACGTACACCTGATTTTTGCTATCGAGCGCGATGCCGGTGGGGGCGATCAGCTCACCGGGTCCTGTGCCGCGTTTGGCGAACTCGCCGTAGAACTCGTGATCGACATTGCACATGCCAATGCGAGTGCCCTTCGGGTGCATCTGACTGCTGCGGCTGATCACGTAGAGATGACCGTCGTCGCGAATGGCCATTGCGTTGGGAAGATGGAAACCGCGTCCACCCACGTCCGCGCAGAACCCAATCGTATCCACAGCCTTGAACTGGCCCGACAACTTTGCTGGTGTATCCGTAGTCATGATGTGTCCTAAATGGCCGAACTAAACGAGCTGGTACTCACGGGTCGAGACGATTACTTGCAGCAGCGCGGCCACGCTCGCTTCCCCTTCTGGCGTCGCAAGATCGACCTCACCCTGCTCCTTCGCGAAATCGACAATGCCCTGCCGAGTTTCCTCGGGAAGCGGCATCGGGCCGATAAGGTCCAGACACTGATCCACCAGCGTCTCGGCTGTTGGCGCAACGCCTTCGGTATCGCGCCGCAAGCGGGCGATGATAGCCTGCACGCCAGCGTTCGACGTATCGCCCATCATGTCGCTCGCGAAGTTGACGCGCTCCACAACGGTGCCCGTGTTGATCCACTCATCGCCACCCTGCCAGCCTTCGACGCTGGGCGGGTTGAGCAGCGCCTGGCCCATAAAGCCGCATGCGGCGGCAGATGCGTACACATCGTAAGTCGGCCCGTCGAACCCGCCGGCCTGCCGGAGCGTACCGACGATCAACTCAACGGGGCTTTTCACCCGAGCAAAGTGTGCCGACTCATCTTTGAAGAAGTCGGAATTGAAGAGTGTCTCCAGCATCGCGCCAATGTTGTAGTTCGACTCGAAGTAGCTATTCATCAAGATCTCGATAGCTTCAGGGTTGCCTGGCTCCTGGAGCGGCCACTGGGGCACCGGCGGCTCATCGGCAACAAACGAGTGGTAAAGCAATCGTGAGATGAAGCGAGCCGTTGCGGATTGCTCGCAGATGATGTCGATCACATCCTCGCCGTTGAAATTCCCCGTCTTGCCAAGGAATGTCTTTTCACCGTTGTCGTGATCGTCTGGCTTGTACTCAAACTGCCAGTCGATGTAGCCGTAGGGGCGAGCAGTATTGTTCCGCATCTTCATCGCCATATAGTCCATATTGGCGATCGACCAGCCGGTGAAGGCCCGTGAGCACTCCTTGATGTCCTCTTCGGAGTAGTTTCCAGCCCCCATGGAGAAGAGTTCCAGAATCTCGCGGCCGTAGTTCTCGTTGATCGCGCCGTTGTGGTTATCCTGGTTGTCCAACCACAGGATCATCGCCGGGTCCTTGGAAAGTTGAACCAGCAACTCCCTGAAACTGCCCATGCCGTACTTTCGGAGCATATCCAGCTGGCTGAGGATTGGTTTGGCCTGGATCAGCTTGGTCTGGGCTGTGGCGAACACCCGATGCCAGAATAGCGCCTCCTTCTCTTCAAGCGGCGCATTGGTCGTGACCATTCGGTAGATCCAGTACGAGGAAGAGCTGCCATTCGTACGGATGTCCTGGAAGTCGTGGTGGTACCTGCGAAGGATGTCATCGGGCAGATACGTGCGCTCTTCTGGTGGGTGTAGCAGCCACTCAACGGTGGCGTCATATCCCTGTGCAGCGTAGGTCTCAAGCTCATCTCGCGTTGCACTAAAACCGGCACGCCGCATCAGATGGGCGATGAGAGCCAGATCAGATCCAGTTTCCGTTATCACCATTGCGTCACCTCAGTTGGCGTGGATTTTACCGCGGGTGCGCTGTGAATCAATGCCCTGGGGTGTCAGATATTCGATTAGGCCACCGCATTCCGCGCCGTATTTAATGCCGCGTATGTGAACTCCGCCGTCGCTCGCGGGTCGTAGCCAGGCGCGCCCGACTGCTGCACACTCACCTCTGCGAACACGGGCAGGTGCTCCAGATTGTTCGCCTTCAGCGACGCGATGAACGCCGTCAGATCAATCGAGCCGGCCCCGGGGAGGCTGTACTGCACCTCACCATCTACCTTCTCACCATCCTTCACGTGAACCATCGCCGCATGCGGTGCGCAGAGATCGACGCTGTGGCCCACTTCTGAGCCTTCAACGTGGAAGTGACTGACGTCCAGATCGAGCTTTAGGTTGGGGTGCTGCGTCTGCTCCATCATCCAGACCGCCTTCTCCGGCGTCTCAAAGTCGGTCCCAGCGTGGGCTTCGATTGCGATCACAACATTGTGCTCAGCCGCGAGATCTGCGAGTTCCACAAACCTGTCGCGTATCTGTTCCCTGCCGATGTCCCACGCTGGTGCGCTGTGGCCTGCGGTGGTGGTCATGAGTATTGGCGAGTCGTCGATGTGGAGTTCAGCAGCCATCGCAAACTTGGCAAGCGTCTTCTTCCGCTCGGCATCCTGTGATTCGGCGGGAGCGCACACATCGATCAAACCGAATATGAGTGGCGACGAAAATCCCAGATCACGGATGAGCCACGCGAGATCGCCTCGCTTCTCCGCTGAGAACTTGTGCGGAGCGGTCGGCCAATCGTCGGCAAGTGCGATCTCAAGGGCCTCGTAGCCCACGTCTTTGATCATTGGCAGCGCCTCAAACGGGTCCATCATCTTGAGGGCGTAGGTCGAGTAGCCAAGTTCGAATGTCATTTGTAATCCCGAAATAGTTTTTGCGATTAACGAACTATACGCGGCGCTGTGTTCGTCTTGTTCACGAAGCGGTCGACCATCCTGCATTTATCATGCGGCTACCGATATGGTTACCATGATGTTCAATGGGATGGAGGGAATCATGAAAATTGCCCGCTTTGAAGCTAACCGACAGGTCCACTATGGATTAGTCGATGGGGACGTAATTGCCCAGATTGAGGGCGACGTATTCGGCGATTTTTCGCCGACCGGAAAGACTCACTCTCTCCAGGCGGTGAAGCTACTCGCGCCGGTAACGCCAACGCAGATGTTTGGGCCCGGCGTCAACTTTGAGGCGCATCTCGCAATGGCCTCGGCGATCACCGGCAACGCCGAGATGCTTCCAACGCCTGAACCGTGGCTCAAAGCCATCAACTCCCTCTCTAACCCCGGCGCGCCTATAGTCATTCCGTACGACTCCAAAGTTGGCGTGGAATACGAGGGCGAGTGCATCGCAATCATTGGCGCCACAACGCGCCGGGTCGATCCAGACGACGCGTGGAACAGAATCCTGGGCTACACCTGCGGCAACGATGTATCCGAACGCGATTGGCAGGTGAACGACTACTCCATGTGGCGAGCCAAAGGTGCCGATACCTTCGGTCCGATCGGCCCCTGGATTGAAACCGACTTCGACCCCCGCGCCGGTGGCGACATGATCGTTCGCGTCGATGGCAATGAAGTGGAGCGCGTGACCACGGCAGATATGTACTACGACTTTGGCGCGCTCGTCAGCTTCATCAGCCAGCACGTCACACTCAAGCCGGGCGACGCCATCTGGTCCGGCACGTCAGGCCACCCGGAAACGCTGCACGCCGGACAGGTCGTCGAGGTAGAGGTCACCGGTATTGGAGTGCTCTCCAATCCGGTCGTCGCCGAACAGGAGTCAGATTAGTGGCATCGGGCCTGGAGCGGACGGACGCTTAGAGCCGGTGCCCGTGACGAGTCTGCATGATCCATGAGCCATCAAGCCGTTGGCCGGTGAACTGATACTCGCCCGGCCGGATTGGCCACGGCAGAACGCCGCACTTATCCGCCCACGACTGCCACATGCCAATCATCTCCGTAACCCGACTCCGTTCGCCGGACGAGAGATCGTTGAGTTCGGTGCGGTCCAACTCCATATTGAACAGCTCCCAGTCATAGCCCTGTTCTCGCACGAGCTTCCAGTCGCCAATCCTGATGGCCGCGTTGCCCTCGTGCTCCCAGAACAGCGGCTTATCGCGCTGCCACCCCGAGCCACCCAGCGCCTCGGCAAAGCTCTCACCCTCAATTGGCGTGATCGCGTTGCCGTCGAATTCGGACGGATAGCTGGCGCCTGCAACATCAATGATCGTGGCGGTAATATCCAGGATTTGCGCGGGCGAGTGAACGATCTTCGACTCCTTGATCTTCGACGGCCAGCGCGCAATGAACGGCGTCGAAATACCCCCTTCGTGGATCCAGTGCTTGTACTTCCGGAACGGTGTGACACTCACGTTCGCCCACTGAACGTCGTAGCTCATGAACGTGTCCTCCGGCCCGGGCCGAATCGCCGGATCGTTGCCGATGCGCACCGGTCTGCCATCGCTGGTAGCCAACCCGCGCAGGAATGCATCGACCGTAGGACGGGCCTC
The DNA here is from genome assembly GCA_002311865.1 of Dehalococcoidia bacterium UBA1151. Taxonomy (GTDB): domain Bacteria; phylum Chloroflexota; class Dehalococcoidia; order Lucifugimonadales; family Lucifugimonadaceae; genus UBA1151. The sequence continues at coordinate 23,664 of DBZV01000107.1, forward strand.
CTCATGCAGGAACTCTGCACAGCCACCGTTATCTGAGAGAAACATCACCAGCGTGTCATCGGCGACGCCGTTGCGATCGAGCGCCGCGAGAATCCGACCGACGCCCTGATCCAGCCGATCAACTTGTGCGGCGTACACCGCCATGCGCATCGACTCCCACTCTAGGTGCCGAGCATCGGTCCATGCTGGTGCGCCCTCGTCGCGCGGCGTAATGGCCCACTTATCGCTCAGCAGACCTATCGACTGCAGACGCTCGTGGCGAGCCGTCCGGGTCGCGTCCCAGCCGCCGGAGTACGCGCCTTTGTAGTGAGCGATGTTGTCTTCAGGCGCCTGTAGCGGCCAGTGAGGGGCGGTAAATGCCACGTATTGAAAGAACGGCACGCCATCCGTTGAGGCCTCATCGATCATCGTCACGGCCTGGTCGGTGATCTCATCCGTCAGATAGAAGTCGTCCGTATCGATCTCGAACGGGTTTGCGTCGCTCCACATCTTCTCGCGATGGAAGTAGCCGCCGCCACCACCCACACCGAAGAGCCGATCGAAACCTCGGCGCATCTCAGCGGGGAGGTCCGGCTCGCCGGGCCCCTCGCCAACGTGCCACTTGCCCGACATCTGCGTGCGATATCCCGCCGTCCGCAACACCTCCGCCACGGTAACGCAACTCTGATTGAGCACACCCTGATACGGAGGCACGCCGGGGATGGGGTTCGTCATGTGCCCAACGCCCGCCTGCTGCGCATACACCCCGGTCAGTAGCGCGGCCCTCGACGGGCAGCAGCGGGCACCGTTGTACATCTGCGAGAAGCGAACGCCACTCGCCGCCAGGCTATCCAGGTTGGGTGTCCTGATCTCACCGCCGTAACACCCGATGTCCGAGTAGCCCATATCATCTGCCATGATCAGCACGACGTTTGGTCGCTTCTGCGCCGATGATTCGCTCATTTACAGGCTCCTGATTGCAGCCGCCCCAGATATCGCGGGAGTGTTAGTTCAAAGATGCGTAAGTCTAGCGCGCACTGCCGCGGGACTCGAATCACTGTGGCATCACAAAACCGCAACTTCCCTTATCATGGCCCTCACTATGCCCTCTGAGCGTGTCCAGCGGCGGATAGACGCCCTTCTCGACGAAGCTGATGCTGCGATTGCTGATCGCCATCTGGAAGACGCGTCCCTGGCCGTCCGCATGGTGCTGCGTATCGACCCCTAGAACGAAGACGCCCTCACGTTCTCGGCAATGCTTGAAGGCGAAGTTTCTACTGGCGAGGCTCCCTCTACGCACCGCTCGGATACAGACGAACAGCTACAGACAGCGAAACGAGGGAGTGAAGGTATCCTGAGGCCATCGAAGGGCGCCTTCACGACCGGCGAAGACGCGCCGACCTCCTTCGCCAATGGCCGTTACACCGTCAAAGTCCTCCTTGGCGAAGGCGGCAAGAAAAAGGTCTACCTCGCCCACGACAACACTCTGGACCGCGATGTCGCGTTCGGGCTCATCAAGGCTGAAGGATTGGATGCGGCGTCTCGTAAGCGCGTTACCCGGGAGGCACAGGCGATGGGGCGTCTGGGCGACCACCCCAACATCATGCCGATTTTCGATCTGGGCGAAGAGAACGGCCAGCCTTTCATGGTCCAGCCTCTCATGCGCGGCGGCGATGTTGAGGCGCTGATCGAAGACGCTGAAAACGGCCGCCTGTCTCTGGAAGTAGCTTTGCGAATCGCTACGGAGACTTGCAGGGGACTGGAGTTTGCGCATACGAAGGGCATCATCCACCGCGACCTGAAACCCGGCAACGTCTGGCTTACTGAAGGCGGCACGGTACGTATTGGCGACTCGGACTCGCAATCTCTCTCGATCGCTCCCGTCTGACGCAAGAGAAGATGATGATCGGGACTGTGTCCTACATGCCGCCCGAACAGGCTACCGGCGGTGAGATCACGCCGAAGGCTGATCTCTACTCCCTTGGCGCTATGCTCTACGAGATGGTCACCGGCCGCCCGCCGTTTATGGGCAACGACGATATCGCCATCATCGGCCAGCACATCAACACGCCGCCAGTAGCGCCGCAGTGGCACCGACCTGAAATCCCGGCGCAACTCGACACGTTAATCATGCGTCTGATGTCCAAAAACCCCACTGAGCGGCCTGAGAACGCAGGAGATGTTCTTGCTGCCCTCCAGGCAATCGACGTCAGCGAGAATCGGTTTCCTGATCCCGACGCGTCGGGAGAAGGGCCGGAGACGAACGGCCTAAACGCGACATCAGCCGCAGGTTCGCTGGAAAGCATGGCCTAAGGCGTCTTCGTTGGCCGACACACAGAAATGGATCAACTGAAAGCCCGATTGGAGTCCACACTCTCTGGCCGCGGCGGCATGGTGACTCTGGTTGGCGAGCCGGGCATTGGCAAAACCCGCACATCGCTGGAACTTGAGACCTACGCCGGACTCCGCAACGCCCAGGTGCTGTGGGGCAAGTGCTATGAAGGCGGCGGCGCACCCCCTTATTGGCCGAGGGTGCAGGCGATCCGCTCATACGTTGACCTGCCCCCCAAAAACC
>DBZV01000187.1:0-304 GCA_002311865.1 Dehalococcoidia bacterium UBA1151
GTCTTCCGGGCGGTCTCTGATCACCAGAACCACCAGCACCAGCACGATCAGGACTATGAAGCCCATCGCCCCGAAGCTCCAGCGCCATCCCGACAGTGAAATCATCCCGGCCGCGATCGGAATTGTGACCATGCCGCCAAAGTTATTGCCCGATGTCACAATGCCCATCATCCGACCGCGCGTGGTCGGAAACCATAGGCCCACGAGGCGCCCTACCGGCATCATCGTCGTGCCTGGAACCCCCACCACAATGAGCGTGGTGAACAGGTAGAATTGCCAGAGGTCGGTCATGATGGCCCGCAGG
>DBZV01000187.1:406-1693 GCA_002311865.1 Dehalococcoidia bacterium UBA1151
CGCTCCGTAGAGGTCGAGCAACCGGCCGGTGAACGGCGAAATGAATGCCGTGATAACGCCCAGGGCCAGCGAGATGTTGATCTGAGTGCGGCTCCACCCAAACTCTTCTTCAAGTGGGGTCACGAATACGCCGAATGCGAACTGCGCCATTCCAATTGACGCGGCCAGCGTCAGAAATGAGGTTACGGCGATGGGCCAGCCGCGGTATATGCCCGGTTTCGGTTCTTCCTTGGGAACCGTCGTGGACGGGTTCGCTATCAGAGTCTCCGATTACTCAGATCAGTGATTCAGAAAATTCGCAGCGAGAGAGTACCACCCAGATTCGGGTGGTACTCGTTATGTCTGTTGAGCGATTCGGGTAACTATGCTGGTGGCGTGTACCCGATGCCTCCAGCGGCACCGATAGCTTCCAGGCCTTCATCGTTTGTGAGCAGTACGGTCGTCCTGATGTTGGAGACTGCCCCACCGCCTGCTGCAGAGATCAATATTCCCGCGGCGGCCACATTGCTCGGTGATTCTATGATCATCACAATGTCGTACTCACCAAACGCGTAGTATGCGCTGAGAACCTCTGAGCCATTGGCTTTTGCCATCTCCGCGATCGCCCCAAGACGATCCTGCGGATTCTTGATCTGTGTCGCCCACGAATCAGATGTGTAGCTGGCTTGCACCATGAAGTGCGGCATTTCATCCCCCTGATTATCTAGTGGATGGGAATAGTAGCAGTCGGATCGTTATCCGGCGCTACTCATCCTCGCGCTTGACCTTCTCTACAGCTTCCCAGACGGCGAGGCCGAATCCGATTCCGAACGCGACGAGAGCAGCGACGGTGTAGTCCAGGACCAGAAGGGTTATCGACACCGCGAACGGAACCTTCCTGATGTGTCGTTTGAAGAAAATCACGTGTTATATTCCAATCTGGCCCTGCATGTAGTCGCGGGCGTATCCAGAGATGATGACACGATCTTCCACAAGCCTGCACCAGAGGTTCCCGCCGCGTTCGGAGAGTTGCCTGGCAGTGAGCGGATTCTTATTGAGTCGGCCCACCCAGTACGGCGTCATGATGGTGTGAGCGGAGCCAGTGACCGGATCTTCGTCTATACCGGCGCCGGGTGCGAAGAACCGCGAAACAAAGTCGGTATCTTCACCGGGGGCAGTTGCGATTATGTACGGGATATCGAGTTGGTTTATCGCGGCGAAATTTGGCTTGAGCGATGCGATCTGGCTATGGTGGTCGAACACGGTCATGATCGTGTGTGTCACGTGCAGGGCGCTCGGCGTCTTGCC
>DBZV01000187.1:1729-3141 GCA_002311865.1 Dehalococcoidia bacterium UBA1151
CTCAGTGACCAGCGGGGCTTCCTGCGCAGGCAAATGCATCTCAAGCCGGTCGCCGTCGCGCAAGACTGTGAGCCGACCGCTTCGAGTGTGGAACGCCACTGACTCCTCATCTGGCGTTAGCTTCGTCAGCACCACATGCCCCGATGCGAGCGTCGCGTGGCCGCACAGATCGACCTCAATCTTGGGCGTGAACCAGCGCAGATCGTACTCACCGTCAGGCCGTGGCACGAAACACGCCGTCTCAGAGAGATTGTTCTCCGCTGCAATGGCCTGCATCACCTCGCAAGGCAACCACTCCTCAAGCGGACAGACCGCGGCAGGATTGCCCGCGAAGACGCGATCTGCAAAGGCGTCAACCTGGTAGATGGGAATCTGGGTAGCCATGGTGGCTCAATGGTAGCTGAAGGATGGAATGCTACTCGTGAACAAAGAGGTTGAGATCGCGGTTCGAGCCCTGGAATATGGGGATGAACGTTGAGCCGGCTGGCGGTCGCAATTTGGCGATCAAAATACCGCCATCGATCACTGTTTCGACCGATACGATCCGCTCAGACCACGGAATTAGCGCGCGGGATGATGAATTCATCTTGATCACATCGCGGACTCGGACACGGAGATGTTCAGCATTTTCCCGCGCTGCCTCTTCGGTCTAGTGGGCGAATGCGACCACATTAAATCGGCCCTCGCCATCCCGGCCCGCACCCGCCGCGGCGGCCAAGTACGGTTTGAGCAGCGGCGCCATAGTGGCAAATTCTTCCATCTCACGCCTATCGGGCACGCCATGACCCTCCAGTAGTGCATCGACAGTAACTCCCGGTGCCGTGATGACGACATTCGATGCCTCAAATTCGTCCATCGCCGTTACGAGTCCCACCAGGTTTTCGTCATCTGCCATTGACTTTCCGGTGCCCAGCGCCAAATCCATTAGCGCCTCGATTCCCGCGTCGTCGAGGGCTTGCACAGCAACGCCATCATCAATGATTAATCGTGTGGGGCGGCGCTGAGCTTTGAAGAGTGACGGCACATCACTTTCCCCGTTGGGCTTCCCTGGAGTGCGCGGCCAAGACCAGTACTCGATCCCGTCATAAGCGTGCAGTTCGGGTTGAGCGCATTCCCCACAACTAGATATCAGTTCGTAGGCTAATGTGGAGGATATGTTCCCTCGGACGATTTGGAATTTACTGTCGAATGAGTCGGACTCAATTTCTAAAACCGCGAGTGAATTAACATCTCTGAAATCAAATCCGAAGTATTTTGGAACTTCCAGTCCAATGCTGGGGTCGAAGAGACCCTCAATCCCAGCAAATGCAGGGAACGGACGCAGAAGTAACAGGGGACTATCACGGGCCTTCTCGATGCTCACAATATAGTTGTTCAGGACGTCTGTGCCGCCAACGTAGTCTGCTGGCACA
>DBZV01000187.1:3168-3526 GCA_002311865.1 Dehalococcoidia bacterium UBA1151
CATTTAGAGTGAGCACGAACTGCTGGGTTTCTAGCGCTGGAATCCGCGTCAGAAGATCCAAAAACACCCCTTCAATCGGCCCCGCCGGTACCCGCGTGGGGGTTGGCGCAGGCGCGGCGGTGGGGGGACTGGTTATCTCAATCTCCACAAAAGAGCCTTCGCCTCCGCTACACGCCCACGAAACAAGAACGAATAACAACGCCAGCGCAACGGCGAATTTTTTAGCTGAGATCATGGCGCCGGAATCACTGGTAAGACCAACCGGCTTGGCGTTGCGCCACCAACATGCAACGTATTGCGCGCAACCTTGATGGCCTCCGGGCCCTCGTAGCCGATTGGGCCGCCGGAGTTGAGGTTG
>DBZV01000027.1:0-5041 GCA_002311865.1 Dehalococcoidia bacterium UBA1151
CCCAGGAACATGAGGTAGGTGCGCACGGTGTCGGTGCCAAATCGCTCGACCAGCGGGTCGGCGGGCATTGGCCGGTTGCGCTTGGAGATCTTGCCGCCCTCGGTGGTCATAATTCCCTGGTTGAAGAGGCGGGTATACGGCTCATCGAAATCGACTATGCCGAGGTCGCGCATCGCCTTGTTGAAGAAGCGAGAGTAGAGCAGGTGCATGACCGCGTGCTCCACACCACCCATGTAGCGGTGGACCGGCATCCAGTGCTTCGCTCGCTCAGGATCAAACGGCGCGTCGTCGTTGTGCGGATCGGTGAAGCGCAGGTGGTACCAGGATGAGTCCATGAAGGTGTCCATGGTGTCGGTCTCGCGCTTCGCTGGCTCATCGCATATCGGGCACGTTGTGTTGACGAACGACTCATCGTCGATCAGCGGCGAGCGGCCGGTGGGTTTGAACTGCGCCTCGCGCGGGAGTTCCACGGGGAGCTGATCGTAGGGCACGGGGACGGTTCCGCAATCGTCGCAGTAGACGACCGGAATCGGGGTGCCCCAGTAGCGCTGGCGTGAGATCAGCCAGTCGCGCATCTTGAATGTGATAGTGCGGTGTCCCCAGCCCTCGGCCTCGATCTTGTCGGAGATCTTCTGCATGCCTTCGGTGCTGTTGAGGCCGTCGAATTCGCCGGAGTTCACCTGTGCGCCGGGTGCGAGGTAGGCCTCTTCCAGGTCGGAGCCGTCCCAGCCCTCAGGCGCGACGACAACCCGAATTGGCAGATCGTACTTTTTGGCGAATACGAAGTCGCGCTCGTCGTGCGCCGGGACGCCCATCACGGCGCCGGTTCCGTAGCTGGCCAGTACGTAGTCGCCGGCCAGAATAGGCACGCGGTCGCCGTTCATGGGGTTGATGGCGTAGGAGCCAGTTGGCACGCCGGTCTTCTCGCGCTCGGTGGAGGTGCGCTCCACTTCTGACGATGCGGCTGCGGCCGCGATGTACGCCTCAACTTCAGAGGCCTGATCAGGCTGGATGAGTGACGCAACGAGTGGGTGTTCAGGGGCCAGGACGATAAATGTCACGCCGTAAACCGTGTCGATGCGCGTTGTGAATGTGGTGATGTGCTGAGCGTCGATTCCGTACTCAGAGATGTCGAAGTTGATATCGACGCCTTCGGAGCGGCCAATCCAGTTCGTCTGCATGAGCTTGATGCGGTCTGGCCAGTCGATGCTGTCCATGTCGAGGAGCTCATCGGCGTAGTCGGTGATCTTGAAGTACCACTGCGTCATGTTGCGGCGTTCGACGATGGTTCCGCAGCGCTCGCAGGCGCCGTCTTTCACCTGCTCGTTTGCCAACGTAGTCTGGCAGCCGCTGCACCAGTTGACCGGGCCATCCGCGCGATATGCGAGATCATTCTCCATGAACTTCAGGAAGAAGTACTGGTTCCACTTGTAGTAGTCCGGCTCGCACGTGATGATCTCCCGATCCCAATCATATGAGGTGCCCATGAGCCGGAACTGGCGGCGTGCGTTCTGAATGGAGTCGCGCGTGAAGTCGACGGGGTTAATGTTGTTCAGAATCGCGGCGTTTTCGGCGGGCAATCCGAATGCATCGAAGCCCTGCGGATGAAGAACGTTGAAGCCCTGCATGCGCTTGAATCGGGCGTGCGTATCGGCGCCAACGTACTGGAACCAGTGGCCCACGTGTAAGTCGCCGGAGGGGTACGGGAACATGACGAGCGCGTACCAGTTGGGCTTGCCGTCGACCGTGTCCTGCGCGGTGTGCAGCCCGGACTCATCCCAGCGCGCCCGCCACTTCAATTCCAGATCGGAAGGCGTGTAGGGATCGGTTAGGGATTGCTGTCGTTCAGTGCTTGTCACTACTGGCTACCGTTGGGTCGTTCGCCCCGTTGGGCGCGTGAATGTGAAGACGTAAGAATAAAGGTTACCGCAATGGGGGACGTAGCAGGTTAGCGGGAATAGCGGCACGTTGGGGTGGTGGCCTGCCGGTTGTGAGGTGTTCGTCAGACAATTCGGTATCTACGGTCTGCGGACCGGGGTCCATGTTTGCCCAATACTCAGATGCCGATACTCGAGAATATGGCGGTTGGTGACTCGATTAAATTGGGTATCTGTCTATTTCGATGTATTCTTGCCTGGTACGGCCATAGTGGTATGAAAAATCGGACCGAATAAACTACCGAACAGGGCCCACATAGTTGGTACGCGCGGTAATCGTTATCCTCGCAGTTTCCGGCTTGGCTCTGACGCTCATGCTTGGCGAAGATGGCGCGAGTGCTGAGGACGGTCCTCGCTCCTCATCCTCAAATACCATCATCGAACCGGAGCTGTCTCGCCTTTACGACCTCTATATAGAGGCTGACTCTCCATCAGATTTTGGCGAGGTTCTTTCCGGCCTCAGCAGCGACGATGGAATTAGTGGCGGCCTATTAGCTTCCGCCCGATTTGACGGTGAGAAAGTGCTCATTGAGGCAGCTGCTGAGGATGCTGAGGCTGTCCTGGGACTCCTCAAAGGTCTCGGACTCACCAATGGCGTGTATTTCAATCGTGCCATATCAGGCTATCTGCCCATTTCAGCGGTGCCCGATCTAACGTCGGTCGATGGTCTGACTCTGATCCGGATTGTGCGTATAGACATGCGCGTTGGTTCTGTCACAAGCCAGGGGGATGCTGCACTCCGCTCCAATCTTGCCAGATCCACCCATGGCGTGGATGGCACCGGGGTGACCATTGGCGTTATCTCAGACAGCTACAACTGTGACGGTCTTGCGTCGGTCGATGTTGCCAGCGGCGACCTTCCGTCCGATGTGGTGGTTCTAGAAGAGCTGGCACCATGTTCCTCAGGAATCGATGAGGGACGCGCCATGATGCAGTTGATTCATGATGTGGCACCCGGGGCTAACTTGATCTTCCAGACCGGATTCCTTGGGCCGGCTGCAATGGCGCAGGGAATCCTTGATCTGGAGACTGCTGGTGCCGACATCATCGTTGACGACATTGGCTACTTGACCCAGCCATTTTTTCAAGATGGAGTAATTGCTCAGGCTGTTGATACGGTCACAGCGGCGGGAGTGGTCTACTTTTCTGCGGCCGGAAATGATGCAGATCAATCATATGAGTCGGTATTCCGCGCGGGCGCCTCGTACTCGATTGGAGAGTTCCCTTCCGCGAGCGGCGCCCCAACCTTCTTCGGGGGCATTGCACACGACTTTGATCCGGGTCCCGGAGTTGTGGATTTTCAAAGGGTGACGTTCCCGATCGGTTCAACCAGCTTCACTTTGCAGTGGGATCAACCCGCGTTCTCGGTGAGCGGTGGTTCGGGATCACTAAACGATGTTGATTTCTATATTTTTGATGATGATATGACCACCGTTCTCGCGGGAAGCAACGCCATATCTTTTGGCGGCGACCCTATCGAATTTACGGACGTCGGCAATTCTGGTGCTCCACTGACGGTTCGAATCGCGATAATGAGTTTTACTGGACCTAATCCGGGCCGCGTTAAGTACATCCACTTTGGTTCGCTGTCGATCGATGAGTTCTCGACCGACAGCAGCACGATTTATGGCCACCCGAATGCTGCGACGGCAGGATCGGTTGCAGCCGCCGACTATCTGGAGACGCCAGCATTCGGCACTTCACCCCCCGTGACTGAGTCATTCAGCTCGCTTGGCGGCACCAGGATCCTTTTCGATACAGCTGGGAATCCCGTCAACATCGACCGTCAGAAACCTGATTTCACGGCGTCAGACGGCACTGACACTACATTTTTTGGATTTGATTCTGACGGTAGCGGGTTCCCGAATTTCCTTGGTACTTCCGCGGCAGCCCCGCACGCAGCAGGTGTGGCGGCATTGTTACTGGATGTGGCCCCATCTCTATCACCGGCGACTGTCATCGCGCGCATGGAAAACACCGCTGTGGAGATGGGCCCTGCCGGTTACGACACACTCTCAGGGCACGGCCTAATCGACGCGCTGGCGCTTCTCGAAACGGCTGAAGATCCTGTTGTAACGGCTACTGCTGGCGTGATCCTAGTGGAGGGCGACAACGCCACCCTGGAAATTGCATCCTTCAAGGACCCGGACGTTACCGAGACCTATTCCGCAACGGTGAACTGGGGTGATGGGACGGCAACCGAAGCGGCGACGGTTGATCAGAACGCACAAACAGTTTCAGGTACCCATACCTATTCGGATGATGGCGTCTTTACCGCTACCGTCACAGTTTCCGATGACGATAGCGGTGTTGGCTCAGATACCGCAGATATTACGGTGACGAACGCTCTGCCGGTAGTCGATGCGGGACCCGATCAAACCGTTGAATACGGGGCGGTGTTCAACGGTCTATTCACGTTCTCGGACCTCGGGCCCGCTGATACGCACACCGCGACTATCGACTGGGGCGATGGCTCAACTTCGACCCCTGTAGTGGTGGTGAATCAGGATGCTGACACGGCTTCCAGCACGCACATCTTTATCGGAGTTGGAACATTTACTGTGACGGTGAGCGTGACGGACGATGATGGTGGAACCGGGTCTGACAGCATGGAGATGACCGTAACCGGTGTTCCGTTGGTTCCCGGGGATTTCGTGACAGACGTCAATCTGCTACCGGCGGATGGAAATATCAAAGTTACGTGGACTCCACCTCTGAACTTGACCACAAACGTCGGAGGTATACCAAACGTTCAAGTGACGGGATATCACGTAGCCTGTTTCAGCATAACTTCGTCGGCTGGTTCCAGTTTCCCGGGCGCCACAGTCACGTCGTTCACCATGGGATCATTAACCAACGGAGTCGTGTACACGTGCGAAGTTTCGCCCACTACGGTAGTTGGCAATGGGCCGGCTCAGACGGAGACCAACCCGATATCTGCGGTTCCAAGGATTCAGGGTGTGTGGCTTTCCGCAAGTGATGCCCAGATCCTTGTCGCCTGGACCGCCCCGGATGGACCAACAATCACAGCTTCAGGCACTCAAAATCAGCTGGTGCCGGTAATTGGGTACAGGGCTGAATGCCGGAGTGGCGGGACAACTTTC
>DBZV01000027.1:5087-11781 GCA_002311865.1 Dehalococcoidia bacterium UBA1151
CGGGACAACTTTCTCTGCATTTCTTAGTGGTGTTGCGGAAAGTACTACGGCAGTCAATACCGTGCCGGTAAGAGGTCTTACGAATGGCACCAGCTACTCGTGTTCTGTCACTGTAGTAGCTGACATTAGTGATGGACCAACCCAATCGATCACGACGCCTACATCTGTAACCCCCGTTGCAGGTTCACCGCTGTTTGCTGCCAACTGGGGTAGTCGAGGCGATCTAGACGGTGAATTCATAGGACCGATCGGTGTTGATGTCGATTCAGCGGGCAACGTCTATGTAGCCGATCAGAACAATCATCGAATTCAGAAATTCGCTTCCGATGGCACATTCATTACCGAGTGGGGGAGTCAGGGCTCCGGTGACGGGCAGTTTGCAAGGCCAGCGGCGATAGCGATCAGTGATACCGATGATGTTTATATGGTGGACGGGGACAACTACCGCATTCAGAAGTTCACAACTGATGGCAATTTTATTGAGAAATGGGGAACTCAGGGCAGTGCTGACGGCGAATTTAACACGCCAAGATCCATTGCAGTGTCCGCGACGGGCGATGTGTATGTACTGGAAACGAATAACACTCGTATTCAGAAATTCTCGTCAGACGGAACATTCATCACCAGATGGGGCAGCTCTGGGTCCAGCAACGGCCAATTCCAGAATGCCCGAGGAATCGCTGTAGACCCGGCAGGCAATGTTTACGTCGCGGACGGTAGCAATAATCGCATCCAGGGGTTCGACAGTGATGGGACTTTCATCACGAAATGGGGAGTTGCTGGTTCGGGGGATGGCCAACTGGATAATCCACAGGGAATTGACTTCGATTCGGTTGGCGATGTCTATGTTGCGGAACCCGGTAACCACCGGGTACAAAAGTTCACGTCTGAAGGGGTGTTCCTAACAAAATGGGGGGATCGGGGACCCGGATACGGTCAAATTGAAAACCCCCAGGACATTGCTGTTGCGCCCGAGGGGAAAATCTACGTATCTGACGGCTTGGATCGCGTTCAAGCGTTTGGTCGCCTGCCAGATCCTCCAACCGACGTAGTTGCCACACCGGGTGCGATGGCGGTTCTGTTGTCATGGGCGCCTCCTGAATTTTCTGGAATTGCGCCGATAACGCACTACACCATCACGGCGACCCCGGGTGGATCAACTACGTCGACAGCCACTACTTCGGCAACGATCACAGGGCTGACCGCCGGGACAAGTTATGTCTTTACAGTTACCGCCACGAATTCTGAAGGGATCAGTGCATCGAGCACACCTTCTGCTCCGGTGACTTCCGGAGCCGTTAGTCTTGCGGGAGTGGTCCGATTGCAAGGGATCACGAGTCCCGATATTGGAGCGATAGGAGCGACAGCAATCTTGACTCCGAGTTCGGGCGGAAGCTCAACGATTGCCGCACTGTCCTCCGATGGGTCGTTCAGCTTTTTCGGTGTGTCGCCCGGCACGTACGAGGTGCAAGCGGCAGCGCCCGGATATATTTCGGCTTTGCGGCAAGGAGTTGTCATCGCTGGGTCATTGGTGACGCTGCCGGAAGTAGAACTCCGAGCAGGTCTGGTGGATGCCGACAGCGTGGTCTCAATCCGCGATATCAGCGCTGTCGCGGTGTTGTTCGGTCAGGAGGTCGACAATCGAGTTGATGACCTGGGCCGAATCGTGGACATAAATGCGGATGGCGTTGTCAACGCCTTGGACATATCGGCAGTCGCCTCAAATTTCGGAATGATTGGCCCACAAGCCTGGCCGGAATAGCCTCACACGTCACAGATCCGAGATCTGCTCCACCACTTCGGTCATATCGGCGCCCACGATCTGCGGTGTCGGATCCAGCGGGCCCAGCACGATGCCGGGGCGTGCGACGAAGGCGGCCTGCCACCCAGCGGCGATTGCGCCTGACGTATCCCAGTTGTGGGCGGCGACCAGCAGGAGGTCTGCGGGCGCGACGTCAAGATGGCGGGCTGCCATATCGTAGGCGGCTCTGTGGGGCTTGAACTTGCTGACGGCGTCGACTGAGAGTGACATTTCGAACATATCGGCGATTCCCGCGAACGCGAGTTGGGCGTTGACGGCAGCGGGCGGAGAGTTGGTCAGCGTGACGAGGCGGTACCCGGCAGACTTGAGTCGCAGCAGCGCCGCCGGAACTTCCGGGTGCGCGGGCAGCTTGCGCATGGTGCTGAGAATATTGGTGCGATCGTCATCTGACAGCCTTACCCCACGCCGCTGAGCCACCATCTCCAGGGCGGCCGCTCCGATGACGCCAAAGTTGCTGTACTTGCCGATCGAGTTGCCTACGAGCGCCGACTGAAGAACTTGAGCGAACCACAACGCCCTTACCGAGGCGTCGCCAAAGACCTCAGCAAACGGCGCATCTAGCGCTGCAAGGTCCAGCAAGGTCTCGTTCACGTCGAAAACTATCGTTCGGGGCATCGGTTGCTCCAGTTGTATATCGTTTGTCTAGCTTGAAACTACCATGAAGATTCGATGCTCACCGACTCGATTCGCTGCTGAGCGCGGCGGGCAGGCATATACTGCGCACTCTCACAAACTCCACAGATAAGGACGAATCACCTTGGCTCTCAAAGTTGCGTCGATAGGCCGACCGAACCCCCGCGTAGAGATCTTCAAGGCCGCAGGCATTGAAGTTGTTGAAGCGGAACCGGCCACCACCGAGCAGGTCATCGACGTTCTCAAAGACGCTGATGGGGCGCTGATCGGAATCTGGCCGCTGACGGACCGGCAGGTGCTTGAGGCGAGCCCGAAGCTCAAAGTGGTCAGCCGTTCTGGCGTTGGTGTCGATTCAATCGACCTGGAAGCCGCGACGGAGCTGGGTATCTGCGCCTGCAACACACCGGGTATCAACACTTCCGAGGTGGCTGATCACGCGATGGCGCTGCTGCTGTCGATCACCCGTCTTGTGCCGGAGCAACGCGCCGCCATCAAAGAGGGTAAGTGGAGCGACGATCCCAAGCTGATGCTGGAGTTCCGCGAGAACTTGAGGCGTATCGCGGGGCACACGATGGGAATCTTTGGCCTGGGCAACATTGGTAAGGCGTTTGCCAGCCGGGTTCGCGGCTTCGGGCCTGAGCGGATTATTGCGTATGACCCGTACGTGCCGCAGACGACCGCAGACCTCTACGGCGTTCAGTTGGTTGACTTCGAAGAGCTGCTGGCTGAGTCGGACTTCATCACGGTCCATTCACCGGCCACGGAAGAGACGAACCACATCTTTGACCGCACCGCGTTCGAGAAGATGAAGTCAACGGCAATCTTGATCAACTGTGCGCGCGGGCCAATCGTTGATCCGGCGTCGCTTTTCGTTGCGCTCAAAGAGGGGGCGATTGAAGCGGCTGGCATAGATGTGACCGAGATGGAGCCCATCTCCCCGGAAGACCCACTGCTCACGCTGCCCAATCTGACGATCACGCCACACACGGCGGGCTCGTCGCCAACGTCGGGCGCGGCTGGCTCGCTGAAGCAGGCTGAGAATGTGCTGCGAATCCTGCAGGGGCAGGCACCGCACGGTCTCGCCAACCCTGAGGTGATCAAACGTATCGCGGTTATGCGCGCGACCGACCCGGGCCGCTGGGCGGAGACGCCAGACTTCTCGACGGCGTTGGCTCTCTAAGAGACGGCTTCGAATAGTCGGCTGGAGTTTGAACGCGCATGGTGCACGTGGCAACTGCCAGCCAACACGACCCAACCGGCTCACGCATTCGAGACTGATTCACCTGTGAACGGTCTCGAAATCCATCCAAACTATTATGCGGGCAACAACAGCGCGCAGGTGATTCCGGATGGGCGATATGGATTTCGCAAGTGGCAACGTCTCATATTTTTTCGGTACTCGGAGGCGGTCGTGCCAGGGTACTGGTGATCGATAGCGATCGCGAATCGCGGCGGCAGCTGGCTCAGCTGCTGGAAGACGATGGCCACTCGGTTGAACAGGCCGCGGATGGCGGCGACATTCCGTTTGCGTGCGGACGATGGTCGCCTGACGTTGTGCTGATGGATGTTGCCACGCCAGATGTGAGCGGGCTGCAGGCGCTGGTGCGCATGAAGGCGGACGAGCGGACGAGTAGCATCCCCGTGATCCTGATGTCGGCTTTTGCTGACGCCGATCTTGAGCCTGAATTTACGGCTATGGGTGCGGACGTTTGCCTGGACAAGCGGGCGCATGATGACGTGATTCGCGAGGCTGTGGAGTCGGTGCTGGCGTAGCGTCCGGGCTGGGCTTACCCGCACTGCATCGACCACGCTATGTCATCCTGCGCGAAGGCGGCTCCGCGCCGCAGTCAACCTGTCCTCGATGTAATCGGGAAGGATCCAAAGTGATTGACAGAAGGACAGGTGCGGATTCAACGGCTACGACTTAATGTCCCCTCTTTAGTGGGCGGATACTTGAGATCCTTCGATTCCGTCCGCCTCAGGCGGACTCCACTCAGGATGACATTTTCCCTGATGTAACGGCGATGGTGGGAGCCGGGCAACCAGCCTTCGACAGGCTCAGGAGAACCACGAGCTTGCCTCTACGTTAGGCCCAGGATCTCCACTGCGTTTCGGTTGATGATGCCTTCGATCACTTCTTCCGGGATGGGGGGCATGGAGTGCTCGCGGGCGAACTCATGGATGGCGCGGATGCCTGCCATGTTTTCTGTGGGGGTGGCTACTGGCCAGTCTGTGGCGAAGAAGATCTTGTCGGTGACTCCCCACTCGTGGAAAAGGCACATTCCGTTCCAGTAGGAATATGGGCGGTAGAAGTTGGCGGAGATATCGGCGTAGACGTTGTCGTGTTTGCGGACTACCGAGAGGGTGTCTACATGCCAGGGGTGGCCCATGTGGGCGAGGACCATCTTTAGCCGCGGGAATGCGGTAGCAACGCGGTCGTAGGCGAGGGGGTGGGCGTACTCCAGCGGCGCGGCGGCGAAGGGTGATGTGCCCATGTGCCAGATGATGGGGATGCCGTCGTGCTCGAGGCGTGCGTAGAGGCGGTAGGCGTCGGCGCCGTTGGGATCGAAATCCTGGTAGTTGGCGCCCATCTTGATGCCGCGACAGTCGAGCTCGCCGACGGCGCGGTCGTACTCTTCATTCACATCCTCGGCCAGCGGGTGGAGCGACATGAAGGGGATGATCTTGTCGGGGGCTGCTTTTGCGGTGGCTGATGCGACGTCGTTCTGGTTGAAGTGTTCGGGCCAGCCAGCGATTTTCGCTCTGCGCTCGCCTGACTTCCAGGGGCGGTCTGCGATGCCGAAGACGAATGCCCTGTCGACCGGTTCCATATCGTGGAGGTACTCGGCGATGGTGTGCGAGAAGGCCACGGGGGTGCCGGAGCGGTGGATTGTCATCTCGATCTTGTCGGACTCGGGGACGGATTCAGGGTGGCTGGGGAGGTGGGTGTGGACGTCAACTATCACGGGCTACTCCTATTCCACGCCGAGGATGTCGAGTGCGTCACGGTAGATGATGCCTTCGATCTCGTCTTCGGGGATGCCGGGCAGGTGGTGGTCTTTTGCGAATTTGTTGAGTCCGCGCAGATGGTCAATGTTGTCTTGAGGGAGGGTTACCGGCCAGTCAGACGCGAAGAGGATCTTTGAGGTGACGCCCCACTCATGGAAGAGGCGCATGCCCTCCCAGAACGACCACGGGCGGTAGAACTGTGCGGATACGTCTGCCCAGACGTTGGGGTGCTTTCGGACAATTGCAAGGCAGTCGACCTGCCAGGGGTGGCCGAGGTGGGCGACGACGATCTTAAGGCGCGGGAATGCCATCGCGATTCGGTCAGTGGTGAGGGGGTTGGCGTACATGAGCGGGGCGTCCCACATTGGCGACGTTCCCTGGTGGAAAACGATTGGGAGGCCGTCGTGCTCAAGTCGTGCGAAGAGGCGGAACGCTTCGGTGCCAAGGGGATCAAAGTCCTGGTAGTTAGGGCCGAGTTTGATGCCTTTACAGCCAAGGTCACCAACGGCGCGGTCGTACTCTTCGTTCACATCGTTGGCCATCGGATGCAGTGACATGAAGGGGATGACCTTGTCGGGGGCGTGCGAGGCAACTTCTGCGGCGATATCGTTGTGGTTCAGCGGTGACGGCCAGTCGTCAGATGCGTCCAGGACCGCCGAGTTTGGTTTCCATGGGCGTGGTGCGATGCCGAAGAGGAATGCCTTGTCGACTGGCTCGATGGAGCGCAGGTAGTCTGCGATTGTGTTGGTGAGGTGGACTGTGTCCCCGGACCGCATGGTGGTTTCAACTTTCACATCTTCTGGCGGGATGTGGGCCTTATGGCTGGGCAGATGGGTGTGAACGTCAACAATCATGCTGGGTATCGACTCGCATTCGTGAACAGAGCGCAGTGATTCTAAGTTGGCGTATGTTACCGCCGATGGGGGCGATGCGGGCGTCAGGAAAAACATTAAACGAAAATGGCCACTCGAGGTGGCCATTTAGTTACTACGCCGCCGCGATATTACGCGGCTGTAGCGACTGATCCATCGAGGACGTCTTTGAGCGCGCTGAGGCTGAGGTCTCGTTTGGCGATGAAGCCGAGCGCTCCAGTGTCCAGCGCGAGGCGCCGGTATTCTGGCTCAGATCGCATGCTTGTGATTACGACTTTAGCGTCCGGATTGCCCTTCAGTATCTGTTTGGTTGCTTCCAGGCCGTTGACTCTGGGCATCTGGACATCCATGAGAACCA
>DBZV01000027.1:11909-14226 GCA_002311865.1 Dehalococcoidia bacterium UBA1151
CTGCTTCTGCAACAACTTCAAACTCTTCGACTGACGAGAACATATTTTTGGCGATGTCTCTAAATAGCGCCTGATCGTCGACGAGAAGAACTCGCAGCATTTATCACCCGTGATTGGCGTATAGGGTCACCCGCAAATACAAATTTAGTCTGCACGTGCGTCGTGATAAAGCGAGTTATCACCATTCGATATGTGAGTCAGCCCATAGCACCTTCGCGTACGGTGATGGGTGCGCGGGATTGGGGATGTGCGGAGGCGGACTCTCAGGCGTCGGCTAAGTTGCGATCTTCTGGTGGGGCTCTGCCCAGTGCATATCCACCAGCGTGCCTATGGCCTGTGAGGCGTCGTCTGAGTCTTCGCTTCCCTCGAATTCAACGACCTGCATCATGACTTCAATGCTGGTGCCTTTCGCGGGGAGGGATGTCACTGTGAGATGGCCGTCCAGGGAGTCTGCGTAGTCATCCATTGTGGCGAGGCCGATTCCCTGCGGGACGCGGGCGTCCTCGCTAAAGCCAACTCTGTTATCAGTGACCTTCATTGCGATAACCATCGGTTCGGGAAGATCCAGCTCAATGATGCATTTGCTTGCATGAGCGTGCTTCAAGACGTTTCCGATTGCCAGTTCAGCGATTCTGTAGAGGCCCAATCTCAGGTTCTTTGGCAGCCTGGACTGACCAGCTGGTTCTAGTGCTGCGAATCGGTCGGAAACCTCGAGTTCCATAGGCAGAACATCCTCATAGTTGTCACGCAGCGATCTGAGTGCTGATGCGAGTCCCAATCTGATGACGCTTGGGTGCAGTCGGTGTGAGAGAAGCCGAATGTCTTCTTCACGAATAAAGTCGATATCGGAGGCGATAGTTGCGATTGCGGATGACTCTTCGGGGTTGTTGTCCTGGAGCTTGCTCTCGATGTCACGCAGCTGAATCCACAGTGCGTAGAGTTTGGTCTGAACCGCTCCATGCAGTTCTTCTGCGACGGATCGTTTTGCAGACTCATGTGCTTCAACAAGGCGAGTTCTGGACGATTGGATCTGGGTGTTGCGCCACTCAAGGTCTTCAACTGCGGCGGATAGTTCGTCATTGGCAGTTTGGAGATCTTCAACCAGATCTTTGAGGAATTCGTTTTCGACGATCAGGCCAGTTGCCTCATCGATGGTGTCGCTATCTACGCGTTGTGCCATCAAGACGGTCAGGATGGGCGCCAACTCTTCCGCCATTGCCTCAAGAGATTCCATGTCAGATGAAGAGTAGGCGCTTTCTGTGTCGCTAAATATCACCATGCGGCCGTATGAAGATCCATCCAGGATCACGGGGACCGTCAGGTCGGATTGCAGAGTTCCAGCGTTCTCCGGTTGGGTTGCTGGCAATTCACGATCGTAGATGAGTTCTTCTTCATCATCTCCCTTGAAGAGAAATACCAGTAGTCGTGTATAGGGAACGATATTGAGAACACGATCAGCCACCGCTTCAATCTGTTCAGAGATTAAGGGCTGTGCGGAGGTATCTTCCGGGAGGTCTTGTTCTGACTCTGGCTCTGGCTTTGATGCGCCTTCCATAAGAGGCGCGACTACTGTGTCCGCGCCAAGGGATTCAGTTGGCTCAGATGAGGCGATCCATAGAGTAAGTATGACTGCTGCTGGCGCCATCGCTACCAGCGTGGCTACTACCAGTAGCGCACCGACAGAGAAGGAGGAGATGACGAACGTGAGGAGTAGCAGTTGCGCGACCAACACATAGACGCCGGTGCGAATCCGGTGTCGTACAGCAGCTTTGGCCAAGCCCTAGAACAGGCGGGACAGTTCTTTCTGTGCTGATGTGATGATCATTTTCATCATAGGACTTAATCGGGAGCCTACCCGATCACCTCTGTGTGGAGGTGGTTCTCCTTCGAACTACTCATTTGTACTTGCGATACAAGTATTGCGCGAAGCAGCACCCATGAATAAGCGCGTATTCAGTCATCACCGCGTGCCGTCTCGCTCATCTGTCTGAGCCAGATGGGTCACGGCCAGACGGTTACTGAAAGTTGAACTCGAGTTAACTCAGGACTGCTCAGCCAGAGCAGCCTCAATCAGGATGTCGGCTATCTCTGGCCGGGTGAACTCGGCTGGCGGGCGCTCACCGGCGACGAGCATTTCGCGCACTTTTGTTCCGCTGAGGAAGACGTGGCTCTCGTTGGGATGCGGGCAGGTCTTGGCGGTGGCCATACCGCCGCATTGGGTACAGAAGAATGAGTGCTCAAACATCATTGGGGAGATTTCGAGCGCGGCGGGGTCGAATTCGCTGAAGATGTGCTGGGCGTCGTAGGTGCCGTAGTA
>DBZV01000027.1:14380-14948 GCA_002311865.1 Dehalococcoidia bacterium UBA1151
GGATAGTAGTCGCTCAGTAGCGCGTGGTAGCAGCGCATGCGGACTTCGGCGTCGATGTCGCCAGATTTCGTCTCGCCTACGAGCGGGTGGACCATCAGCCCATCGACGAGCTCCAGAGCGCATTTCATGATGTACTCATGGGCGCGATGGATTGGGTTTCGGGTCTGGAATCCGACGATGGTGTTCCAGCCGTTTGCTTCAAATATTCGACGCGTCTCGGCGGGTGGGCGATCGGTCTCGGCGTAGATATCGGCAGGTGCTTCTTTGATCGACTGGATTGCCCCGCCAAGCATCACTTCGCCCTGGGAGTAGACGTTTGCCACGCCGGGGTGGGCCTCGTCTTCCGTTCGGTAGACCTCACGGGCTTCCAGTTTGGCGTCGTATCCGAACTTGTCATCAAGGATGAGGGAGCCGACTACGGCGCCTTCGGCGTCCTTGAGCGCGACTTCTGCGCCGATGGATAGCGAATCGGCGGTGGTGGAGTCGGTGGAGAGCGTTACGGGGATGGTCCAGGGGATGCCGCCGGGCAGGTGTGCGTCGCTCACGGCGCCTTCGTATTGGGCCTGGC
>DBZV01000027.1:15170-21106 GCA_002311865.1 Dehalococcoidia bacterium UBA1151
GACGCCAGACGAGCGACCCGTGTGGGTCGCTCGTACAGATTTCTAGTTTGTGTTGAAGTTACTGCAGCGGGGGGTCTGAAGGCATCCGCTGGGCAACCCAGCGTCTGATGGCCTCAAATGCCGCCGCCAGGCGCGATTTCTGAGATGTACTGGAGGTCATTTGGGCCCTGCCTAACGGGTTGCTTTCTCCACGACGTGGAGTCCGCACTCTTTTGCGTCAGGATCCTGCTCCCACCACCAGCGGCCTGCGCGAAGGTCTTCGCCTGGCTTGATGGCTCGTGTGCAGGGATCGCAGCCCAGGCTTGGAAACCCTTTGTCGTGAAGTTCGTTATAGGGAACGTTGTTTGCGTCCACGTATTCTCGGACCTGATCGAACGACCAGTTAGAGAGTGGATTGATCTTGAAGTTGTTGTGGGCTTCGTCTCGCTCAACGATGGCAGTTTCGCCACGTGCCATGCCCTGATCCCGGCGAAGTCCGGTGATCCATGCGCCAACTGTGTTTAGTGCTCGATTGAGCGGCTCAACTTTGCGGACGCCGCAACAGGTCTTTCTGTTGTCTACGGACTTGTAGAAGAGGTTGTAGCCCTCTGCATGCACCATTTCAGTAACGGCGTCCATGTCCGGGGTGAAGGCTTCGATGTTCACATCGTATCGGGCATGGATGCGGTCCATGAGTGTGTAGGTCTCGGTTGGCAGTCGAAGCGTGTCCAGGGTCATCACGCGTGCATTGGGGTTGATTCGCCAGAACATGTCGAACTCTGCCACGTCCTCAAGTCCAAAGCTGGACATCAGGACCAGTTCGGAGCCGAATTTGCTGTCGGCCCACCTGATGATCTCCTGCGGAGAAGCGGACTCGAAACGCTCATTGAGCGTTGCCAGTTCCTGGTCGCTAATCACCACTCGTTCACTCGTTGTCATATTTCCTCACTACTGGGGTCCACTATCGAACTTAAAGATCGAGATAAACAGAAACCCCTCGCTAAATTGAAACTGCGAGGGGTTGGTAGTTACTACTATGCGTGCGCGACTAGCCGGAAACCCTCACAGAGTTCAAACATGTACAGAGGCAGTTGATGTTTGAGATCAAGTTACACATAGCGTGATCGATTGTATATGAGATTGTGTTTTTAGTCACAAACGTGGTTGCGTGGGTGGGGCCCGCGCGATCTAACGGTAGGCGCAAAAAAGGGCCGGAGCGGTAATCGCTCCGGCCCGCGGCAGAAGTGTTTGCGGGGGAGGAAGGACGTTAGTTGGTAGGCCTTTCACCCAGTTCGACGTCTATTTGTATGTTGTCGCCGTCGCGGATGAGGTCCAGGGTGACGATGTCTCCGGGGCGGGTTTGTGATGCCAGGTATCCTATGAGGCCTGCGAAATCCATGATCGCGGTGCCATCAATGCTGGTTACGATGTCATCAGGTAGCAGGCCGCCTTTTTCGGCGGGTCCGCCTTCGATCACGCGGTCAAGCAGTCCTCCTCGTGTGTTTGGCGGTAGGCCAAGATTCTCGGCTTCGATGGCCCCAATTGTGCCAACGGTCACGCCTAGGTACGAGTACCGGTACTCGCCATCTTTGATGATGGCAGGCACTACCCGCTTGGCCTGATTGATTGGGATTGCAAAACCAATCCCTGTGTTGCTACCAGTTCGTGTCTGAATCTGGGAGTTGATACCGATCACTTCACCGCTGCTATTGAAGAGGGGACCACCAGAGTTGCCGGGGTTGATGGATGCATCGGTCTGAATTGCATCTGGAATCGAGTAGCCCTGGGTTGGGCTTTGGATGGTTCGGCCGAGCGCGCTGATGATGCCCTGGGTGAGCGTGAAGTCATTACCAAACGGGCTACCAATCGCCAGAGCTATCTGGCCGGGTCGGAGATTCGCTGAGTCGCCAACAGAAACTGGGTGGAGGAAGCTCGCAGGTAGGTCTACTTTTAGTACGGCGAGATCTGAGTCGGGATCACTCCCCAAGACTTCCGCTTCAACGTTGGTGCCATCAGAGAACTCGACGCGTACGGCGTCTGTAGTGGCGACTACGTGGTGGTTGGTGATTATGTGGCCGCCTTCATCCCATACGAAGCCGGAACCGGAGCCTTCTGGATCAAGTGGGTTGCCACTGGATGCTCGTCCAAATACGCCATCCGCGCGTTCAACGAAGACTTGAATTTGAACGGTTGAGGCCAGGACGCGGTCGTAGAGATCGGCAATGACTTGCTCTTCAGCCTGGAGTATCTCCAGCGGCGTCAGTGTGTCGATCACTTCCTGAGCGGAGATTGGGCCGTCAGAGCCAACCCGGGCTGGAGCTACATCGGTGTTCGTGAACTGGGTGATGGGTGCGGCTGGCTGCGATTCAACGTCCGCAACAGCTACCGGGGCAACCGACTGAATGGCTGGCGTTGGCGCCGGGTTGCTGACGATCACCTCAGATGAGCCGTTGCCCGTGCAGGCGACCGCGGCGAGTGCAGTGAGGCCGATCACCGGCAGGATGAGATTTTTGATGTGTAATGTTTTCATTTCATACCCATGCATATCGATTATGCGGAACGGGCTGGCCATTTGGTTTTATTGTTCTTGCATTTTAGATGCTGAGTACCAAGTTACGAGCCGCTGCGCGAGATTTCATTCGCGAACTCTCAAGACATGGTGCTGTGTTTTCACGCATACGCTTATGCGGGCATGTGCTAGAGATTCGCATTCGAACTACACAGATTTGACTACGCGAACATCAAGAAACGTGAAGCGCGGAGTTGAAACCGCGCGTCAAATTCGAGCGTTTAGGCCCGCTTGTGCAGGCCTAAACAAAAACCCCGGAAGCAGGCTAGGCGCTATCGTCAGAAGAAGACTCGCCTTCGGCGGTAGTAGCTTCGCCCTCGGCGCCTTCTTCGCCTTCGACACCCTCTTCACCTTCAATGCCTTCTTCGTCGGCTTCGCCACCAACGATCTCGAAGACCTCAGCCTCACGCTGCTTCTGGGCGCGTGCTACAACGTCGTCGGGGTGGTTCACCGCCTCAACATCGTCGGGAAGAATCAGATCGCTGACTCTGAGGACGTCTCCGACCTCTTCAAGGCCGGTGATGTCGGCTTCAATGCCAGATGGGACGCTCAGGGGGAATGCAAGAACCGTCAGGGAGCGGGTTACGTGGTTGATCTGTGCGGCGCCACCTCGAATTGCGGGTGCTTCACCGATAAGAGAGACCTCAACGGGGATCTGCACCTTTCGATCGGCGTGGATTCGCAGGAAGTCGACGTGCTGAATTTCACCGGTTACTGGGTGGACCGCGACGTCGCGCACGAAGCTCAGTTCCTCACCATCTGTTCCTTCGACAACAATGTTGACGGCGGTGGTCTTGCCGGCGGTCACGAGGAGCTTTCGGACTATTGGGGAGGGAGCCTGGAGGATCAGTGGGTCACCGCCAGGGCCGTAAAGATGCAACGGAGTGAGGCCGCTTCGTCGCAGTGCTTTGTTCTTGCGGCCAAGGGAGGTTCGGGGAGTTGTTTCAAGTGATAGTGCAGGCATTGTTTATCTGTGTGTGAAGCATCGGGCATGCGTTTGCCTCGGGTTGCTTCGCTGAGTATTTGAGATCAATAACGGGCGGGAGTGATTCTTCACTCTCCGCGCAACCCAAAAATCGTATCACGAGCGCGTACCTTATTGCTCGACCACACGCAATCGAGTGATCATCGCTTGGTGTTTGCTTTACGGACCGATTGGCCTGGACGACCCAGACCTGATTGGTCTGATTCAGGTGGTATACTTTCGTGTCACAGCGCGGTTGAATTTTTACGCTTTTTGCGCCTCTTGACATGATCAGGCCATACGGGGATGCAATGCTCTTTCCAATCAAGGTTGATTACGGCTTACGCATGCTGATCGACCTGGCCCAACAACCAGTGGACAGTCCTGCCACATCCAGTGATATTGCGTCTCGACAGGCGATCCCTGAAGCGTTTGTTGTGCAACTATTTAATACGCTGTCTAGAAGCGGGATGGTGGCGAGCAGGCGCGGGCCGAAGGGTGGACACATGCTTGCGATGCCGGCTGCTGAGATATCCGTTGCGGAGGTGGTTCAGGCGTTTGATCGTTCGATCGCGCCTGTTGGTTGTCTTCACTCACCAGAGGATTGCACGCTGTCCAGCGCCTGTTCGCAGCGGGAGCTGTGGAGTGAGGTTGAGCAGATATTGATGGACGTATTGAGTAAGACGAGCGTTGCTGATCTGGCGGACAAACAGCGGATTCTGACCGCGACACCTGCCTGAAATGGCGCTTTAATGTGCTCAAAAAGCGCGGGCGGCGGAGTATTATTAGGCACCCACACTTGAGCGTCCGCGGGGTCAACAGAGCATCAAGAATCTCACCGGGCGATTGAAGTATCTAATGAAGCAGACAAAAAAATTCGTAGTGTCAGGAAGTAATAAGCACATGGCACAAGGTCAAGCGCTAACCCCGGAGCAGGTTGGGCGGTACAGCCGTCACATCATCATGCCCGATGTAGGCAGCGTTGGTCAGCGCAAGTTGATCGATGCGAAAGTGCTTATTATTGGTGCTGGTGGTCTGGGATCGCCGGTGGCGCTGTATCTCGCACTTGCGGGGGTAGGCACTATAGGGCTGGTCGATTTTGACACGGTGGATCTGAGCAACCTTCAGAGGCAGATCCTGCATCAGAACAAAGACATTGGCGTTCGCAAAGTTGTATCCGCCAAGGAGACACTCAACGCGTACAACCCGGATACGAATGTGGTCCTTCACGAGGAGCCGATTAACTCCTATAACGCGATGGGGATCATTGAGCAGTACGATGTGATTGTGAATGGCGCGGATAACTTTCCAACGCGGTATCTGGTGAATGATGCGGCGTACCTGGCGGGCAAGCCGTTGGTAGATGGCAGCATTCTTCTGTTTGACGGGCAGGCGTCAACGTACATTCCCGGCAAGGGATGCTACCGGTGTGTCTTCCCGGAGCCGCCGCCACCAGGTGAGGTTCCAAGCTGCTCTGAGGCTGGAGTTCTGGGTGCGCTGCCCGGAATTATTGGCACGATCCAGGCTACGGAAGTGATCAAGGTGATCCTTGATATTGGCGATACGCTGTCCGGCCGCATGCTGCTGCTTGATGCGCTTGCGATGGACTTCCGTATTGTGAAGGTTCGCCAGAACAGCAAGTGCCCACTTTGCGGCGATAATCCAACGGTTACAGAGCTTATTGACTATGAACAGTTCTGTGGCGTAGCTCCTCCAGTTGCACCGGTGGCTGTCGCCTCTGTGGGCGTCTAGCTGGAGCCCTGGCGGTCAACGAGAGTTTGAATCGAGTTGGACCGGTGGCCGTTATGCCGCCGGTCCCGCGAAGGCATCACTGAGAGTGAATTCAAGCGCGGCTCACATCACCAGCAACATCAACGCAGACGTTGTGGATGCAATTGGCAACACTCCGCTGGTTGATATCTCTGTTGTAAGTCCAAATCCAGAGGTCAAGATCTACGCCAAGCTTGAGGGGGCTAACCCTTCTGGCAGCGTGAAAGATCGCGTTGCGCGCTCGATGATTCTTGCTGCGGAGCGGGATGGCCTGCTGAAGCCGGGCGATACGATTGTTGAGCCAACAAGCGGCAACACGGGTATTTCACTGGCGATGATCTGCCGTGTACGCGGCTACAAGTTAAAGGCCGTCACGCCGGAGTCGGTGAGCGCTGAGAGGGTACAGCTGCTAAAGGCATTTGGCGCAGAGGTGGTCTTTTCCGATGGTACGAAAGGCACTAATGAGTCGATTCTCATCGCTCAGCAGATCGCTAGAGAGAATCCAGATATTGTGCTGCTGTACCAGTACGGAAACGAAGCGAACCCGGAGGCTCACTACACGTCTACGGGTCCAGAAATCATTCGCGATTTGCCGGATGTAGATGTGTTTGTGGCGGGTCTTGGCACCGGCGGGACGCTGATGGGCGTGGGCCG
>DBZV01000027.1:21211-21595 GCA_002311865.1 Dehalococcoidia bacterium UBA1151
GTGCAGGGACTACGCAGCCTTGAGCATGGCTTCATACCGCCGATACTGAATCTTGAAGAGTTGGATGCCCGACTGATGGTCGAATCTGACGAGGCGCTTTTCTGGACGCGCGAGTTGCTGTCACAGACCGGGGTATTTGCGGGATTCTCGTCCGGCGCTGTGGTGGCAGGTGCTCGTCGGTGGGCCAAGGGAATGGACTCCGGGAAGATCGTATGTCTGCTTGCAGACGGCGGCTGGAAGTACATGTCCACGGGCCTGTTCGACCGGGACTTCGACGAGATGAAGAAGGAATTAGAGGGCAAGATCTGGTGGTAACAGCGGAGCAGCGAAGCTGGTACTGAATTAAGAATTGCCCGACACCGCTGCCGTCGGCACCCTGTCGAA
>DBZV01000193.1:0-236 GCA_002311865.1 Dehalococcoidia bacterium UBA1151
ATAATCGGTGCTCGTAACGAGTTGTGGTGCGGTCTGGATACCGACGGAATGCAGAACTTCGCGAACAATATAGTTGCCCGCGTTTAGTCCGTCGAACAAGTACCAGCCCGTTTCATCGGAGGAGATTATCCCATCAAGGTTCCGGTCCATATCTTGGGTACTCGTTGAGGTGATCAGCGCGCCCGCAACAGTTCGAAGTTCAATGGTCCAGTCATTCAGACCCGGCTCTCCGGGAT
>DBZV01000193.1:336-1049 GCA_002311865.1 Dehalococcoidia bacterium UBA1151
CATGGATCTTCCGACCGTCAATGCTGGCATCCGGGCAGATCTCGGGTGTATCGCCGGGTTTGGGGCCATTTCCAAAGTCATAGAAGGCCCAGCACTCCCAAATGACACCCGGGTCGAGGTCGCCCGGTCCGCCAGCACCGACTATGAGAAGTGGTGATGATGAGGTTGTTACCGGGGTAAAGGTTGTGAACACAATGGTGGAAGTAGAGCCCGAATCAGGACCAACATCATTAGAGTGGATCACACGATCGACTGTATCGAAAGCTACACCACCTGTACCAACCAGCGGGCCAGGCCATGCCATTGGATACGGACTCGCGGTGAAGCCATACTTAAATCTGAAATTGCTTCCACCGCTCACGCAACTCTGGCCTTTACCCTGGGATCCAGAGCTCGGCAAACCAAGGTTCCAGGCGGTGGTAGTCGCAAAACCCGGCTTATGGCCGCTAGCACCAAATATCCCACCAGGAGATGAGGTTGAGGATGCAAACTGGAATCCATCGCAGCCGACGCCGACGCCGACGGTACGATCAACCAGGTCCACGCTGGCAAAGAAGTGGATTTCCTCAGGACCTGCACCTGAGTCAATGATAACTTCTGCGTACAGGTCATACTGACCCTCAGGGACGACATCAATGCTTATGTCAGCATCAGCCGAGGGGCTTGAGACATTGGCGATAGAAATTGCCACTATGGCTGCCAGCGCAAATACG
>DBZV01000193.1:1124-4972 GCA_002311865.1 Dehalococcoidia bacterium UBA1151
CAGTAAACGATTCCGATTGTTCTCGATTTTCTACTTTTGCGGGATATTTGGTGTATGGAGGAATTGACACTCCGCAAGATCAATTTCGAGAATTGAAATTGCGATATCGTACAGCCCCAGTTCGCAGGTCAGAATTGAGGCAACATTGTGCGTCCAGGCATCAGGCCAATTCAGGTTGCTTCCTGTTGTCGTGATGCGGACGCTGCTGCTATGGTGACGCTGCCGAGACCAAGCGTGATTACTCGGGGAGATCAGAGATGGCCGAACAATATTTTGAGTGCGCGAAGTGCCACTCTCATGAATCCGAGACAGGACAGCTCAGAACAACAGGATCTGGTCTATCCAGATTTTTCAATATTCAGAACCAGAAATACACCACCGTTAGTTGTACAAAATGTGGATACACAGAGCTGTATAAGCTCGATGGCAGTGGTGTTGGAAACCTCGTAGATTTCTTCACGAATTGAAGCAATCGATTTTTGCGGTCTGATGGTTGAAATACGCGTGATACTGATCGGTGGCATATCGCATACGGGTAAGACTCCCCTGGCGGAGTCGATGGCGAAGAGGTTGGAGTGGACGCATCTATATTACGGACAGCCTCGCACGCCATCCCGGCCGTCCGTGGCCAGACGCGGTGAGATCGTTCGTGCCTGAAGATGTGGCCGACCACTATCTCTCGTTAGCCGTGGATGAGCTGATCACCGATGTTCTTCGTCACTACAGGGGCATGTGGCCCGGCATCAAATCGCCGATAACCAAGCACGCCAGCAACCGGGCCACTGATCCGTTGATCCTCGAGGGATCCGCACTCTGGCCAGGCTCCGTTGCTATGTTGCACCTCGACAACGTATCGGCATCCTGGCTGACTGCCAGCCACGATCTATTGGAAGCGTGTATTCGTTCATCAAGCCGGTTTGACGACGCATCACGAGGTGAGCGGGAGTTGATCAAGAAGTTCATGGCGCGAACAGTTTGCTATGACGAGTTGATGATCCAGGCCGTTCAAAGACTGGGGCTAATCAGCATTGAGGTCGAACCGGAAGAATCTACCGACGACCTGATGTTCAGGTGTCTGGAGCGTCTGTTCGAATAGTTCTCGATACGCGCTCAACCAGATTGGTTGCATTGGGTCAACTCTGGATTAGACTAGCGGCCTTACTGGATTAGTCGTCCCGGCGGCGATATGGGTCCGGTAAATCTAGCGATCGTCAATCTCCGGAGTGAGCGTTTCAAATGAAAATCACAGCAATTACACCCTGGATCATCCATGTTCCCTGGAGCGAACGTCCAGGTGAGGCGCCGTCGGAAGACAACAAGCGCGAACTGCTTTTTGCCCAGGTGGATACGGATGAGGGCATCACTGGCTGGGGTGAGGTCACCACTTATCCGGGGTTGGCCGGCAACCGATCCATCGCCCACATGATCCGCGAGGTTGGCGCGATGTTGATTGGCCGAGATCCCTCGCACATAGAGCGAATCTGGCACGATAACGTCCGCTCCATGACATACGTCGGCACTCGGGGTGCCGTGAGTGCGACCGCCAGCGCTATTGATATCGCACTCTGGGACATCCGCGGCAAAGAGCTGGGTATGCCAATCTACATGCTGCTTGGCGGACCGGTGCGTGATCGCATTGGCCTGTACACGCACCCTCCCGGCACAAGCGAGCCGGTTCAGGCCGCGAAGGACGCCAAGGAGATAGTTGCGTCAGGCCACAGGGCGTTCAAATTTGATCCGATGATGCATTCGATTCCAGAGGGGAACGCCCACTACATTGATGGACAGATCTCGCAGAAGGGCATGGAGGAGGCGTGGGAGATCACGGCCGCCATTCGTGAAGCTGTAGGGCCAAGCATCGAACTGCTGATTGACGCTCACGGCAAGTACAACGTGCCGACGGCTATTGACCTGTGTCGCGGACTTGAGGCGTCGAACATCTTCTGGTTTGAAGAGCCGGTACCGGTGGAAAGCAACCACGCGTTGCGGCAGGTGCGAGAAAAGATCAACGCCAAGATCTCAGTGGGGGAGCGCCTGTTCACGCGATGGGAGTTCATTGAGATATTCGAAAAAGAACTTGCCGATTTCATAATGCCGGATGTGACGTGGACCGGAGGTATCTCTGAGTTGAAGAAAATTGCTACGCTTGCAGAGTGTTACTACGTGCCAATTTCGCCACACGATGCCAGCGGCCCCATCAATGTGATGGCTGGTGCGCAGGTGATGATGACGGTGCCCAACTTCTATAAGCTTGAGACTTCACGCTACGACCTTAGCGACTATAACCAGTTCATTGATGAGCCGTTGGAAATCCGAGAAGGCGATCTTTATGTCCCCGATCGGCCGGGACTTGGGGTCAACCTTGACCCGGATGCCCTGAAGCGCTTCGCAATTGAAGGATTCAACGGCCAGTAGTCTTTCCCAGGTGTGGGGATACAAATGGTAGGGGCAGGTTTCAAACCTGCCCCTCTTCGCGTAGTCGTGCCGGCCGAGGCACACTTGGTAGCCGCCGGGCTTGCCCGGCCCCACGGTGAATGTGGTGAATCTGCTCACTGAGGAGATGTGATCGGACGCGGCATGGCGGGGCAAGCCCGCAGCTACCAGTGACGGGGTTATCGACCGTCTAAGAAGGTCAGGTATTCAACTGCAAACCAGAGTGCCAGTGAGCCGCCCCGATCATCGTAGCCGTTCTCTCGCTTCCTGATGCGGTACTCCTCAAGCGTTGCAAGAGGTCCGGTTCCAGTACAGGAATCTGCCACTGTGCCATCTTCGCGAACTCGCGATGCAACGGCAGCCCAGGCTCGCTCCAATGAGTCATTGAAACTCTCGTCCAGCCAGCCCTGGCGTCTCCCGCGCGCGAGCGCATACCCAATCATGGATGTAGACGTTAGCTCAAGATAGGAGTCATCCTCATTTACAACTTGCCGCCACGCGCCACCTGCATCCTGATACCGTAAAAGTGCGTCAAGATGCGACACGTGCTTTTGGGTTAGCTCGCTCACACCTGCCTGATCCTTGTCGAGGTACGTGAGCGCCTCAGCAAATCCCAGGGCAGCGAAGCCGTTGCCACGGCCCCAGTAGAACGGCGATTCGCCACAGTGGTGCCACAAGCCAGTGCCAGACTGGGCGTGGACCTTCTGCAGCGTGGCAATGAGCGCATCTGCGTAACGTGAGTCCGATGTTGCCTCATACGCACGACCGAGAACCGCTCCAACGAAGAACACATCCTCGACTCGGTAGTCGGGGTCGACGGGCTGTGGAAAGCCGTCGTCTCGGATGTTCAAGTAGAGATTCGCGTACCGAATCAGGTTCGCCACGTACCGGTTGTCATTCGTTGAACCGCTCAAATCGCTCGACCAAGCGAACCCAGAGTGAACCGAGCCATCAGATTGACTGTTCTTGTCGAACGCTGCATCGGTTATAGATGCTGCAACCAGGTCCGCGATCTCTACCGACGGATCTGGAGTTTCAGAATCGATGGCCGCGAGGCGCAGGCGTCCTGAGATGCCAACACCGCGAACGTAGTTGGTCGGCTCCAGAACGTGACCGTAGTGGTTGGCGAGGATTCTGGCAGTTTCTAGCGGCGTTCCTGGCAATTCTTTCACCCCAATACACGCTGATGAACTTCAATAGGCTGGTTATCTTATCGGCAGCGATCTCCGGGATGACCAACGGCGCATGTGCTAACTTTCGCATCCGCAGCATGGTTGGAGGAGTGAGATATGGCATACGAGGGATTACTGGCGGAGACCGTTTACCACAAAGGTCATGAGGGAGATGAGATTGAGGCATACATGGCGCGGCCTCTTGGGTCGGGCCTATATCCGGGAGGGGGGGTAATTCATCAC
>DBZV01000193.1:5007-19955 GCA_002311865.1 Dehalococcoidia bacterium UBA1151
TTCATCACATGCCGGGCTGGGACGCCGCAACCAAAGAAATCACGCGGCGGTTTTCTCACAATGGCTATATCGCAATCGACCCCAATCTCTACACCAGGGAGGGTCCGGGCGAGCCGGATGACGTGGCCGCAGTGGCAAGAGCAGCCGGCGGCGCGCCTGACGCCCGAGTAATGGGTGACGTTGATGGCGCAGCGGCCCATATACGATCGTTACCATACCATAACGGAAAAATTGGCGTGATTGGATTCTGCTCAGGTGGTCGCCAGACATACCTGTCGGCTTGCACCCTGAACACATTCGATGCCGCAGTTGACTGCTGGGGCGGGCGCGTAATCGCGCCGGCGGATCAGCTCACGGAGCGGCAGCCGGTTGCCCCGATAGATTTCACCGCCGACTTGAGTTGCCCGCTGCTTGGCATATTCGGACAGGATGATATGTCACCCACACCAGAGGATGTGGATCTCACAGAGGCAGAGCTGAAAAAGCACGGCAAAACATACGAATTTCACAGGTATGAGGGAGCCGGGCAC
Source organism: Dehalococcoidia bacterium UBA1151 (assembly GCA_002311865.1). Taxonomy (GTDB): domain Bacteria; phylum Chloroflexota; class Dehalococcoidia; order Lucifugimonadales; family Lucifugimonadaceae; genus UBA1151. The sequence goes on from DBZV01000193.1 coordinate 5,538, forward strand.
GGATTCTTTGCGGTTGACAGGCTGAGTTATCGGGCAGTTCAGGCGACCGAGGCGTGGGTTGAGGTGTTCAAGTGGTTTGACAAGTACCTGCCGACTAAGCAGAGGGGATTCTGAAGATGTGTACATGGATTATTGAGAACGTAGAGATGGCCGGTAGCGCCAAGGGTCGCGATGGCTGGTTCAAGTTGAATCAGGCCAATGTCTACTACGATCATCCGTACCACGCCCCGCTGGACCATGCGCTGATAATTGACTTCGTTCGAGACACGAACAAGCCCGGCGATAGGGTGGCGGTGGAGATAAGCCGAGAGTCAGCGCTCAAATTAATCGAAGGCATACAGTCGGCGCTGTCGGTTGGTGAAGCGGCTCACGCTGTTTAGGGAGCGGGGCTCGTACTGCACCCCAAAAAAAGGGAACGTGAATTTGGTACTGAAACGACTGAAGGAAATCGAGAATCCAACTGTGGTGGCAGCGGAGCCGCTGACAGAGTTCGTGGGTTCGCTGATGCGCGCGGCCGGGATGCGTGAGGGTGAATCGAGGGAGGCGGCAGAAGTTCTCGTCGATGCTGATCTGAACGGCATCGATACGCATGGGGTGGGCTACAACCTGGAGCTCCACTATCTGCCGGGGCTGATGTCAGGCTTCATGAATCCTCAGCCAGACACCCGGATTACGCATGAAACCCCGGGAACCGCCACCGTGGACGCTGACAAGGGAATAGGTCTCGTGGCAGGTCGTTTCGCCATGAATCTGGCAATTGAGAAGGCTCGGCAGACGGGAATCGCTTCAGTTGCCGTTCCGAATAGTAGCCACTACGGAGCCGCGGGCTACTACGCCCGGATGGCGTTGCCGCACGACATGATTGGATTGACGATGTCTTCCGGCGGGGCCAGGGTTATCGTTCCAATGGGCGCCCGCGACCCGTGGATGGGAACAAACCCCATCGCCATGGCCGCACCCGCCAATGAAGAGCCGCCGTTTGTGATCGATATGGCGACCACTGTTGTCTCGTTTGGAAAGGTTGCGATAGCCCGCACATTCGGGATCGAAATTCCGGTTGGCTGGGCAGTCAGCAAGTCAGGTGAGCCGATTACTGACCCTGCGAACAGTCCCCCGCCTCATGGGCAACCCCCGCTGGGAGAGACTCATGAGCATGGCGCTCAGAAGGGGACAGGGCTGGGGATGATGACTGACATACTCTGCGCGATATTGCCCGGAGAACCCGTGTCAGGACTTCTCCCGGACAACCCAAAAGGTGGGCGATTCTGTCACTACTTCCAGGCGATTCGCGTCGATGCGTTCCGTCCTGCTGAGGAGTTCAAGGCCAACATGGACGAGATGTTGTGGGCTTTGAAGAATGAACCGACTGCAGATGGATACGCTCGAGTGATGTATCCGGGTCAGCCAGAGGCCGAGGCTTACGTGGACCGGATTGAGTCGGGGATACCGCTAGCCCAGCACACCGTCGCGTACTTTAAACAGATGGCAGCGGAACTGGGAGTCCCATACACGCTAGGGGACTAGAGATCGTCTTTTCGTCTCGGCCGCCGGGCAACAACCACCAGCGCAAGCAACCCCGCGGCGTATAGTGCACTGTCTGTCTGCGCCGGGTGAATTGCTGTTGGCGAATGGCAGTCCGCCGCCGCCGCTGGCGGGCACGGGCTCTTCGTCCGCGTTGACATCAATGCCATCTTCAAGCAACGAAGCATCCCGCATGGCTGTTGCGGTCTGTTCGACGTCGGCGTTGGTCAGGCCGGGTGGGTCATAATCAAAATCTGGTGTCGACTCCGGCGCTGGCTCGATGTTTGGCTCATCGGATGGGACAGCTGAGGGTTCTCCAACTGGCTGAGCCTGTGACTTATCCGTGCTTCCGGCATTGAGATCAGCAGCCAGTTGTGAATCACGTGCGGCCATGACGCCTTAAAACAATGCAGCTAATCCTGGCGCTAATGTGCTGGTGGGCGATGTCGTTATCGGTTCAGGCGCGACGATTTGGTGGGTCATCCGGTTGTGGGTCGTCAGCAGGTGAATCGGACGGAGCGACGTCTTCCACAACCTCATCCTCGGACTCTACGCTGGTCTGCGCATCTGGATTCACGGGATGTTCTGTACCCTCTTGGTCGAGTTCGATTCCACCCAGAAGAACATCATCCGCGCTCACGCCTCCCCAATCACCGGCCTTCAGGGGATCTGCATTGCCATCGTTATCCAGATCAGTCTGATCTGATTGGACCAGTGGATCGCCATCCGCGGGATTTTCGTCCTCTGGGAGATCCTCATCTTTGTATTCGCTGGGATCGACGGCTGTTGCCACTTCAGGTGGCTGCGATGAAACAGTGAATATGGTCTCAATTGGCGTCAGCACATTTCCGGCCAGATCAGCACTCTCAATTCTCACCAGATACGAGCCAATCGGGAGCGTATCGGTCTGGTATTCCCAAACCACACCATCGGCGATCGACTCAAATAGGTCACCGATCTCCTCACCATTGATTGTTGCGGAAGTGACGATTGCTCCAAATGAGGAATCGCCCGGATACTCATTTGACTCACCAGGGAAGCTGATCCGTATCAAAGTCGTCCAGCCTGATAGTTTGGCGCCAAACGCCGGGGCCATCAGTGGCATCGACGCCTGGGTGTCAATTTCGAATTGAACTGCCTTCGCCGGATAGTCAGCTTCGAACGATTCCTGTCCAACGGTGCCCAGGTTGCCTGATTTGTCGAATCCGGTGACAACGATGTTTTTTATGCGATCCTCAGCGCGGGCAGCGTCCAGTTGATTGATATAAATCTGGTACTTCCACTTTTTATTGCCCTCAGTGGGAGTGACACTAACTGTGCGGCCTTCGATCGATACAGCGGGCGCTGCATCGAGGTTTTCATTACTGGTGACTTCAAATTCAAGCAAACCGCTCACATATGCAGAGCTCAGGGATATTTCCAGGCGTGGCTTGAGCGAGTCAACAACCGATATCGTTTGGAGTCCAGATTCCAAGCCTGCTACATCATGGACCGCTCCTGTGCCCATCTCCAGTTCACGGGGGTCGCCGCGCAGAAGTGGGACGTTCAAAAATAGCGAACTGGGCATCGATACGGGTGTGAATCCTGTGTTGGCCTCAGGATTATCAACAAAGAATCGTTCTGCCAGTATTGCGGCAGGGTTAATCGGCTCGTCAAATGTGAGATGTACCCATCCCGGCTGATCAGTCTCGATCTTCTCGCTCTCGATATCCCACCGTTCGCCGGCAATTGCTGTTGCGATTCGGGCTGATTGAGTGTCGATGATCACAACGCCGTCCTGATCACCTGCCACCGACGCGTCTGAATCCGATCGCGAACTATTCCCGGCGTTATCGAAGACCCTCACGAACCATGACGCGGTACCATCTGCACCCAGGTCAGGCAACTTGGTATTGATGATGAGGGAATCTCCCACCTCCACCACGTCTTGCACGGGCACCGTCAGAATCTCACCATCATCAACAGTTATCTCATCTCTATCGTTGTCCAGATGGATCTGGATGTTGTTTATATCAACACCCGAGCCCAGATCACTCACCGTAAAAGAGATTTCCACGTTCGTCGGGAATACGTAATCACCAGTGATCGGAGTGACGTCAGAAATCGTCGGCACAATCGTATCTATCTTGATGGAGTCATCGACGATTGTTCGGGGAGATTGATCGGTGTACCTGACAACTATTGAGTCCCCGTGAGCAACTGGCATTTTCGTTCCAGAGGTCACTTCAGATCCGCTGACATTTATCACTGACATGATCGTTTGCGTGAATTGTGAGCTGCTCGGCGAGGTTTCGGTCAGGACAACAAAGGTTGGGTTCTCAATGTTGGAACCCAATATCTGCACGGAGGTGGTGCTTATCAGTGCTGTTGCATATGAGATTGAAAACGCTTCATCAGCATTTAGCCCACCTTTTCGCACCAGGGTCAAAATTCCGCTGCTGGAATCAACCGAACTGATGCGTGCCCCGGTGAGGCCGGCTGTTGAGATGTCCAGTGGGGAGATCATCCCATCTCCACTAATGTCCGCAATCGGTGGATTGCTCAGGAATATAGAAAACGTTTCGAAGTCACTTGCGGCCGGCAGGGTGAATACGTCTCCAGAGAGATCTTCGGTGAATAAGACTGCTGTCTGGTAGCCGATAGAAAACGAGAGCGGCGCAATGATTTCAACTTTGCGCTCAATGAGAGCGAAGCCCTGGGCAAGATTGAGGAAAGAGATTGAAGCTTCTGCAGGGTCGACCGTGTAATCACCAATCGATACATCACCCGACCCATCGGCGTCATATGGGGTAACGGTGGGCAAGTTTGCAAGTTCACTGAACCCTTTGAGGCCTGGTGAGAGTACGTACGGGGAGCCAATGAGATCCGTGAACGCGACGATGTTTGCAATTGATCCAATGGTGTAGGTGAGGTCTGATGGGCTTGCGGCAGCTCTTCTGACCGTCAGGGTTCCTGTCGATGTGCTTACCGCGACTATCTCAGCCTGGGCAATAGAAAGTGAGAACTCCGCCGGCCCAATGACTCCATCGCCATCCTGATCAGCCATCGCGGAAAGTGGCAACATCAGATCAAACGTCTGACCGATTCCCCCAGCGGGAATGGAGAATGGCTGGCCTGATGCATCAAGTGTCTTAGAGTCCCGCGCTATCGACTCGCGAAGATCAAGGTCGGTCACCGTGATCAGTATCTCGGTCCCGTTCGTGGCGAAGCTGCGGCTGAGAGTGATCTCACCAATGTGCGACGTGTCGGCAGCACCAACTGGCGGCACAACTTGAAACGCAAGCAGCACAAAGAGAATCGGTCCCGCAGCTACTGCTGATGGTCTGATTCGCGATGAGAAATGCGATGCGAGGGGATAGATGCGATTCGTAATCTGGGCTGGTCCTCGGTTTCGAGAACTTATTGAGTATTGACCCAGATTAGAATGCGGTCTGGATCGCATCATCCGTATTTAGTGCAATCCAATAGGTGGGGCCCCACACATGCGCCCGCGAATCGCGGCTTTCTGCACGTGCCGTCCGTATACTGAATCGTGTGATTAATCAGCCTCAAGAATCGATGGGTTTTGACGGTTTAGTTGAGCTGCCTGCAACAGGTAGCGCAGTTCATCTGAGTTCCCTGTACGCGCTGGCATTTCGCCCGCGAACCTACTCGCGGATTTTCTATCTGCTCATAGGCCTGCCGCTGGGCCTATTCTTCACCACGTTTACATTAACTGCACTCTCAGTGGGAATCGTCCTTGCGCCAGTGGGCATTGGTCTGGTTGTTCTGGGCGCGCTGGCTACTGGCTCCTGGATCCTGTTTGGAATTGAGCGAGAGGTCGCGATTCTTTTGCTCCGGACGGACATTCGACCGATAATTTCACCCAAATCCGACTCGGACGATATGGTGAGCCTGGTTAAGGCGTACATGCGAAGCCCAAGGACCTGGTTCACGGTTCTCTACCTGGTGGCGCGATTCCCCCTGGGCGCGATCTCATTTGTCGTGACCGTATCGGCGCTTGGATTGGCCAGTATGCTCACTGCAGCGCCGCTGTTGATTGGGCTCACGGATATTGATCTTGGATTCTGGCATGTTGAAAAACTCTGGGAAGCGTTCCTGCTCGCGCTAATAGGTCCGCCAACAGCAATCCTGGCGTTACATCTTGTGAACGCAATCGCGCTGGCGAATTCTCGATTGATTAACCTGCTGATTGAGCCAGAGCGTCATCCCGCCGGGTCGGAGAAATAGCGCCATTCACGAATTGAATACCCTCCTAAAAGTTGTGCTCCCGTTGACTGCGGTGCTTGCGTTAGCGTGCAGCAGCGGTGTTACAGACCCGGGCGAATTGGCCACAAGAGAGGCAAAATTGGCAGCTGCTGCTGCCACCGCGCTATCCAGACTCCCAACGCCCACGGCAATAGCATTTCCGGCCCCCACTGCCACACCTCTGCCAACTGCGACGCCTGCACCGACGGCCACCCCGAGGCCAATAGCAACCCCGGATCCATCCGCGCCAACTGCCCGTGATGCTCAATCCATAGCTATTGGCAGCCCTCCCGGGGACTGGTCTGGAACTCAGCCAATCAGCCAGTCACTTAGATTTATCTCTATTAGCCCATTGCCTGATGGCAAAGCGTTGCTGGTGGGTGGCAAAGACTCTGATGGCAATCCATCTGCAGGTGTAGAGATTTACGACTCCAGAACCGGTGAGTGGAAACCGGCTGCAGATCTGGCGTTCGGCCGTTACCTTCACACTGCCACCACGTTAGACAATGGCGACGTCCTCATCACCGGTGGATGGGGCGCAGATTTCGCGGCGTTCCGAAGTACGCTCAGGTACGATCTCGCGGCCGATCTCTGGATACAGCCAGAGCCGATGTCAATGATCAGGGTTGCTCACAAAGCGGTAAAACTGCGTGACGGTGCAATCCTGGTAGCCGGAGGCTGGTTGACCAATCCGCTGGCGAGTACCGAAATCTACGACCCGGACGCAGACGAGTGGCGATCGGTTGAGGACATGAACGTCGCTAGATTTGACCATTCGCTAACTTTGTTGCCTGATGGACGCGTACTTGCAGTGGGCGGCGAAGGGATTGGGGATGAACGGCTCGTGTCTGCCGAGATATTTGATCCCGCGATTGGCGAATGGACGGAAGTGGCAGGCCTTAGCCAGGCCAGGTTCGAGCACACCGCAGGATTGATGCCTGATGGCAGAGTGATTGTCGTTGGCGGTTGGGAGGTTGAATACCTGTCCAGCGCAGAGATCTTCGACCCTGAAACCGGCGAGTGGACTCAGGCCGCACCCCTCGTCGAAGCAAGAAGCCGGCATCAAGGATTGCAACTGCCAAATTCTTACTTCTACGTCACAGGTGGCATTGGAGATGATGGCCTGATTCGCGGATCTGAAGCTTACGATTGGCAAACGGACTCATGGGTACCGGCGGGAGAGCTTCGGCAGGCGCGATTTAGCCACAAGATTACGATGATGGACAACGGCGATCTGGTCGCAGTCGGCGGATTTACGGAATCTGGCCTAACGCGTTCAGCAGAGGTCCTGACGGTCGGGCCTCAATAGTTGGTCTAAATGGCGCGCACAGCCAAAATGGCCAAAACAGGTGGAAGGACGCGGTGGGTTGCCTTATAGTCTGCCGTCTACCTGAATTCCACAGTGGGGTAGTCGATGCCGGGACTGAAAATAATCACGAAGCTGTTCCAGCCAGTTCGAATACATGTCCTGTTCGCTTCAAGAGAGTACGTCTCGAACGACGTGATCAGGATGGCCATTCAAATCGTCACCAGAGACCGGCTTGAAATCCTCTCCGCAACCGCGGAACTGGTGGGGAATGCTGGATCAAAATCGGAACTGATTCAATCGACAAAATCGTTCGGTGAAAGACGTGTCCATCGTGCTGGATCAGACGATAGTTTCAGCGTCGATCTGCTGGTTGGGGATCTTTCATCGGTTGAAGGAACAGTGAGTCGATGGAAAACGCGTATCAGAATAGTCAGCGCCGACCGTCGAGAATACTCCTGTGAAAACAGCATCAAGATAGCGTCCCGGTACCCGGTTCGATGAGGGTTCGTCGACATGGTTGATCTGCTGAAAGTAGATCCGCAGGTGGCCTCATTTCTCTCAACTATTGAGACAAATTTCGAGGTTGTCGAGATCGACCCTGATCTTGCAGATACGGCCGATTTCTGCCGTGAGTACAACTATCCACTTGATCAGGCCGCTAACACCCTGGTCGTCGCCTCAAAGCGAGGCCCTAAAGTGTTCTCTTGCTGTGTCGTGCTCGCAACAACTCGACTCGATGTAAATCGGCGTGTGAAGGGGCTGATGGAAGTGTCACGCGTCTCCTTCGCCAGCGCAGAGCAGATGGCGGAATTGACGGGCATGAAGGTGGGCGGCGTTACGCCGTTTGGAATCCCGCTGGACGTTCCAATGTACGTGGACTCCCGGGTAATGGCGTGCGATTGGATCATTCTGGGCAGCGGGAATCGCGATGCAAAGATCAAAATCGATCCTGCCGTGTTCGGTGAAATTCCTAATGCTCAGGTAATTGAAAATCTGGCGATGGAGATTGAAGTTTAGATGCCCGATATGGAGAAGCAGTTCACCATCTGGGCGTTCAGCGATCCACACGTTGGCACTGACATTAGCTTTGGCAGATCAAGCCTTGCCGATGCGATTACGCAGTCGGAAGGCCGCGATCCCCAGAGTCCCGGCTTCCACTGGGACATGGCTGTTGATTTAGGCGACGATTCGGGTTCTCAGGTTCTACCGGATGACGATGAGGGACGTCTCTGGGTTCAGCAGATTAGTGAGCTTCGGGATCACGATCGCGAGCAGGTGTATAACGTCATCGGGAATCACGATGCCACTCGCGCTGACCCGGACGACAAGTACGATACACAGTGGTGGCACCGAAAGTGGATTGACCCCGCGGGGGAGAGCATAGCCACCTCCGGCGTCGACAACAGCAAACGTCCATATGCAATCGATGGGAACTGGGAACACTACTCGTTTGAGGTTGGCAACCTGAAATTCCTGATGATGGCCGATCGCAACGACTACCCTCCACCCGTTGGGCGAGGCGATGTCGGCGGATACCCCGCGGGCTCGATCTCACTGGAGACGTTCGATTGGCTGACCCATCAATTGAAGACCAGCAAGAATCAGATCGCCATCTCGGGCCACCACCACATGATTAAGAACACCACCGTTGGCTCAGGCGATTGGGAAGGCGTCGACCACGGATATCACGGCCGATTTGAGTTTGGCGCGCCGATTGGGGCCTCGTACGTCCACTTTGTGGGGGATGAGCCAGACACCGGCAAGATTGAGTCGCTTCTGGATGATAATCCTGGAGCGCTCGATATGTGGCTCGGCGCACATACGCACACGTTTCCCGACGACGTGCTAACCGGCCGTTCGCATATCGAGCAGGCTTGGGGCGGAACTACGTTCATGAATGTGGCGGCGCTCAGCAAGTACCACGGCAAGCGCAACATCCCAATGAGCCGCGTCATCACGCTGACCCACGGGAGCGAGGTGGCCAGGATCAGGTGCTACATGCACACATCGGACTACCGGCCTCAGGGCTGGTACGACAATGTAGAGCGCGAAATCACCCTGAGCACCCCTTTTGAGCTCGGATGAGCACTGAAACGCGATCAACGACCGTTCATGACATGTTTGACATGTCAGGCCGGGTGGCCGTCGTCACCGGCGGCGGCACCCACCTCGGTCGGGCAATGGCGACGTCCCTGGCAGAACTTGGCGCCTGTGTGGTGATCGCTAGTCGCCGAAAGGAGCTGCTTGAGTCTGAGGCCGCGATGTTGCGGGAAAAGGGCCTTGCCGTAGAGCCGTATCAGTGCGATGTGACCGATGAAGACGCGGTGAACGCGATGGTCGATGCCACAGTTGCCAAGCACGGCCAAATTGACGTTATGGTTTGCAACGCTGGAGGTTCAAAGACGACCAGTTACATCCCCAACGCCATCATTGAGGAGTTCCGTCAGACGCTAGATCTGAATGCCACAAGCACCTACATATGTGCACAGGCAGCGGCCCGTCACATGATCCCGGCTCACTATGGCCGGATTATCACGGTGTCCTCAATTCACGGCTCGCTCACGTCCAATCCGGCGTTCTATGAGGGCCTGAATTTCAGGAGGTCTGGCCCTCCATACCAGGCTGCGAAGGCTGCAATCATCAATCTCACCAGGGCTTTGGCATCTGAACTGGGTCCCAGTGGTATAACTGCGAACTGCATAAGCCCGGGTCAGATTCCCCGCCCCGGAAATGACCCTGAAATGAACGAACGGGCAAGGAAGGCCAACGCGACGGGAGTGATTGGCACCGCCGACGATCTGAAGGGCGCTGTCGCGCTTCTGGCATCGGACGCAGGCAAGTGGATCACAGGGCATAACCTGATCGTCGATGGCGGCTGGAGCATCTGGTAATAACGTCCGATGGCGAAGCCACAGCCAGGATCAATTCATCACAACAACAAGAGAGGGGACCTGAGTGGGAGAGTTTGACGGCAAGTCAGTGATTATTACAGGCGGGGCGCTTGGCATGGGCGGGGATACCGCCGTTGAGTTCGCTCGCGCCGGTGCGAACGTCATGATCGCTGATATCAACGAAATCGCGGCGGCATCAACTCTCGAGAGGATGGCAGCCGCTGGTACGGAGGGTCTGTTCATTCACGCTGATGTTTCGCAGGACGCCGCATGTCAACGTGTGGTCAGAGAGGCGGCAGGTGCGTTTGGCGGCGTGGACGTTCTGTTCAACAACGTTGGCATTCAGCCCGCCGACTCCTACGCCAACGTGGAAGGGACCTCAGAGGAGCTCTGGGACCGCATTATCGGCGTCAACCTGAAGAGTCGGTTTCTCATGGCTAAGTACTCGATTCCTGAGATGCGGAAGCGCGGCGGCGGTGTGATTATCAACAACGCGTCAGTTCAGGGACAGCAATCGATGCCGGGCGTGCCCGCCTATGCTGCCTCAAAGGGTGGCGATCTCTCGCTCACGCGGCAGATGTCTCTGGACTACGCTGCGGAAAATATTCGCGTGGTAGCGATCTGCCCGGGCACCATCGATACGGAGATGGTGCGTGCGGTGGCCAGGGAAGAACTTGGCTCGCATGATGAGGATGAGGTCGCGGCGCGGGTTGCGGAGTACGGGAAGGATCATCCGCTGGGTCGGGTCGGCACTGGTTTGGACATTGCGAACGCCGTTATGTTCCTGGCCAGCGACAGGGCATCATTCATGACCGGCACGTTCCTCAATGTGGACGGCGGCTACATGGCGCAGGGATCCTGGGCAAAGGGCGCTGGAGCGGAGGCGTAATGAACAACGGCTCGCCCACGCCGGTAGCAATCCCGCGTGAATTGCTGCTAGCGGCCTTCTCCGAGGCCCGTGTGGCCTTTCCAGAGGAGTCTTGTGGCTGGATGGCCGGTGGCTCTGGCGACGGCGCCGTCGATCAGCTCCGGCCGTGCGAGAACGTGCAGGCACTGGGTGGGCATCCCATCGCCGCTGGCAGACCGGCTGAGACCGCTTATGTATTTAAGGCAGAGGACCTACTCGAGTTGGCGCGAATCATGGACACTGATCGTCCAGCTAAACTCATCTACCACTCACATCCCAACGGGATGGCATATCTATCCGAAACCGATCGCACCGTCGCCACGGATGATTGGGGTGAGGGTCCATCATTTGACGTTCAACAGCTTGTTATTGGCATCGATAGGGAGGCTGTGCGGGAAGCAGCTCTGTTCGCGTGGTCTGACGATGAAGGCGCGTTCGTAGCGATTGCTCGCTACGAGGGCGCGGACGTTTAGCGAGGTTCAAAAATCGTGGACACCCCGATACCAATACTGATTCTCGTAACCGGTCCGCCTGCAGCGGGTAAAACTACGATCGCTCGACGCCTTTCGGAGTTTCTGAGTCTTCCGCTCATCGCAAAGGATGACATCAAAGAACGGCTCTTCAACGGTCTTGGCATATCGACCAGGGAGTGGAGCCAGAAAATCGGCTGCCTGGCGTTCGATCTGACTTACGCCCTCGTTGAAGATCAGTAGCGTGCCAGGAAGCCAGTCATCGCTGAGTCGGCGTACTGGTCTGAATCGGCAAAAGACCGGTTGCAAGAGATATTGAAACGATATCCCGCAGACGTTTTTGAGATTCATTGCTCCGGCTCTCCGGAGATTCTGGGGGCCAGGTACATGGTCAGGGAAACGGTAGACCGTCACCCGGGCCATTCCAGTGGCATGGAATTCAGTGCGGAAGAGATGGCCAAAATCATTCGCTCAGGTCGCTACGATGCGCTGCGTCTCAGGAATGAAGTGCGAGTTGTTGATGCAACTCATTTTGACGATGACGTGATCGCTGCGCTGGAACTTGAGCTGTCCGCGCTTCTGCAAACAGTCTGAACCCCTTCCGGTTACCATGTGGGTGAATTGAGGGTTCATGTGGCGAAGACCGGTCTGTTCATTCGGATGAAAGTTCAGCGGCCGATACTGCTGGTTGCCGTGATTCTGCTCGCGCTTGGATTGGCAGGGCAGTGGCTGGCCGCTTCAGAACCGGCGCAAGCGCAATCTGGCTCTCCAGAAGTTATCGTTGCCGATGTTGATGGCGCAATCAATCCGGTCATGGCTCGATATCTCACCCGAATCATTGATGACGCCCAGTCCGGTGACGTGGCTCTGCTGATCCTGAGGATCGACACACCCGGTGGTCTCCTGGAATCGACGCGTGAAATAGTCACCGACATTCTGGCGTCCGAAACCCCGATTGTGACGTGGGTTGGCCCGTCTGGCGCACGGGCGGGCAGTGCGGGGACGTTCATCACCGTGGCTGGCGGACTGGCGGCCATGGCGAACTCCACGAACATCGGGGCGGCTGCAGTTGTTGGCGGCGCTGGTGAGGACATTGAAGGCACGCTGGGCCGGAAAGTCACCAACGATGCGGCGGCGTTCATCCGGGCAATTGCAGAGCAGCGTGGGCGGAATGCATTTGCGCTTGAACGGACCGTTCGGGCTGCGGCCGCCTACACTGCAGAAGAGGCTTTAGAGCAGAACATCGTGGATATTTTTGCGATCGATATCAACGATCTACTGAAACAGCTCGACGGCAGGGAGATACCCGTAGCGTCCGGTTCGGTGCAGGTCAACACGGGCGATTTACAACTGCGGGAAGTGGGATTCGGCTTCGTCGATAACATCCTGAGTTTTCTCTCGAATCCAGACATTGTGTTCCTCTTTTTCTCGCTAGGAGGATTGGCGCTTGTCATCGAGCTCTGGTCACCGGGACTTGTAGGGCCGGGCGTAATCGGCGTGATACTGCTGTTGCTCTCGTTCGCAGGCCTGGGCCAACTGCCGTTCCACTGGGCAGGTCTGGGGTTCCTAGGACTGGCGATCTTGTTGATAATTGCGGAGACGTATGCACCCGGTTTCGGAATTTTTGGTCTCGCTGGAGGTGCATCGCTAATCCTGGGTGGCCTGTTGCTGGTCGGCTTTTTCGGTACGCCTGAGTTCGGAGATCCGGACTTTTCGGTGAGCTGGTGGGTTCTGTATGGCACCGGTGGGACCGTTGGAGCGGCTGCCGTCTGGTTCGGGTGGATGGTGCGGCGCTCGCGAAACATTCCGGTCTACGTGAGTCCACACTCGACCGAGGGACTTGTCGGCGAGTTCGGCACGGTGACGGTCGATCTTGATCCCGAAGGGGAAGTGATGGTCTCGGGTGAACGCTGGGGCGCCCGGATCGATGGCGATCAGAATCTGGTGGCTGGTTCTGAGATTGAAGTCAGTTCAGTCGACGGGTTGTTACTGGTCGTCGCTTCAGGCGGTTCTGCATCGATGCATAAATAGTCTGGTGAATAATGTGCGACCATGAGCCGAGCATTCGCAAATGGTTCGTGGAGCAGGGGAGAACTGATACATGGGACTGATTAACTTCATCAAAGATTATGAGCGACTCGCGCGGTTCCGGCTGGGTAGGTTTGAGGGCATGATGGGTCCGGGAGTTGTCTTCGCAATTCCCATCCTGCACCAGACCAGGAAGATCGACACTCGAACTCAGATCATCGATATTCCCCGTCAGACCAATATCACAAAAGACAACGCCCCGATCGAGATCGACTTCCTCGTCTATATGAGAGTTGACGTAAACGAGGCGGAAAAAGCAATTCTTGAGGTGGAGAATTTCAAGGCAGCGGTTGTTGGACTGGCCACGACCACGTTGCGCGCAGTGATTGGTGACATAACTCTGGACGACGTTCTATCTCAGCGAGAGCGAATCAACGAGTCGATCAGGGAGAAGTTGGACGGCGAGACGGAACGATGGGGCATCAAAGTCACCAACGTCGAAATACGAGAGATCGACCCGCCGAGAGACATTCAGGATGCGATGAATCGCCAGATGACCGCCGAGCGAGTTCGCCGAGCCGTCGTGCTGGAGGCCACCGGTACGAAAGAAGCCAACATTACCGTTGCGGAGGGCGAAAAGCAGGCCGCCATCCTGCGAGCCGAGGGTGAGAGGGCATCGGAAATTCTTACCGCAGAGGGAGACCAGCAGGCTGCAGTGCTACGCGCTTCTGGCTTCAGCGATGCCATGGAGCGCATTAATAACGTCGCCGAGGGGGTACACTCCAACACCATGGGTTTACAGTACCTGGATACGTTGAAATCGTTGGGAAGCAGTCCATCATCGAAGTTCATATTCCCGATGGAATTTTCGAACATGATCGGTAAAATCACAGGCCTTGGCAACAACAGAGATGACGACTAATCGGGCATATTAGGGTCTGATTGGTCGTAATACCCAAATTGCTAACCTGAACTTGATATCGGTTTCTTACAGTAATATTACCGTCTAAACGTAACGGTAAATTAGCGAATTTACTCGAGCGG
>DBZV01000193.1:20049-21372 GCA_002311865.1 Dehalococcoidia bacterium UBA1151
CGGCGTAATAAAACTGCGGTCATCTTCACGGCAAACAGGGTCGTGTCCTCGCGGCGAATGAACTTCTATGTGCGGGTCGACAGGACGTCGATTAACGGGGCGAGAGCAGTCTGTGAGGAGGGCGACGCTGAATATTCAGGTGAGTTCAACCGCCCGAACCCATATGCAAGCTATGCCACTTCGCTAGAAGCCTCGATATCAGCCCAGGATCTCAAGTTTTGAGGAGCGTTGAACGATTGAGAGAAGGTGCCATCGACCGATTCAGCGCAGGTAGAGCCGCCAGATTACGCCGCGGGGAAACTATACGGATCCGAGTGACGGGGTTCGGTGGGAGCACACGGTAACGGAACTGCGAAGCGTATGCGCCGCTACTCGCGGCGTGTACGCCGATAGCGCGGTGTTTCAGTCGGCGGCGCAAACGGCTACAATCTCAATGATTCGCCGCGGCACACAATTTCGTGATGCACGCACCAATGAGTGAGTTGGTCGGTGGCCTCTTGAATGCCATGCAGCATCAGACGTGCAGCCTGAGTGGTTCGCGGCGCAAACGGCGCTCTCCGTTGATTTTCATCGTAGTGGGAGGATTTTCTTGGCGAGGCTTGGAGCCTATGAATACCCTGAAATCGGCCTGTTTGAGGCCATTTCTATAGGTAAGCGAATCAGCCAGGATTTTGGTGGTTCGATCTCGCGTGCGCATCTCGCTGAAGTTCTGGGCATGAGCGAGCGCGGCGGTCGCTTCTCCGTGGTGCTCGGCGGCCTGCGTATGTGGCGGATTGCCGAGGGACGGGGCAATATCCGTGTAACGCAACTTGGATTGCGTTCAGCATCACCGGTGAGTTCGCACGAGTCGGCAGAGACGACCGCTGAGTTGGCTCGAAGTGTTGATCTCTTCAACGAGCTTCAAGCACGACTGGGCACGTCGTTTTCCGATTCCGCCGCTCTCATTCTCGTACTCGAGGAGCTTACCGGTGAATCACGCATGGAGGTCAGTCAGCGCATATCAACAATAGAAAAGGCACTCAAGGAGCTTCCTGCTGGTGCAGCAGCCAGTTTGGAGAGGTCCTTGAGCAACCCGGATCCTGCAACTTCCGAGAGCAAGCCGTCCCCTGAAAGTCCATCAACTGAGTTGGGACGGCTCAAGCTGAGCTTCTCCGGCGGGACGGTAGATCTGGAAGAGTCGCCGGCCGCCATTGCAATGGTTATTCAGCTCCTGGAAGACCGCAGACGACGCCAGTAAGTGAATCTCCCAGTGTCATCCCGGAGCCGCTTCGGCATCCGGATCTCATTTCCGCCAACGGGCAGGATGGATCAACCTTCTCTTGC
>DBZV01000193.1:21507-28261 GCA_002311865.1 Dehalococcoidia bacterium UBA1151
CCTGCCGAACGGGCACTTAGCGCGGGGCGCTGGGAGCGAGGGAACCGCAGATTGCGGGATGACGGTATTGGCGCGACGGCGATATCGAGATTCTGATTTGGTAAGGCGTCTGACCAGACAGGAACTCCCGTGACTCAAGGTAACAACGTCAGGAACTGCTGGCACGGCTGCCTGATTAACTCAGACGTATTCCTTGAGTTTCACGGCGAGCTTTCGCGTCATGCCGGGGGCCGCGGCGATCTCATCCGTTGTGGCGTCTCGAACGCCTTTCAGAGAGCCGAACGTCCGGATGAGCATTCGTTTCCGTTTCGGGCCAATTCCAGGCACGAGGTCCAGCGCCGACTGAATTGATGACTTCTGGCGACGCTGCCGGTGGAATGTGACTGCGAATCGATGTGCCTCATCTCGTATTCGCTCAACAAGGAACAGTGCGCTGGAACTGCGCGGCAAGACGATTGGATCCGGATCCTCCGGAACGAAGATCTCTTCCTCTCGTTTTGCAAGGCTGGCCAGAGGTACGTCTTTGATGCCAAGCTCAAGAAATACCTGGATAGCCGAGCTAAGTTGGCCTTTTCCGCCGTCAATCAACACAAGATCGGGGATTTCGCCAAAGCTCTCTTCATTTTTCTCTGTTTTCTCTGATGCCTCAGCATCGCCTTCATCCGTGTTTTCTTGGACCTTCTTCAAGCGCTTAAATCGCCTCGTGAGAACCTCTCTCATTGACGCGAAATCGTCGTTGCCCTCGACAGTCTTAATCTTGAAGCGTCGATAGTGGGCGGGCTTTGGTTTCCCGTTTTCAAACACGGCCATGGACGCCACTGTGTTCGTGCCCTGTATGTGCGAGATGTCATAGCACTCCATGCGGACGGGCAACCTTGGCAGGCTGAGCTGCTCTTCTAATTCACTCATGGCGTCGTTCATCATCTCGGAATCGGCAGCCCACTTCGCCTTCATCCGCTCAAGCCCATGCGCAGCGTTCTCGCGAACCATCTCCACAAGCTTTCGCTTCTCACCCCGCAGCGGGATGAAGAACTCAACCTTGCCTTGCCGTTTTTCTGTGAGCCAGGATTCGATGAATTCGACATCTTCAATCGGTTCGCCCAGCAATATCGTGCGCGGCACGTGCGCTGCTGAGTCGTAGAACTGTTTCACGAAGTCCGTGATTATCTGACCGGAAGTGGTATCCCGGGTGTTGGACATCATGAAGTTATCGCGCCCGATGAGCTTCCCCTGGCGAATGAAGAAAATCTCTACCCACGCCTCATCCGGACCGTGTGATGCAGCGATGACATCGAGGCTCTCACCGCTCATCGAGAGAACCTTCTGGCCCTCGTATACCTTCTCAACCGCCTTCAGCTGATCTCTCAATATGGCGGCCCGCTCGAAATTCAGCTCATCACTGGCCTCAAGCATCTGGCCGTTGATGTTGCGCACCACATCAACCGTGCGGCCCTCAAGGAACATGACCACCTGGTCGATCACATCTGCATAGTCCTGCTTAGAGGCAACGCCGATGCACGGGCCGATACAGCGTTTGATGTGGTAATCGAGACATGGCTGTTCGTCGGTGCCGGTGATGGCTTTGGTGCAGGAGCGGTAGGGGAACAGGCGCTTGAGAAGGGTGAGGGTTTTCCTGACGCTTCCTGCGCTGGCAAACGGACCGAAGTAACGCGCGCCGTCGTTTGCCGTTTTCCTGGTGATGTAGATCTGCGGAAACTCTTCAGCCAGATCAATCTTGATATACGGGTAAGTCTTATCGTCACGCAACCGGACATTGAAGCGAGGCTGGTGCCGCTTGATAAGGCTATTCTCAAGGAGAAGCGCCTCTTGCTCTGACTCGGTGATGATGTACTCGAAGTCGGTCGTTCTGGCCATCAACCCGCGCGTCTTTGGCGCCAGTGTTGACGGCTTCGCCACATACGACCGCATCCGACTCCGCAGGGAACTTGCTTTGCCTACATAGAGGATCTTGCCTTCTGTGTCGCGCCACATGTACACGCCAAAGCTTGTAGGCACCGAGCGGAGCCGTTCGGCGAGGGTCTTGCGGGTGTCAGCAGCAGTGGTCACGAGTACAAGTTCCCACTTATCAGAAATTCCAGCAACTCATCACGGACGAGGTGCCGGGCAATAAATAGCGTATCTAAGAACTAGCCGATGGTGCCTAACCGATAGTAAACGTGAGGACCACCAGGGCAATTGCGAGAGCGCCTGAAATCATTGCAAGCTTCTTGAGTTCAGCCCCAAGGTACTGACCGTAAACAGCGGCCCGCATGGGCGCCTGGCGTCCACGTTTGCCACGGATCGCTCTGGATTCGGCACGCTGCCGGCGTCTTGATTCACGGGCGGCAGCTTCACTGGAGCCAACGGATAGGCCACTCTCCACTGCACCATCGTCTTCCGATACGCCTTCTCCGATCTGATCTTCAGAGTCCATGAAGACGTTAGGAATCGACTCCTTGCGGCGTGACTTCCGGTTGAACTTGATCTTGGTTCGTCTAGATTTACGAGGCATATATGTCTGGATCAGCTGTCTGAATGCAGTTGGCCCGTTGTGTGCAATTCCTTTGCGAGGGGAACCACAAAATCGGCCGCGCGTTCGATTGATATTGCAGATGTATTGATCATCACATGATACAAGAAGGGATCAATGGGGGTGGTATCAAACGCCTTCTCAAAATAGACATGCTGAGCGTGATCGGCATGAGTGACAAAATCGTCTGCCTCCTCCAGCGTTAGATTTTCCCGAGCCATGATGCGTTTCACGCGATCGTCGCGGTCTGCAACCAGACCGACTCTCAGCACGTTTGGAATGTCCCTCAGTATCGCCGGCCCGCCACGGCTTATGATGACCACGCTGCCGTCTTCCGCGATGTCCCGGATAACTTCACGGGTCGATTCGATGAAGTGATCCTGATCAATATCACTGGGAGACGTAATAACGGAATCCAGATCCTTATAGGACTGGGAAAGCAGGTTATCGATGCCGGGCCCAAAGTAAGGGTCGCCGCCTGTGCCAGCCACGGCCGACCGCTCAAGCATCCGCTGAACCAGCCCCGCAAGTCGATCGACAACGCTTGTTGGCCTGCGCTCAGACTGAGATACCGCCTGAACCGTCGCACCAACTTTCCGCGCAATCTCTGCGAGCATCAAGCGGTCGATGCTGTCAATTTCTAACCGATCAGCGACCAGATGCGCCAGGTCTGGAGCCAGCGCACCGGCCCTTCCTTCAATCGCGACAACAGGCATGGATTACCTCCCCAACATTCCGCACAGCATAACGGATGGGCTCAAACTGCTCGTGGGTGAGCCTTATCGTACTCGGCCTGTACGTAAGTATCAGTGAGATGCGTGTAAATCTGGGTTGTGGCAATGCTGGCGTGGCCCAGCAGCTCTTGTACGTGGCGAAGAGTGGCGCCACCATGCAGTAGGTGCGTCGCGAAGCTATGCCGCAGCGTGTGGGGCGTTACGTTGCCATCAATGCCCGCCAACAGCGCGTACTTCTTCAGCCGCAACCAGAATGCCTGTCTGGTCAGCCTGTCACCCCGCCGATTCAAAAACAGAGCCGTGTTGCGATCGTCTCGAAGCGCGTCGTTCCTGCCCGTGGAGATGTATCCACCTACCAGTGCAACCGCCTCTTCGTAGAGCGGAACTATCCGCTCTTTGGAGCCTTTACCCATGCATCGAACGGTCATGGTTTCGAAGTCGATATCGTTGATATTGAGATCAACCAGTTCGCTGACGCGTAGTCCAGCGGCGTACATCAACTCAAACATGGCGGCGTCGCGTGCAGCCTCAGCACCGGGGGTCTCGCCAACGGCACGGAGCAGAGATTCCACCTGCTCCGGAGTGATCGCTTTTGGCAGAGACCGGCCGGGGCGGGGAGAACGGAATGTCTCCATCGGGTTGGCGTCGACGATTCCCTCTGTACGGAGAAATCTGAACATCGACTTGAGAGATGCAACTTTTCGGGCTCGGGTGGACGTGGAGTAGCCCCGTTCGTCCAGATCTTCAAGATATCCAGAGATAACTTCTGAGCCGATCGACCCCCAACTGATGCCCGGATGCGCGCTCTCCACCCACTGTAAAAACGCCCCCAGATCGTTGGCGTACGCGTTTCTGGTGTTGGGCGATGCTCCCTTCTCAACGCTCAGGTAGTTGAGAAAAGAGTCAATGTCTGAATACGTGACAGGGGCCATCCGACCGTCTCCGACTACTTGATGAAACAGAACTATTACGGGGAAATATGATGCAGACTAGCATGAGGGATTCCATTCCTTCACGACTGCATTCAGGCAGATTTGAGAAGGACCGGTTCACCCGTATCACTGCGATGCTCTAACCTTCCATTGACCCTCGCATTGGCGGCTACCTACAATCGTTCCTACGTCCTCTTCGGGGATGCCGCATCAAACGACGTGGCTCTCATAATGTATTGATCCAATCCACTACGAAATCACTGGCTCTGAATAGGCAGTAAATGATCGAAATCCCGTTCGACCCGAATATCTTCAACAGCGGAAGTTTCACGCTCAGTTGGCACGGCTTCATGAGCTTCATTGCCGTGGGTGGCGCCGTCTACCTGGTTGGTCGCTGGGCGAAGAAGGACGGCATCGATCCCGACGTGGTCTACAACGTCGCCGTGTTCGGCATCATCGGTGGAATTCTGGGTGCGCGAATTGTTCACGTGGCCGACAACTGGGATTTCTACTCTGCCAATCCCGGCAATATCTTTCAGGTATGGGCCGGTGGCATCGGCCTGTGGGGTGGCATTCTTGGCGGTTGGATAGGCGGTCTGGGCTACTCCGTAATTAACAACAGGATCACGTCTGACCCCAATATGAAAGTTCCTATTGGACGCCTGATGGATCTAACCGCCCCGGCCATTCTGATTGCGCAGGCCATCGGCCGGGTAGGGGACCTCATCAACGGTGAGCACTGGAGCAAGGCAACGGACCTGCCCTGGGGCTGGACGTTCACAAATTTCAGCAGTCCCGGCTTCCAGGGTCCGCCCACCAGCCGGACAGACATCGCCTGGGACCCCTCGCAGGCAACCCATCCCACCGCTGCATACGAGTTGATTGGCGATCTCTTACTGTTCATGGTTGTGTGGAAGCTCAGAGGGAAGTTCATCCCCAACGGCGCACTCTGGATGGTTTACCTGACGCTCTACTCAATAATGCGATTTACGATCCAGTTCCTCCGGCTTGATGAGGTAAAAGTGTGGGGGCTCCAGGAAGCACACTTCATTGCCCTGATCACCGTCGCAGTGACAGTTCCGTGGATGGTGATGTTCCTCCGCTGGAAGCGTCGCTCATCCAACGGCGACACCCCGGATGAGGAAGCCAAGCCCACCGGAAGCAAGCGACGCCGACGGCGAAGGGCGACTGCATAGCCCCGCGGCCAGTACCAGCTTCGCTGTCCCCTCCCATTTGCGGAGAGGGTTAGGGTGAGGGGCTGTTTCCTGCCTTGTTCCCTCGCCCCTGGGAGAGGGCTAGGGTGGGTACAAACCTGGGACATAGGTAACGGATTAGACCGGGCACATGGGTAACACTCAACTGGCTAGAGACCAGTGAAGGAGTGGAGTGTTGCCCTGGAAAAATGCGGACGCATCAAGCGAACAACGTAAATTCGTTGAAACATGGCTGGGAGAGGCGAAGACGCCGTTCACAGAGCTGTGTGAACGCTTCGGCGTCAGCCCCAAGAGCGGCTACAAACGCGTTGCAAGGTTTAAAGAATGTGGGTTCGATGGACTGGGCGATCTCTCACGTGCGCCCAGAACACATCCCAACGCCACCCCCGCGGAAGTCACGGAGATACTCATCGA
This sequence comes from Dehalococcoidia bacterium UBA1151, assembly GCA_002311865.1. Taxonomy (GTDB): domain Bacteria; phylum Chloroflexota; class Dehalococcoidia; order Lucifugimonadales; family Lucifugimonadaceae; genus UBA1151. Next base: position 27,332 of record DBZV01000193.1, read on the forward strand.
CGCCAAGGGCCAGCACATGACCTACGGCCCTCGCAAGCTCATTGCGCTACTGAGCATGACCCACCCACACCTCAAGCTTCCTGCCGCGAGCACTGCAGGCCAGATCCTGAAAGAGCACGGCCTCGTCCGTCCCCGGAAGAGGGCCCGGCGAGCGGCGCCATGGAGTGGCCCTCTCTCAGACGCCCAGGTGGCCAATGAGACCTGGTGTGCTGACTTCAAGGGCTGGTTCCGCACCGGCGATGGAGTGCGATGTGACCCACTTACCATCCACCGACTACGCCAGTCGCTACCTCATCGCATGCAGAGGGCTGAAACGACCGACATACGATGAGGTTCGTTCTATCTTTGAGATCTCTTTCCGGGAGTTCGGTCTTCCGAATGCCATACGTACAGACAATGGACCGCCGTTCTCAACCGTCGCACTTGGTGGGTTGAGTAGACTCTCCGCCTGGTGGATCAAGCTGGGCATCCTTCCAGAGCGAATCAGACCCGGTCATCCCGAAGAGAACGGTCGCCATGAGCGCATGCACCGTACACTCAAGGACACCACCGCATCACCCCCCAAAGCTCGTTCCGGGCCCAGCAGAAGGCCTTCGACTGGTTCATCGAGGATTACAACGAGATACGACCACACGAATCACTGGGCCAGAAGCCGCCAGCGAGTTGCTACTGCGCATCAGACCGCAACTATCCGGCACGCGTGAGTGAGCCTGAGTATGCCGCAGACATCACGGTGAGGCAGGTGCGCTCCAATGGCCAGATCAAGTGGAAAGGGGACAAGATCTTCCTGACCGAGGCCTTTGTAGGAGAGTTGGTTGGGTTAAGACAGATATCTGAGCGTACATGGGCCATATACTTCGGACCATTGCAGATCGGACTGCTGGACGAAGCAACGATGAAAGCGATCAAAACACCGGTGGAACTGTTACC
>DBZV01000193.1:28433-30731 GCA_002311865.1 Dehalococcoidia bacterium UBA1151
ATCGACACATCGCACAACCCCTGAGAAACTCACCTCATAGGGAGAAAATCGCGAACCTCCCCAAACAGAAAGCAAGTGAGCCAGCTGGGCTCACCAGTCGCCCCTATTTAACGCCAGGCTGCCGGAGCGGCCGTCGAAAAATCGAATATAGATAACGGCCCGATAAAACCGCATAGCCGCCTCGGCCTTCCACCGATCTCGAGATCAGGATCTGAGACCGGATAAAGCGAAGGAATGGCGTCCAATGCAGCCGGGCTGGGTTGAACTGGTAAGCATCCCGCATGCGCGCTCAGCGCAATCGGGATAACCAGAAGCCGGACACTACCTCTAAAGGAAGGTACACAATCCCCGGCGCACTCCCAATCTGCCTGTCCCGGGATGCCCATGCGCACCACCAGTGCTGTAGCGGGTAGCCTGGCTGGGGTGGAAAGGTGAAAGACGCCACCGGGACGATCGAATGCACGCGGCAACAGTCGCAATGCATGAGACGTAAGCCTTGCTCTGAAGTGTGCGCAACCAGCGCACGGAACTCCAGAGTCCAGGTTCCCTGGCATCTGCGAAAAGCAGACGGTTCACTCGTGAATCGCCTGCCAATCAAGAGCCGCAAGGATTCGTGTACACGGCCTTAAGAGGCGTGCCTCAAGCGAGTGTCTCCCATACCCTCAGTATCAACATCTATTGAACATGCGGGCGCAAGGGACATTGGCAACTGGTTGATCCTGAAATAGATATCCGCACCGGTAGCAACCATTAATCCTTGATTTGGCGGAACGCTAATCACGTCCTGAACAAATGGCCCAGGGCGCCGTCCCGTCAAGGTGCAGTTCCAATGCGTTGGAGCCAGAGCAATAGGCGTGAATAGAGCCGACGGAATATGAGCGACGCGGCCCAAAAGCACGCTGCCCCTCGGATGGGCAATCATCCGAAACTTGAACTCGTCGTCAGTCCTGTACGCAACGCCCTCCCCCGGCGTCGCGTCAAAAAGATAAGCACCGATCGCAGGAGCGACAGCCAAACCAGCAGCCTGGCAGTATCTCGCAACGATACGTAGCGGCACATTGCATGTGCCCACCCCCTTATCCCCCTCCCCCGGGAGACGGCCAGGATGAGGGGAGCCGTTCCTCTTCAGTAGCCCCGCGGCCAGTACCAGCTTCGCTGTGGCGATGTTCCCGAATGCCGAAGCGGCTCCGGGATGACAGCTTCGTGGGTGGAGTGCCAGGCCACATATTTATCGGCCTACTCAGATGGGCGGATATCCACGAGGCTGAGTTCGAGCGACTCTCGGCCTCTCCAGTAGTTCATCTTGAGGCTGTATACAACGTCCACCAGGCCGCTGCCAAGCGTGGCCCGACCCATGCCGAAGCCGATCGCCTTCATCGTCCGTGAGCCGCCGTCCAAAGCGAGCTTCAGGTGATCGCCAGTCGCGCCAACGGCTTTGACCTCCATTGGCATCAGGCCCCGTGTGAGGAACAGCGGTGTCGGGTTCGCCTCGCCAAAAGGCGCAAGCTCATCGAGGAACTGCTTTAGCGGGTTGCCAATGCGCGAAAAATCGATCTCCGCATCAATCAGCAGATCCTCAGCCTCAGCCTCAGTTGAGCTTGTAGCCGCATAGTCGGTCAATTCAAGGACGATCTGCTCAACATCCGACGCTGCCGCAGTGAATCCTCCAGCGCGAGCATGTCCACCAAACTTCTCAAATAGCGACGAGCTGTTCAGCAGCGCCGCATGAATATCAAACTCAGGACCGCTGCGCAGGCTGGCCCTGAACATGTTTTCCTGGATGATGCCAACCATTGCCGGCCTTGAGTGAGTTTCAGATAGTCGGCTGGCCGCAGGTCCCAGCAACCCCGGGTGAATGCGGTCAGACACAACGGAAATGAGAGGCGGCAACTCAACTTGTCCGGCGATGGCTGCCGCTGCGATCTCCTGCGCCTCACCGCTCAGGCGGCGGCGCTCCATATTGCTCGCTTCCAACTGCTCTGCAAGCACGTGAGCGCGTTCGGGGTCGTCGCATACAAGCAAGTCGAGGGCGTTTCGGGCGTTCCCCAGCCGTCCCGGAGCGTTGAGCCTTGGTCCAATCTGAAACGCGACCGACTCAGCGTCAATCGGGCCGTGCACTCCGCCTACTTTCGCCTGGCCAATCAGGCTCCTCAGCCCGGCGTGCTCCGTGTTCTCCAGCTGTTTCAAGCCCTCTCGTACGATAATCCGGTTGTCCCCGCGCAGAGGCCCAACATCCGCAATCGTACCCAGCGCCGCCAGGGCGAGTGCAGTGCTTGCGCCACCACGACCCAGCTTTCG
>DBZV01000006.1:0-10982 GCA_002311865.1 Dehalococcoidia bacterium UBA1151
GACAAGACAGAAAAAGTGTTACCTATGTCCCCGGTCTAAAGTGCGTACCATGTCCCCGGCTGCACAATGAGGGCGTTCGATCCCGATCGCATCACTGAGATACCCTCCACGAGATAATCACCAACACCAATGGAGCCCACACCTTGCCGCCCCGCATCAGAAAGTTCCAGCCCGCAGACCTCACCCGAATTCAGGACATAGCCGCCGCCGCATGGCAGCCTGTCTTTCGATCATCGGAAGAACTCCTCGGTACTGATCTTTTCAATTTAGTCAGCCCTGATCCAGAGGCAGCCAAACGATGGCAGGTCGCGACCGCATGTGAGCCGGACAGCGGCACCAAGGTGTGGGTGGTGGTGGATGACGGCGATGAGATCGTGGGCTTCATCACGGCCGACCTGAATCGGAAGACGCTGGTAGGCGAGATCCGCAACAACGCCATCGACCCGGACCGGCAGTCCGGTGGCCTGGGCGTGCTGATGTACGACTTTGTGCTGGAGCGTATGAAAGAAGCAGGAATGAAGGCCGTCAAAGTGGAGACTGGCGCAGATGAGGCACACGCCCCGGCTCGCCGAGCCTACGAGAAAGCGGGATTCGAGCGGTCGATTCCCTCCGCCATGTACTACCGGGCGATTTAGACCCGTCACGGGTGTATTGTTTGCGAATTCGAATTCCATAATCTCAAAATCATCGGATTCAGGCCGTGAAATCTCAGCTGGCTGTCATCGCACTCGACCACATGCACGAATACGATATTCCCGGCGTCGCGCTCGCTGTGGTTCGCGACGGAGAGGTGATCCACGAAGATGGCATCGGCCTCGCCAACGTCGCGACGAGCCACCCAGCGGGTCCGCGGACCGCCTGGCCGATATGCTCGCTCACGAAGTCGATGACGTGCACCGCCGTGATGCAGCTTGTCGAACAGGGGCTGGTCGATATCACCAGGCCCGTTGAGACGTACCTGCCGTCGTGGCGCGTCAAAGACCGGGACGCTGGCCCCCAGATCACCGTGAAGATGCTGATGCACCACGGCAGTGGACTGGGGCGCGTCGGCTTCCAGGATCGCGTGCGCCAGGAGTCAGTGAACCCATACCCAACTCGCGAATCGCTCATGGAGGCAATCACAACCGCCGATCTGCAGAGCGAGCCGGGCCGCTTCTGGGCGTACTCGAACGAAGGTTTTGCCACGCTGGGCCACCTCGTAGAAACGGTCAGTGGCATCCCGCTGGAGGAGTACTTCCTCACCCGGATATTCGAGCCGCTGCGCATGACTGACACGCGCGTGCACTTCGCTGATTGGCGATCTGCCTCTGATCGTGTGGTGAACTACATTCGTACGGAGCTCGGCGAGAAGCCTGATGGCGACACTCACGGCCAGTACCAGCCCGGATTCCTGCCGGAGGACTACCAGACGTACTTGTCCACCGGCGGCATTGTCAGCACGGCCCATGATCTCGCGCTCTACCAGGCCGCGGCGATGAACTATGACGATAGTCCCGTGCTGGGTCGCGACGCACTGGAGCAGACGCAGAGCGCTGCGTTCCAGTATGGCGACACGGGGTGGGGTTATGGCTTCGGCTGGTCGATCTTCTGGAGCGGAGATACCCGGGTCGTTGGCCATGCCGGTGGAATGGTGGGGCTGAATACGTTCTCGCTGTTCGTGCCGTCGGAACAGCTCGGTGTTGTCGTGGTCACTAACCGCAGCGAAGCCGGAGCATTTCAGCTTGCGGAGAAGCTCGTCGGCGAGGTGCGTGGGACGTCGCTTTGGCGTGACTCCGTTGAAGATCCACTACCGTTCGAGTCCGCCTACGTTGCAGCCGCGGACGAATCGCCGACCGCCTTCGATGGTGACTACGCCCACGGCAACGTTGTGGTGCGGGTTAAGGGCATCGACGGCGGCATGAAGTTCAAGTTGCTCAGAGATGGCGCTGAGGAGTTCGAGGACACCGCGACGCGCGTTGGCCCTGAGTCGTTTCTGTCGCGAAAAGCCGCTCACATCTTGCAGTTCGTCCTGGATGAAGATGGTCGAGCACAGATAAAACTCGAGGGCGGCCTGCTGTGGCACCGGGTGCCCGGCTCTTGAGCGATATTGTTGAGGTCGCGGCGGCTGATCGTAAAACACTGGATTCGCTATTCTCTGCTCCCCGCCCGTTGAGTCCTGGTGTCGACATGGTGCTGGAAGGACTGGCTGGCGCCGCTTTTGTCGATGATTCGACTGCACCAAATGCCGCGCTGCTCACACTCGCCGGCTATGCCTACTTTGGTGGCGATGCCTCTTCGAACGGCGCTGGCAGCCTCATCGGGCTGCTTGGCGAGCGCCGGTGGTTGATCGTTGGCGATCAACGGTGGCTGACGCGTGTGAAATCACAGATTGCCGGAACGGCACCGCTACACCGCATGATGTTTTCGAGAGACGACCTGGACATCAAATCTCTCCGCCAGCAAGTCAGAGGTGTGTCCGATGGCACGGAGATCGTCGCCACCGACCTCGATATCACGCGGCGAATGATCACCGAGGTAGAAGACGACTTGATCGGCATCTTCCCAACGCCCGAAGCATTCGCCGTATCAGGGTTCGGCTACGTGGCTATCCGTGATGGAATGGTCATCTGCGGCGCCACCTCGGCGATGCGGTCGGTCAACGCGATCGAAATCCAGATCACCACCGCCGAAAGCGCCCAACGGCAGGGCCTTGCCACGGCCGTATCCGCCGCGCTGATCGTCCACTGCCTGGAGCGCGGCATTGAGCCGCACTGGTCCACTACCAACGAGCCATCACGCGGCCTGGCGGAGAAGTTGGGCTATGTGATGCATGGCTCGCATGAGACGCTCTTTCGGGCATCCTGATCTAGCCGGGCATTAATCCACGGAACCATGAGGCCATCCTGAGCCTGTCGAAGGGCGGCCGGCGTACGCGGTTGCTGTTGCGTGGGCGAGGAATGCCGGAAAAGTGCCCTTCGAGCGGCCTCAGGAAACTTTTCCTCGCGTGAATAGGTAAATAGAGCGTCCTCACCCAAATTCTCTCCCGGCTGGAGAGGGGACTAAATCATCTCGCCTCACACATTGATGATTTCGAACCTGGTGGCGTAATCGACGCCCATCTCGGCGCCGGCCCAGCTCGCGTTGTCTTTCAGGAATGAGTTCGGATCGAACTCTCGGCCCAGGCCCTTGATGTATGCGTCATGCTCAAGCAGCGACGCCACACCCACGTCAATGTGGTCGGAAACGTCGACTGCATGGGCAGCACTCGGAGAGCCAGCCACAGCAACGAACCTGACGCCATTCCATGGCTCCAGACCCTCATCAATCAGATCCGTGAATATCCATCGATTGCCCGCATCCCGCGCCGCGTCGAGCACAGCTTCTCCAACAGCCCTGTGATCGGCCATGTTCAGTGCGCCCGACGGCCACTTCAGGTGGAAGCTGGCCGTGATCACGATATCCGGTTTGTGTCGGCGTATCGCTCCTGCAATATCACGCCGCAGCGGAAGTCCGTACTCGATCACGCCATCCTTGTGATCGAGAAATTCGACCGTATCGACACCAACAACCGCGGCGCTTCCCATCTCTTCTTTTACGCGCAACGGAGCGGTCTCATCGGGATGCATGCCATCGATACCGGCTTCGCCTTTGGTGACCATAACATAGCCAACCCATTTGCCTTGCGAAGTCCACTTCGCAACCGCACTGGCTGCGCCGTATTCGAGATCGTCCGGGTGCGCCACCACCGCCAGCGCCCGCTGCCAGTCCTCTGGAACCGCCTGTAATCCATCACCTTCAGTCATTCGATCTCCTCCGCGCATTGGCAAGCCAACTCAGATAGCCGCGATATTAATGGATTGGACGCTCTGAAGTGAGGTAAGGGCGGCCGAAATCCAACAAACCCCCAGCGTGGGGCGTTGTCAAAAGGGGCCCGAAACCCCAGGCGAACCCCCACATCCGTCATCCCGGAATCGGAGGCTCCGCGGAGATATCCGGGATCCAGCGATCGCTGACGACCACGGTGTTCGGTGATCGAATGTCAGCCCGTGGGAAGGTGAGATCCCGACTCACCTACCGGTGTCCGGGATGACATGCGTGGGGGGCGTCCGAAATTAGCATTGGCATGGAGCCATACTGAAGGAAATGTACCTACCTGCGAATGCGTCCGCGTCAATGCAACGCCTACCGCCGGAGCCCACCCTCCGTATTAATCACCTGCCCCGTCACCCACCTCGCTTCATCCGAGCATAGCCAGGCGATCAACCGCGCAGGATCATCCGGCTGCCCCCACTCTTTTTGCGGGAATCTATGCCGGGTGCTCTCGTGCTCGTCGGGTGTCGCATACCCTGTGTCCACGGGCCCGGGATTGTCGGTGTTCACCGTTATGCCTTGATCGATCAGCGCATCGCTCAGGCTCCCCGTCATAGAGGCGATCGCCCCTTTGGAAGCGGCGTATGCAAGTTCCTTCCGCATGGAGCCAAGATCCTGGCCGGATGTCATCATGATCACACGGCCACCGGATCCCGGATCGCGCTGTTTGGCGAACTCCTGGACCAGCATTAAGGACGCTCGAACGTTCACCGACATGATGTAGTCCGTATCGTCATCTGTGAGCTGGCCAATCGTCTGATTCACATGAGCGGCGTGATTAAGCACAAGGATATCGACCTGATCGAACATCTTGTGCGTCTGCTCAAATAGAGCCTCAGCGGAGCCCTTCAGCGATAGATCGAGTTCAATGTGGGTGACGTTGTTGCCTGCTTCTGCCAGTAACTTCGCTAACGGCTCGCCAGCCTCCACGTTTCCATCCCAGTAGGGCTGCCGCTGATCGTATTCGACGAACGAGTGAATCGCGAGGCTCGCACCCATCTCGCCCAGCCGCCTCGCAATCGCAAAGCCGATGCCCTGTGGGCGCGTCACTCCAGTTACAAGCGCCACCCGACCGGCAAGCGGCGAACTATTCGGAAACATATAGACCTCCTCAAACTCAGGCTCCAAACCAGCTATGTAGTGAGGTCTACTTGTCCCCCATGGTCACTCTCCGTGTTTTGCTTTCAAGTGCCAGCTATGCTGTCACTTCCTCTATCTGCAGCTCAGTAGTGATATCGATTGCCTTGTAGATCGACCGGTAGACCGGGCAGCTGTCGGCGTGAACTCGATGCGCTCGCTCCGCCGCCTCCCGCTTGTCCGGGTCGCTCAACTTCAGCTTGTAGACGACGTGAATCCTCTTGATAACGAGGACGTTGCCTTCCTTTTCGATCTCGCCCACGGCGTCTGATCCGTACGTCTCCGGGTTCGCGGGTATTTCGCGTGCCTCAAGGGCACCGCCAAGTGTTCCAGTTAGTCAGCCAGCGGCAGCCGCGACGACGTAGTCCAGCGTCGTAGCGTGCACCGGCAAAGTGCCTGGCTTAACGCCATAGTGCTCTGCCACCTCCGAATGAACGCTGAACCAGACCGGATCATCCTCCCCCGGGATAGTCGCTTTTCGCAGCGCACCACGCACGCGCTCAATATGGACGTTCGATCGATAGACGACTTCGTCTGGCATTGTGTCAATTCCTCCTGCGAACTACGGACCTTTGGTCACCCACGCCTGCTTGCGGGGCTCGCCGGCCGCCTGCAGCAGCGCTGTGATGTAGCCGTAGCAGAATGCGAATGCCGTTCCCTGCGCGTCGTCGCCAGAGATCCATGGCACGTGGTCTGGCATCAGCATGTATGGATAGCCGACCTCCTGGTATGTCTGCAGCGCCTTCCACATGTCGATGCTGCCCTCATCCGGGAACGCTTCCATGAAATCCAGCTTATGGCCGCGGATGTTGCGAAAATGGACATTGAATATTTTCTGCCGTGAGCCGAACCACCGGATAACGTCGAAAATCTCCTCGCCGGGGTCGTCAAGCATCTCGGTCACCGTGCCCTGGCAAAAGTTGAGACCGTGGTACGGGCTTTCGTGCATCTGGACGAACTGCTTCAGTCCATCGATGGTGCCCAGCACTCGAGTCACACCCAGGTAGCCCGGTGGTGTGTACGGGTCGTGAGGGTGGCACGCCAGCCGTACCTTCACCTCTTCGGCAACGGGAACGACGCGCTCCAGGAAGTAGTCGATGCGCTCCCAGTTTTCCTCGACGCTGAGTACGCCGGCGATGCCCGGAGGTGCATCCTGATCCATCTTGGCCCAGCGGAACGTGGAGTTGCTGGCGCCGCCACGTCCCTCTTCACGCTCGGAACGCGGGATGCCAATGATGTTCATGTTGTACTTCACGGCAGGAATGCCCGCCTCGCCTGCCATGCGGATGATGTTCTGAATCGACTCGATTTCTCGATCGCGCTCAGGGCTCTTGCCAAGCATCACGTTGGGCGACTGGCTAACTTCAAGTGGGGTTGAGCTTAGCGGAATCTGAATCATGTCCAGGGTGATGCCGTAGCCCGCCAGCTTCTCAACGTGGCCCTTCAGATCGTCGAGTACCCAATCGTGGGCGCTCCCGGGCGGGTCGGAGCAGACGTTCACCACGCCTAGCTGCGCCCACTGCTCCAGGTCGGAATCGCCTCTCGCCCCAACCTGCGTACCAACGTACATGCTTCACTCCGCGATATTCGTGTCCACGTTTTTGTAAGTAGTCCAGAGAATCTGGTCAAATGCGACCCGGAGCATACACCTTGCGCATATTCAGATGAAGGTCAGCGATTCGGCTACACCTCTAGCAGATACCGCTTCGGGAACTTTGCGACGATGGAGTAGAGGACGTCCACCATGTTGGCTAATCTGACACGGGCCACCTGCGAACAAAGCTGGTACGCCGCGATACGCTCAAAGCCATAATCGGCCACCAGCCAGCTGATGAGATCGTAGAACGCGATGCGGGCTGCATCTTCCATGGGTCTAGCGCTGCCCACAGACATGATGAACTCGTCGTCTTCGATGCGCGGCGTTTCGATGCGGCGGCCCTTGATCAATTCGACCGTTAATGTGCCGGTGGTCGGCACTTCCGGCGCAACGCCACACACCTCCGCATCCCCCTGCGTAGCGTGGCCATCGCCGATAAATATCGATGCGCCTCCAATAGCGACCGGCAGGAAAATTGTGTTGCCCACACACACATCGGCCGCGTCCATGTTGCCGCCATGAAAACCTGGCGACAGCGTGGAGATTGCCTCAGCGGTGGGCGATGTGCCGATAGTTCCGTAGAACGGCTCAATCGGGATCATCGGGATGTTCAGATTCGGATCGTGGACCATGCCCTCGTCCGTGATGGGATGCAGCAGTATTCGCTGATCCAGCGGCTCGTTCAGCACCCTTGTGTAGACCGTCCCGCACAGGCCGCCAAACTCCGGGATGATGCAACTCACCGCGTAGTCACGCGTCAGCTGAATATCATCGATGCGCACGGCCAGGGTGTCGCCGGGTTCCGCGCCCTCAACGTATATCGGTCCGGTGCAGGGATTCACGTACGGTAGCTGAATGACCGTCGCAAGATCGATATCCGGCGAGTCGATGCGATTGGCGAATGCGTCCAGAGTCGAAACCTGGAACGTTTCTCCCGGCTCAACCGTGGCGATCGGCTCCTGATACGGCCCCATCACCCACGCAAGCTGCTCCGTTGGTGGCGGCATTATGTGTTGCAAGGATGGGCCTCCTGACTCAATTACGTTCTCCGCTTAACCTGACGACGGATTTGACCTGCTCACAAAGTTCACCGATGAAATCGATGGTGAAGCCTTGATAACTCGGATCAAAAAACCGAGTTAACACAACCACAGAGTCGCCTGAAACGCTGTACTCCACGTCATCGCTGATCAGTGTCTCAAACCTCAGGTCGCGGAAAATCGACTTATGGTGCGGCCAAAATTCTTTCCCATAGCAAAACGTGTATTTTAGTTTGTTCTGAGAGTACAACTCACGCAAGTAACTTACGCGCTCGGGAATTATCGCTTTCCAGTACACGTCGTTCGATGGCCAATGTGCACCATACGGCCAAGCGTTGATGTCCGGTTTGGGCAATGGGAGTATTTCAGTGAGGAATGTCTCACCCGTGAAGCGGCCGAGATCCCGTTCTTGATAGTCCCGGACAGCCTCCACATCGCACCAATCTCGATCACCGCTGATATTCCGAACTATCCGGCACATCGACGTCCATGTGGAAGTGATGAGCTTTCTTCGGTTCATATTAGGATCGATGATGGTTTGAGCGGTTTCGAGATCTTCAATCTCCCTGAAGTGGTCGGCTCGTATGGGAAGTTCTTCCGGGCTCCCGCCCCCTTCCTCCATTCCGATGAACCAGTAGTCTCCTGCGGGATTTCCGTAACCCCGGAAGTTGAGCAATCGAGCTAATTGGCCAGAACTGAGTGTGATATCCAATCTACATATACCTCCTCCTTGGAATAGTGACTTAAATCCTTGATACCGTCCGCGCCTGCTTCACTGCCTGTCGCCAGCCATCGTAGAGGCTGCTGCGCTGGGTGTAACGCATCTGGGGTTCATAGGTGCGGGAGGCCGACCACGTCGCCTCGAGATCGGCCTCGCCATCCCACACTCCCGCGGTGAGTCCGGCGAAGAACGCGGCTCCAAGCGCTGTCGTATCGGGGATCGGGGCCACATCAATTTCGCGATCTAGAATGTCGGCCTGGAACTGCATGAGAAAGGCGTTCTCCGTCTGGCCACCGTCCACCCGCAGTGGGCCGGAGCTTGTTCGGCCGGAGTCGTGCTCAATCGCCTCCAGAACCTCCCGCACCTGGTAGGCGGTCGACTCCAGTGCTGCGCGCGTGATGTGAGCCGCAGTTGACCCGCGTGTCAGCCCGGTAATCGTGCCGCGGGCGTCGGGATCCCAGTGCGGCGCGCCAAGACCAACGAACGCAGGAACGAAGTAGACGCCCTCGTTGTCGCTGAGCATGGTGGCCAGCATCTCCGACTCCGCGGCTGAGTTGATTACGCCCAGCCCATCGCGCAGCCACTGCACCGTAGCGCCGGTAGAGAAGATGCTGCCTTCCAGCGCGTAGGCCCGGTTACCGCCGGTCTGCCATGCAACGGTGGTGAGGAGCCCGGAGTTGGATGTCACCGGCCGATTGCCGGTGTTGGTGAGAAGGAATGCGCCAGTGCCGTAGGTGCACTTGGACATGCCAGTCCGGAAGCAGGCCTGGCCAAACAGGGCAGCATGCTGGTCGCCGGCCATGCCGTTGATCGGGATCTCCGCACCCAGCAAGTCAGCCGAGATCGTGCCGAACTCGAACGCCGATGGCCGCACTTCCGGGAGCATCGTTTCCGGCACCTGGAACAGATCGAGCAGCGCCTCATCCCACAGGCCATCGTGGATGTTCAGCAGCATGGTTCGAGATGCGTTCGTGATATCGGTGGCGTGAACCTCGCCGCCCGTCAGCCTGAACAGCAGCCACGAGTCGATGGTACCGAAGCACAGCTCTCCGTCTTCGGCCCGGGCTCGCCCGCTCGGGACGCGATCAAGCAGCCATTCAAGTTTGGTAGCCGAGAAGTAGGCGTCGACCACGAGGCCGGTACGAGTGCTGATATCCCGCAGATGACCATCCTGGATCAACTCCGCGCACCGGTCAGCCGTCCGACGGCACTGCCACACAATAGCGTCTGCTACCGCGCGACCGGTCGCGCGCTCCCATACAACAGTCGTCTCGCGCTGATTCACAATTCCCGCGGTCGTTATATCGCTCGCGGTCAGCTTCGCCGACTCCAGCGCCTCCCGGCAGACCCGCAGCGTCGCCAGCAGAATCTCCTCCGGGTCGTGCTCCACCCACCCCGGTTGTGGAAACGACTGCGCCAACTCCTTCTGCGCGCTCGCGACCACCCGCGCCTGATCGTCGAAGATCAGCGCGCGCGTACTGGTGGTTCCCTGGTCTATGGCAAGAATGTACTGCGGCATTGAGCCTATAGGCTAGCGGATGGGGGTGAGATCAATGTGGAGCGAGGGAGTTTGTTTGCGAACTGAAAGCTATTTCTTGTTGGCCTTCATAGCGAGTTCAAGCAGATCGTTCGTTGACGTGGCATATCAGTGTGGACGCCCCACACCTGATGATTCATGTCATACCCAAGGGACACTCGATGCCATATTTCGCCACAGACCTCAAACGCGTGGCGAACCTCTTTTAGTGTTAACGGATGTTCATCACTTAGGCGTCCGTTCTCCGACAATTGCTTTCTGTTCAGATGGGCGAAACGGATATGCCGATGCGCTTCGACGTTTTGGAGAATGGACGAGACCCCATCAAGTTTCTGTATTAATTCTTTGATCTCATTCGAGGTGATGAGATTGCGCGGGAGGATACGCTCAACGAGTGAATCAGAACCTCCCGATGCGGATCCCGCGCGAGCGTTCGAGCGGTTCCGAACATGATCTTCGGAAAAAAGATCCAAGTTGCGTTCAACGTATGAAATTAGATTGGGCGATGATGCAGTTCGCAGATCCTTGTCATGAGTGATCGCCCACAATTTGATCAATATGCTCTCCATCAAAAGGTCTCGAAATGACACGAGGAGATTGCCCCATTCCACCAATTCCTCAGAATTGACTCGAAGTTGCTCATTGATCGCTGACCAAAGTTCGAGCTGAGAATCGATCGTGGCTGACATGCTGTGAACGCCGGAGCGCTAAGCATCGAATCGTGCTTCTCGCCTGCGTAAATTTCGATCAGACACTCGTCAAATCGGCCCCCTACCCGTCCAACAACCCGTCCATTTCTGCCTTCTCTTCCGCGCTCAGCACCCATTCACTCGCCGCGGCGTTTTGGGCTAGCTGCTCCGGGTTGGAGGCGCCGGCTATTACCGAGGAGATGGTTGGTGTGGCAAGTTGCCAGGCGAACGCCAGATCCAACAGCGTGTGTCCGTGCTCTTTAGCCCACGGCTCCAGCTTCTCGACAACGCTGAAGTTGCCGTCGTTGAGCCTCGACTCCTGCGGGCGGCGGGCATCATGGCCATCCGTGTACCTTCCGGTATGTCTGCGCTGCGCTTGTGCTTACCGGTCAGGAAGCCCATAGCAAGCGGG
>DBZV01000006.1:11090-15790 GCA_002311865.1 Dehalococcoidia bacterium UBA1151
TCAATAGCGCGCACCAGCATGGAGTACTCCGGCTGCGCGCTCACGAACTGCGTGAGGTGCTCTCTGGCAGCAGTCCACGACGCGTCGGCGATCTGCCACGCCGCAAAGTTGGAGTTGCCGATGTAGAGCACCTTACCGTCGCGCACCAGGTCATCGAGTGCTCTCAGCGTCTCTTCGATTGGCGTGTTGGGGTCCGGGCGGTGGAACTGGTAGAGGTCGATATAGTCGGTCTCGAGCCGTTTGAGGCTGCCCTCCACGCCCTCCATGATGCGCTTCCGAGAGCCGCCCTAGCCGTGTGGGCCATCCTCCCAGTCCATCCCGAACTTGGTTGCTATAAGTACAGACTCCCGCTTACCGCTCTTATCGCCAACAACGCGGTCAATATAGTCCTCTGACTGGCCGTGAGAGTAGATATCGGCCGTGTCGATCAGGTTGATGCCAAGATCGATAGCAGCGTTGAGCACTTCAGCAGCCTGATCCGGGTCCATCCGCCCACCAAAGTTGTTGGTGCCCAGCCCAATTTCTGAGACTTTAAGTCCGGAGTTGCCAAGGTGCCTGTACTTCATGCGTCCACTTTCATCTGCAAATTTGTCTGGCGATTCCGGGAATGTGAGGCCGGATTGTACGTCCATCGATATAATCCCGCCGTTCGTTATACGCGTGGCGCCGGAAAATGAGCCAGAACGTGAGGAGAAGTTCGATGAACGAAGAAGTAGTGGTATTGCGGCTGCTCCACATTGTGTCCGGCGTGCTGTGGGCTGGCGGCGCCGTGATATTCGCCTGGGTTGTTGAGCCACGAATCCGGGCGCTCGGCCCTGAAATCGCCGGTCCTGTCATGGTCTCTATTGGCAGGGTTATCAGCCCGGTTTTACTTTCCCTGGGCGGCATAACGATCATCGTTGGGTTCGTACTGATCGATCGCACCCCCGGCAGATCATTCGGCCAACTATTCGATACCAACTGGGGTTGGGCGATCGGACTTGGCCTGATCGCATCGCTGATTGGTTACGCAATCGGTGTGGCTGCGTGGATGAAGACGAAGAAGATACTGGCCCTGGTAGACGCTGCTGACGGCCCACCAGATCCAGAGGAGATGGCAGAGCGAATGAACCTGAGCGCCCAGGCAAGGATGATGGTACGCACCGCGACTGTCTTCATCGTGATCGCCGTTGGCACCATGGCTTCCGCCAGTTGGGTGTAATCAGTCTGTAGAGATAACGGTTCTCAGGAGCAACAGATGACGCCTTCCATTTTCAGAGAATCGATTCCGGATTACGAGCATATTCCGCTCTATGTGTATCTGGAGCGAGCAGCCGGCCAGTGGCCGGACAAAGTGGCGATCATCGATGGCGATAAACGCGTCACCTACGCTGAATTGCTCGCTCAGGCGCAGTCATTTGCGATTGGGCTAGTAGGGATGGGCGTTCAGAAGGGCGATCGCGTCGCGTTATTTGCGCCGAACTGCGCCGAGTTTGCCTCTGTCTTCTTTGGCGTGCTGATGACCGGGGCCATCATTACTACCCTGAACCCCAGCTATCGGGAGCTTGAGGTTGCTCATCAGCTCAATGATAGTGGCCCATCGATTCTTGTAACGCACTCGGCATTGGAAGAAGTGATCACGCTCGCGTCGCCTCTTGTAAGCGGCATCCGCGAGACCATTTCTATTGGCGGCGTGCTGCCAGGCGCAAAGACGTTTGAAGATGTGATCGCATCGGCCAGCGGGATGCTTCCAGAAGTGGAAATAGACCCTGATAACGACATTGCAGCATTACCTTACTCAAGCGGCACAACCGGCCTCACAAAGGGCGTAATGCTGAGCCACTTCAACATTGGCGCCAACGTTCAGCAGATGAATAATCGAGATGAGATCGCCAGCTTCCGACACGAAGATGTGGGCATCCTCTTCCTGCCGATGTACCACATTTACGGGATGTTCTTCCTGATCGCCTCCATCGCTGCCGGCTCCACAACCACTCTGATGGCCCGCTTCGATATGGAAGATTTCCTGGGCATTATTGAGCGCGACCGCGTAACCATTTTGCCCATGGCGCCGCCTGTAATTCTGGGTCTAGCGGCCTATCCAAGCCTCGCAGAGCGTGATCTCTCGTCGCTACGGTGGACGCTTGTGGCCGCCGCTCCATCGTCGAAGGAGTTACAACGACGAGGATCTGAAATGCTTGGCTGCACGGTGATCCAGGCCTACGGCATGACTGAGCTATCACCCGTTAGCCATTACGATTACGCCGAGGATGATCTGATCGAGTACGGCTCAGTCGGCACACCATTTGCCGATACTGAGGCGCGCGTGGTCGATATTGAAGACGGTGTCACCGAACTACCGCTTGGTGAAGAAGGCGAGCTGCTGGTCCGTGGGCCGCAGGTGATGAAGGGCTACTATAGAAACCCCGAGGCGACCGCGGAGGCGATCACACCCGATGGCTGGTTGCATACAGGCGACATCGTCCGTATGAACTCCGACGGCCGAATCTGGATTACCGATCGCAAGAAAGAACTCATCAAGTTCAAGGGCTTCCAGGTACCGCCCGCGGAGCTGGAAGGCATCCTGCTTGAGCATCCGGATGTGGCCGACGCCTGCGTGATCGGCAAGCCCGACGATGAGGCTGGCGAGGTGCCAAAGGCGTTCGTTGTGGCAGCAAACGACAATGCCGACGCTGACGACATCATCGAATTTGTGAAAGGCAAAGTCGCCAACTACAAGCGCATATCCGAAGTGGAGTTTGTGGACGAAATCCCAAAGAACCCCTCGGGCAAGATCCTCCGCCGCATCCTTCGAGACAAGGAGTTGGCAAACTCGGGTAGCCGTGGGGCTTGGTTCTCCTGAGCCTGGTCGAAGGCCATCATCCGTCAGTCATTGCGTCCAGCGAGCGTGGCGGCACGCTAGCGCCCTCGAAACAGCGGGTTCGTCTTCCCGAACACGTCGATCGACTCTCCCGTTATCGCAGAAGCGCCTGGACCTGCGAGGAAGAGTGCGACGGAGGCGATCTCTTCAGCCTTGACCCAGTCCGGATTGACGCTTCCACCCGAAGCAATGCGCACCATCTCCGTATCCGTGCCACCCGGGCAGATGCAGTTCACATCCACACCATGGGCCTTGCCTTCCGCGGCGAGGGTTTCCGTGAGGCTGATTAGCGCAGCTTTGGTGCTTCGATAAGCCGCACGGCCCCAGCCACCCTTGCGACCGCCAATGCTGGAGATGTTGATGAGCTTGCCGCTGCCCTGCTCGTACATATGCGGCAGCACAGCCTTTGCGCAGATGAACGCCCCCGTCAGGTTCACGTCAATCACCGTTCGCCAGGTCTCCAGATCCAGCTCGACCGCTGGTATGGGGCCATGAATTGCAGCTGCGTTGTTGACGAGAATATCGACCTTCCCGAACTCGGCCAGCGTCGCGTCGACCAGATTCGCGACCGACGTCTCATCGGAAACATCACACCGCACGCCAAGCGCCTTGCCGCCCGCGGAAGTTATCGCGCTGACCGCAGCATCTATATCACCCTGAGTCCGTGCCGCGATAACCATCGCGCAACCTTCCGCCGCATACGCATCTGCTATCGCCCGCCCAATGCCCTTGCTGCCACCCGTGATGATTGCGACCTGACCGTCCAACTGCATGTGAATCTCCCTCTAAATGTTGCGCAGATTATTCCATGGGAGATGATTTCGTGCGCTGTGAGTTGAAACCGTGCGCTCCGGCGGATTTGGGATTAGACTGCCGCTGGAAAATCACTCCATAGAACCTCAGAAGATCGACACAGGAGATTCATCATGGCGGTAACGGTCGGAAGCGGAGATTTCAGGTACGAACTGATTGAGGACTGGGCCAAACTGCCCGATGGCTGGGTCTTCACCCAGGTTGGTGCAGTTGCCGTTGACGAGAATGACGATGTCTACGTCTTCAACCGCTCAGAACACCCGATTATCGTCTTCAACCGCGATGGTGAATTCCAACGATCGTTTGGCGAGGGCCACTTTCCAAGCGCCCACGGCATGTGCTTCGCCCAGGACGGCAGTCTCTGGCTGGCCGACTCCGCAGACCACACCGTCAAGAATTTCACCCGCTTCGGCGAGCACATCCGGACGCTGGGCGTGGTCGACGAGCCGCATGAGAACGAGCCGTTCAACAGGCCCACTGACATAGCAATTGCATCAAACGGCGACCTCTACATATCAGACGGCTACGGCAACAACCGTGTCCACGTGTTCACGGCCGAAGGAGAATACAAGTGGTCTTGGGGCCAGACTGAGCGCGAGGGTGGCGTCTGGGATGGCGACTTCAACCTCCCGCACAACATCTGGATCCACAAGGACCTGGTCTACGTGGCCGACCGTGAGAACCACCGAGTACAGGTATTCGACCTGGACGCCAAGCACGTAGAAACCTGGCCCGACTTCATCCAGCCAACGGACGTCTACATCGATAACAACGATGTCGCCTACGTAGCCGAACTGCGCAACCGCATCTCCATCTCAGATCTCCACGGCAACGTCGCAACTCGCTGGGGCCGGTTCCCGACCCACGATCCCGGCATGTTCATGGCGCCCCACGGCATCTGGACAGACTCCCACGGCGACCTCTACGTAGGCGAAGTCCTCGAAGGCCAGCGCATCCAGAAGTTCAAGCGGCTTTAGGGCCGCTTCTCGCCCCACCTGCCGTCCCAGCGAAGGCCGGGGGATGGATT
>DBZV01000084.1:0-2061 GCA_002311865.1 Dehalococcoidia bacterium UBA1151
GTTCGTGAACTCCGGAACCGAGGCGACGCTAAACGCCATCCGTGCGTCACGTGCGTTCACCGGGAGGCAGAAGCTGGGCAAGATGGAGGGCGGATATCACGGCACACATGATTCGGTTGCGGTCAGCGTTGCGCCAAAGCTCGATCTAGCCGGCGACGCCAACGACCCGAACTCGGTGGAGGACTACGAGGGTCTTCCGGAATGGGTGACGGACGGCGCGGTGGTGATGCCGATCAACGACATCGAGAACTGCGAACGGATCATCCGCGAAAACGCCGACGACCTGGCGTGTGTGATCGTGGAGCCGGTGAACGGTCGCAACGGTTTTGTTCCCGCCGAGCCGGGTTTTCTTGAGGGTCTTCGGGCCGTCACAAAAGAACTCGCCATCATCCTGATCTTTGACGAGGTGATCTCTTTCCGGGTCGCACTCGGCGGCTCGCAGGAGCACTACGGCGTGACGCCCGATATGACCACGTTTGGCAAGATGATCGGGGGGGGTCTGCCGGTGGGAGCGTTCGGCGGGCGTGCCGACATCATGTCTTTGTATGACCCCAGTAGTGGCGCCCCGAGGGTTCAGCACGCAGGCACTTTCAACGGCAACTCGATGACGGCCGCTGCCGGCGTGGCGACGTTGGAGGCGGCAACGCCCGAGGTGTACGAGTACGTCGGCCGAATGGGCAGCGTGATTCGCGAGAAGCTGCGTGCGTTGATCGCCGAGGTCGAGGCGCCGATGGGCGTGACCGGAGTGGAGTCGCTCTGGTGTTTGCAGTTCACCCCTGAACGTGTGACCGATTATCGATCCTCGATGACGAACGACAAGACGATGACCCGGGCCATGTTCCTGGGTCTCCAGAACGAGGGGTTTTTGCTCTCGCCAAGTTGCCAGGGCACGGTGTCTTCCGTACACACAGAAGAGGACATCGACGCGCTGATCTCGGCTATCCGGAAGGTGCTTGGTCGGCTGGGTTACGCATAGGGATAGTCGCTTGACCACGCCGTAGGGGCGGCCGACTATCCGCCCTGGCCGTGCAGACCTCCACGGCATATCAGACACCCTCACTTGTTAGACTCACTCGATGCACGACGATGGTTATTTCGATGAGCATGTGGCGGCGGGATACGACGAGTCCTCGGCGGAAATGTTCAAGCCCGAAGTGGTTAACCCGGTAGTCGACTTTCTTGTCGGACTCGCCGGTGACGGACGAGTTCTCGAGCTCGGCATCGGGACGGGACGAATTGCGCTACCGCTTGCCCCGCGGCCGTGTACTCGCAAATCAGTAGGCCATAAGTCCCGCAAGTCCGAGCGTCACGAAATCCAAGTATTTTTTGTTAGTTATCCTGAAACCTTTGAAGGGGGCGTAGCCGTTAAGCCCGGTAGTCTCCCTAATCCTGGTCTAACAATGCGGCTATCACTTGCGGCACAGCATCTGCTGCCCTGCCTCGAACCCCCGACTCATCTAGAGTGCCGATCGGATGTTGAACAACTGCGAACGGAAAGTCGGGCATCCCGGATAGCTTTGCTACCGCATGTGCCCCCGATTTAAACGGCTCAGTACAGATCGCTATGGACGGAACACCGAGTTTTTCGAGTTCGATTGAGTCGTGCACACTGCACGACGAACAGCTTCCTCAGTCACCATTCGCCGTAATTACCACGTCCACATCTGAAGCAAGATTCTTCAGTAGTTCAGGGGAAGCAAGTTTGACGGCGTCTCCCTTATTGACAGCGATACTTTTACTTAGATCGAATCTTTCTGCGAGCGCATCGTAAATCGCCTTCAACAATGACTCGGCGTTCGGTTTGTGATTGGCGAGCAGGCCGATCACCGCGCCGTCCAGCGTTTTCGGGCGTATGGCCATTCCATTCTGTGTAATTTCGGGAACCTCCATTTGCCTACTCTGGTACTCGGTGCCGATTGTCTCGTGACTGTGAAATATTGCCGGTGTCTCGTCCCGTTCGCGAACTTCAGGTTATTTATTGTGCTGAACAGGTGCACCCAATCCACAGCCTACTCAAGTCATCATGGGTATCCCTCTTGATCAAAGAATGTTTACTCCCGT
>DBZV01000084.1:2116-5708 GCA_002311865.1 Dehalococcoidia bacterium UBA1151
TTTACTCCCGTACAGGCCGATTTCGGTCTCCGGCCCCGGATTATTATGCTCATCCACGATGGGACCGCAGGTCACAGTCACACCGTCCAATGCTATGGCACGTGCATACGACGAAACGCTTAGACTACTGGCACAGGCACTTTTTGATGGTTTTAAACGAAGCGTGGGTACGAGGGAATGTGGCAATCGGAGCTAAATGACTGGCTCCTGGAGCACAAAATCTGACTACCACGAGCATCTGAATTGTGCTACGCCAAGCGAGAGGACACAGAGGCCGATGAACGAGGTTGATGTAGCCATCCAGCGTGAGGAAATGCGCAATCGGGCGCTTCTTTACGAGGTGGCCGAGACTCTCTCATCTCCAAATATCGGAGAGCTCCTGCCACGGTTCGCTGAGATGCTCTCAAGAGTGATCCCGTACGACCGATTGATGATTGCTCGTGTCAACTCCGGACCGAAGGAGCTCCTACCGCTTTTCGTGGATGGACTCCAGACTCCCATCTGGTCACCGGGAGTGGCGAACTCCAGCGACGGTACCGGTTTAGATCGCCTACCCGCTCAAGGGCTGTTTCTTGATGCTGCGGGCGTCGATCAGTTCCGTAGAGATTACCCGGCCAGCGNNGCATTGCCCGACATACAGTCTGCGGTAATGATTGGACTTACGTCGGGGACAGAAACGGTTGGCGTACTTTCCTTTGGCTCGTGTGAGCCCACAGCCCACAGCCTCACCAGTTTGAATTTTCTTAAGCGCCTGTCCGTGTTGCTTGCAAACGCGTTGGTATCATCCGCCCGGCTCTCCGATCTCAGAACACAGGTACATGAGCAGACGGTGCTTGCTGAAGTTGCCCGTATTGCGTCCTCCACTTTCCGTCTCGACCAGGTCGGACCAAGCCTGAGTGAGGCTATCTCAAGATTGATCCGGTTCGATTGGCTCCATGTCACATCGGTAAATCTTGCCGGGAGCACTATTACTGCACGCCTCCTCGGCGGGGACAGCATGAGCGGCGTCCTCACGGCTCCAGTTCTCCCGTTGGTCGGCACCGCGACCGATGCCGTAATTAGGGCCCGTGCAGGAATGATCATCACCCCTGAACAGATCACAGCTTCAGACGATCTATTTTCCGATCTTAGACCTGCGCTGGATGCGGGCCTGAGATCAGCCGTTGCGGTTCCGCTGTTTTGTCGCGACGACGCGATCGGAGCGCTTATCTTCCGAAGTCGTGTCGAAAACGCCTTCACGCTTGAAGATGTGAGCATCAGTGAACGTCTCGCGGCGCAATTGTCGGGTCCGTTCGCCAATTTCCTTCAGCACAGCGATCTGGAGCGGCTTGTCCATGAACGAGGTGTCCTTGCCGAATTGGGCCTTTCTACTTCTGGAGCCCGGAGTTTGGATGCAACTCTTGGAAGTTTGCACAACGCCGTCACCAAGCTTTTCCATTGCGATAATTTTGCGGTGGCGATTTATGACACCCACCGATCGGCGTTTGATTACAGATACGTGCGTGGTGAGGCTACGCCCCGTCTCTCACTGGACTCAGTGAGACGACCAGAAAACAACGAAGGATTGCGGTCGGCGTGGTCGGAACGCATTAAGGGCTGTTTCGGCTCGTACGACGATTCAGGATCTGATTTGGCGGAAACCCCCGGACTAATTCAGCAAAGTGGTATGCGTTCCTGGGTGCGGGCACCCCTCAATCAGAACGACCGGGTCATCGGCACTATCGATCTGAGTAACCGTTCGCCCGACTATTACTCGGTAGAAGATGTTGAATCTTTACAACGCATAGCTGATCAGATTGCGCCCGCCATAGACACAGCGCTGATCGTTGAAAGAATTGAACGTGAGGCAACGGAACGGGCGGTATTGCTGGAGATAGCACGCTCCATACTTAATGCCCCTGATGCGGTGTCGATGTACACGCGAATAGAAGAGCAAATCCGCTTGGTGATTCCGTTCGACCGGATGGTCGTTAATCGGCCTGATTTCGGGTCCAACGAAATGGAGTACCTGCACGTTACCGGCCCTCCATACGATGGCCCGGACGCACGGTCTCGCGGTTCGAAAGTTCCGATGGCGGGGACAATCACGGAGGTGGTCGCTTCAACACGGCGGGGGATGATGTTCCGAGATCAGGGCAGGCCGACTGGCGTAGTCAGTCTGGTGCACGAGCTCACCGCCAAGATCGTGTCTTACGGATACCACTCTGGTATGGCCGTTCCTCTTGTAAGTGAGGGAGCGTTGGTCGGCACGTTGCACTTCAGCTCGCAGTCCACAGATGTTTATACGGCCCACCACCTCGAACTTGCCGAACAGATAGCGTCGCTGTTAGCTGGCAATGTTGGCTATTTAACTCCGGACCGGGATGACAACCAGGAGAGCCTGTCGTCTAAGTCGCTCACGTTCCCGATCCAGTCTGAATGGCAAAAAAATGGGGTTTCTACAAACGGGGGCGAAGAGCCGATACAGATCCTCATCATCGATACCCACACACTGTGTCGAGAATCTTTGCGCTCACTGTTGAAACCGGAGATTATCGCAATATTCGGAGAATCGAACTCGTTGGACGCCGCACTTCAGGAGAGTTTTGAAGGTTCTCCAAATGTCATCCTCTGGGGCGTGCACGATGGCGACATTCTGCAATGCGATGTGATACGGAATTTACGCACAACCTGGCCGCAGGTAAACGTATTGCTGTTGAGCGATGAACAGGACGTTGAAATATTGCGCGCGGCAGTGGCGGTCGGCGTGGACGGGTTTTTGTTGAGGGGGGTGTCTACGTTTGGCCTGGTGGCAGGCATCGTGGAGATCGTCGCTGGGGGTGCGGTCTTCGATCCCCGTGTGTTGTCCGAATTCTTGAGATCACTCCCGGCGGGCCAGATAGGGCCTTCTCCAAATGAAATTACTCGAACAGCAAGCCTCTCGGACACCGACCGATCGATTCTTCGAGCAATAGGCCAGGGGCAGACGAACGCGGAAATTAGTATCGCCATGGGTTTTGCCGTGGGCACTGTAAAAAACCGCACAAGTCGAATTTATAAAGCCATCCATGTTTCCGACCGGTTGGGGGCAGCGTCGTTCGCCATTCGTTCCGGCCTAGTGAATTGATTCACTTCTTGCTCGCCTACCTATATGTGACCCGAGTCACTTCAATGTGGTGACTCGGGGAGCACGCTCTGAGTGACCTATGGCCCCCGGGGTCTCAGTATGTTGCCACCAGATAGTTGTTGCAAATGATATCGACGGCGAAGTTTCCGTCATCTGCCCGAGGAGAAATTGGATGACAGATCTGATTGTGCTCAACCCTGAGGCGATAAGCGATGGCGACCTGAATGTGAAGCCACTCGCTGATAGGCCGACAAGCTTGGACGGGTTGAGGCTCGGCTTGCTTTGGAACGACAAACGCGGGGGAGACACGGCACTCAAACATTTTGGGAAGTTGTTCCAGGAGCGTTATAAGGATCTCACGGTCAATTTCTACCAGGGCCCACGCGGTTATCCGGACGATTTGCTTGACAAGGCGTTCGAAGAGAATGACATCTTCATAGGATCTACTGGCGACTGAGGGGCCTGCACGTCGAACCTTGTGCTCGA
>DBZV01000084.1:5738-8405 GCA_002311865.1 Dehalococcoidia bacterium UBA1151
GTGAAGATGGAACAGCGTGGCAAGCCAGCCGCGGCGATCGTTTCCGGTGGGTTCGAAGAAGACGCGGCAATTACGGGCCGTGTCCTGGGTCTCCCAGATCTCAAATACATTATGGTCCCGGATGTTTTAACCGGCCTACCCGATGAGTTGATCTGTTCCCAGATAGAGGATGCGCTGGAAGAAGCAAACGAAATCCTTACATCGCCGCCGGGCGCGCCTCGTGTCAGAATTGGAGAGGGACTAACAGGGCGTGAGCCCGCAGCTCCTGAGACGTTCTCCGGTGAAGACGTGATGGTTGCCTGGGAAGCCATGAACAACGAGTGGCTTTCACGTGGCTGGGCGGATGGTTTCCCATTAATCGCACCGACGCCTGAGAGAGTTGCCGCAACACTCCGGGGCACCAGTTTGGCTCCGGATCACGTTGTCGGGATCCTTCCGCCGGGAAGGGGCATCGCCACCGTCGAGAAAATAGCAATCAACTGTGTGATGGCGGGATGCGAACCGGCTCACTTGCCGGTGATGATCGCCGCAGTCAAGGCCGTTATCGCCGTCGCAGGGCCCGGGTATGACATGTCAACCAGCGCGGATGCGCCACTGCTTATCGTGAACGGCCCAATTGTGAAAGAACTGGGGATCAATTCCGAGCGGGCAGCGCTCGGCCCCGGAGTCCAGTCCCGGGTGAACATCGTTCTCGGGCGCGCCATGCGACTGATAAAGATGAATATCGGATTCAATCGGCCCGGTATAATGGATATGGACACCATCGGGGCGCCCACCAAGTTCTCCATGTGTATTGGTGAGAACGAAGAAAAAAGTCCGTGGGATCCGTGGCATGTTGAACATGGCTTTGATGAAGATAAAAGTACAGTCGCGGTTCTCAATATTCGCAACCAGAAAGAATTAGCGGACATGTTCAACACAACCCCTGAGGGGGTGTTGGACACGTTTGCGTTCGGGCTCTCGGTAACACCTGAGCACTACGGGTATTACGGACGTCACCAGTGTTCTTATCTACTAATGATCAGCCCTGAACACGCCAGCATTCTGGAACGATACGGCTGGGACAAAGAGAGCGTACGCCGCTACGTCTGGCACAGGTCTGAGATCCCGGCTGCACGGCACACGAACCAGATTGAACTGATGCACAAAGACGTTCAGAGCAAGCACTGGCAGTGGTACCTGAACATGCCTCAGGAGCAGAAAGAACGCTTGATGCTTCCCGTCGTCGAGACCCCTGATCGATACAAGATCGTGGTCGTAGGCGGAGTGACGGGCAAGTCTCTGAGCTACTCATTTATGGGCGCGTACTCAACAACGGAGATTACTGACAGAGTTGCAGTCTGATCCGGGTTGGCTATGCCATCTACTGGAGATTTTGGCTGTCGGAGAGAGAAAGGGTTCATAGGAGTGATTATGAGAGGTCGTATGAAGACGCTAGCACACCGGTACAAGATGTCCGGGTTGTCAAAGATGGCCTACTACGGACGGCCGCTGACGGGGTTGCTGCTTGCAGCAGCTCTTGTCGCAGCGATCGCCTGTAGTTCAGATGAGGAAGTCGTCCCGACTTCTGTAACTGAAGCGCCAACGTCTGTCCCGTCGGGGTCGGTCGCTACGGCCGCACCTCAGGCCACCAGCGCTGCAGTAGATGCGCCGGCGGCGACAGGTCCGTATGGCACGCTGACTGTGGCGCTATCGGATATCGGGTTCCCCGCAACGGTGCCAAGTACAACCGCGGTCCGGACCGGCGGATTCCTGCAACAGTGGGGTGTATATGAAACACCATTCGTATGGGCGACTGACGGTCCGGTCATTGAGCCGTTACTGGCCACCGAGTGGGCTGTGGATGAATCCGCAACGGAATTCACCATAAAGATCCGTGAGGGAGTTCAATTCCATGGCGGTTGGGGTGAAGTGACCGCAGATGACTTCGTCTGGAGTTTCGAGGACGAGATTTCAGCAGACAGCATCCACTCCAACATTGGCACGGCGCGTGAACTGGGCGCCACCATGACCAAAATAGACGACTACACGATCTTGTTGAAGATTGATAAGCCCAATATTTTCTTCTTCAATGCATACATGACCAACTCGGGCGGCGGCGCATTGTCAGTCGTGAGCAAAAAACGTGTCGAGGAACTGGGCACTGAGGTTGCGAACCTTGACCTTAGCGGAGGCACTGGACCCTATAAATTTGTGAAGTGGGAGCCCGGTAACGAGGCTGAGGTTGAGGCGGCTGATGGTTATTACGGCAATGCGCCGCATTTCCAGACCATCAGGATCCTCGAGATCAAAGAGGCGGCAACTCAGGTAGCTGCCCTGGAGACCGGCCTGATTGACGCAGCGATTATTCCGGCTCCTTTGGCCGAGAGTATCAACGCTGTGTCAAACCTCCAGGTCAACGCAGCCGGTATTCCTGGAGCATTCCGGATTTACCCGCAGGGTAATTTCTGCATGGAGACCACATTGGATGGAGTGCCTCTGGATCCGTGGCCACGTCCGGGATACGATCCGGAAATCCCGTGGGTTGGGGACTGTAACGACCCGGTTTCGCAGGAAAACGCCACCAAAGTACGTCGTGCGATGGCCGAGTCGATTGACCGGCAAACCATGGTCGATACTATCCTCGGCGGGTACGGGCAACCGAGCTACCTGCCTGAGGTGACCGGT
>DBZV01000084.1:8473-8634 GCA_002311865.1 Dehalococcoidia bacterium UBA1151
CCGGACCGCTGCTCGAACGGATTTACAAGGACAAGTGGTTGATTCCGTACGACGTGGAGAACGCCAAGAAGCTTTTGGTAGAAGCCGGCTGGCCAGACGGGTTTGACGTGACCCTCCGAGTGACCACCGGTTCTCACCCGCTTGAGACCGAGCTCGGACTC
>DBZV01000084.1:8706-9574 GCA_002311865.1 Dehalococcoidia bacterium UBA1151
AACGGCCCTCGGCCTGAACGTACAGACGATTGTGCTCACATACTCCGGCAACCGTCCGGGCGTTGTGGCACGTGAACAGAATGACCTGTGGATGCGGTCTTCAGGCGCTGGCGGTGCGGCTCCACCAGAGCAAGTAATGCTCAACCGTTCTCCTGAGAACGCTTTCAACCCGGGTTTTGAACGGATAGAGCCACTGCAGATGATCCGAGGAATGACCACCGTGACGACCGAGGCTGAACTGGACGTCCTTCGGGAAGAGTTGTATGACTGGTTCAACGCCTCGCAGGCGATCATCCCGGTGCTGTTGGCCGATCAGTTGATGGCGGTCAACACAGACGTCATCGGGGGATGGGAGCGATCAGGCGGCAGAAGCGGCATAACCGACTTCGACAAAGTTACACACGCAGGCGGTTAACCACCCTGTGCGGCGGTGTAACGCTTACGATCCCCAGCCCGGCGGCACAGACCCAACTGCTGCCGGGCTGGGCTCAACTTGTGGCATAGGAAGGATTCAACATAACGACGTGCCAGAGAGTTCCGTGGTCTAAATGAGGTTCCTGGCACGACGGTTATTCGCCACAGTCATTACCCTACTCGTGGTTACGCTTGTCGTATTTTTTCTCTCACGATTGGGCGGAGACCCCCGCCTGGTTCTTCTGACTGATGATGCGACGCAAGAACAATGGGACAGATTTGGAGAGGCACACGGCCTGGACAAACCGGTGGTGGTCCAATACTGGATCTACACTAAGAAGATTGTCCGGGGTGATCTCGGGAATTCAACGCTTCAGAGGCGACCTGTTCGCGAGATTTTATGGGAGCGGATACCCAATAGTGCCCAGCTGGCAATGACGGCGTTCGCTTTCTC
>DBZV01000084.1:9613-12299 GCA_002311865.1 Dehalococcoidia bacterium UBA1151
GTTCGCTTTCTCGTTGATCGTGGGAATCCCGCTCGGTGTGCTCGCAGCCACAAGACGAGGTGGCTGGTGGGACTACGGAGTTCGAGCCGCGGCGGTATTCGGCGACTCTATGCCCGGTTTCTGGGTGGCGCTGATGCTCATGTTTGTGTTCGCTGTACAGCTGGAATGGGTTCCG
Source organism: Dehalococcoidia bacterium UBA1151 (assembly GCA_002311865.1). Lineage (GTDB taxonomy): Bacteria > Chloroflexota > Dehalococcoidia > Lucifugimonadales > Lucifugimonadaceae > UBA1151. The sequence goes on from DBZV01000084.1 coordinate 9,789, forward strand.
GTAGCCCGTAAAGACGGGTGGGAATCGTTCATCCTTCCGACCGTTGTCCTGGGCTGGGGAGCGGCGGCCGGCCAAATCAGGCTTTTAAGATCGTCGTTGCTTGAGGTATTTGGCTCCGAATACATCACTTTGGCGCGAGCAAAGGGAGTATCGGAAAGAAAAGTTATCTGGAAGCACGCGATGCGAAATGCTCTCATCGCTCCCATAACCGCAGCTGGTCTAACCCTCGCTGGCGTGATCACCGGGGCCATCATTGTTGAGACCATATTCTCATGGCCTGGATTGGGGGGGCTTGCCATCGAGGCGGTAAATAATTCCGATTACGCAGTACTGCAAGGTGTGATGATTCTCATCACAGTCATGTACATAATGGCTAACCTCGTAGTCGACTTCATTTACGTTTTGATCGATCCCAGGATTCGGTTGGGTTAGGGCGATGGCGATACAGGGTTTACCCAGACGAGGCGAACATCAGCCTTCTAATTCCTTCTTAAGGCAGTTGAAAAGGAGATTGGATGTACTGAAGCGTTATCCCATCTCGTCGATAGTGATCTTAGGACTCATTGGGTTTATGGCCGTGTTCGCGCCACTGATTGCACCCCATGACCATCTTATAGGCGAACTCAGGGACCGCCACATCCCACCCGTGCTCTTCGGTGGAGATACGAACCATATTCTAGGAACGGATTCGCTTGGTCGGGACATTCTCAGTCGGCTCATTTACGGATCTCGGATTTCCGTGATTGTGGGAGTAGTGACCTTAATAATAGGTGGCGGTTTCGGCACCATTATGGGCCTGATCTCCGGTTACGCTGGTGGTTGGGTTGATGAAATAATTATGCGGATTGTCGACATTAAATTTTCATTGCCGTTGATCCTGATAGCTCTCGCGCTTTCGGTGCTCTTGGGTCCAAGCTTCAGCCTCCTGCTTGGCTTGCTCTCATTCTTGATATGGGGCACTTTCGCTCGACAAGTTCGTGGCCAGGTTTTAAGCCTGAAAGAGCTGGAGTACATAGCAGCGGCCAAGACATTTGGCGCATCCCCTACCCGCATTCTGTTTAAGCACATCATGCCTGGCGTGTTTTACGTCGTCCTCGTCATTTCGTCACTCACGATCGGCGGTGTGATCCTGGCGGAGGCATCTCTGAGTTTCCTGGGCGCCGGAATTCCGCCACCCGCACCCGCCTGGGGATCAATGGTCGCAGAGGGTCGCCTCTACATCAGCACCGCCTGGTGGGTCAGCTTGATCCCGGGCATGATGATCGGACTGCTGGTTGTCTCCACGGTGTTTCTCGGTGACTGGCTAAGAGACGCCTTGGACCCGCGGCTTCGTCAACGGGCCCACTAGATACAGGCGTGAAGCATGAGGGTCCGCCGCTAAGCTCCGAAGGACTCGTAGTTGAGGCGTATCGCCTCCTCTGTGGCACGCGTGTTTCGCTTGCGGGCGATGTCACATACCGGCAGGACGCCCATCTGCGCACCAGGCAGATTCACGGCTGACGCACGTCGGGTTCTTCTACGCTGCGACGACATGCGGGACAATGATTCGCACCCCATTAAAAGATCAATCGGACCTTCAGGACCCCGCTGTGCCAATCGACATTGCGCTGCCTCTCGTGTTCGCCGCCGAGTTCGACCCTCCCCCGTCTCCACCAGGAACGCTGGTGATTCGATGTCTGCAGAGGAGCTTTGATCGCCGCCCTATTAAGAGAGGGTCGTCCAGCCTTACACGATTTAGTGACCGTGGGGCCCACGATTGGAGCGACTTCGCGGCATGACTGATTGCTGCCCGAATTACCACGTGCACTTACCATGAAACGAGCTGCAACTTGCAGGTCCTGTTGCGTTCGATGGTCTCGTAGTCGAATTGCGACATAGGTTTGGAGTCGGACACTAGTCCGCGCCCAGTCGCGCTGAGCTTGCGATCTGGGCCCGCTGCATCCAGCTTACGACCAGCCGACCAGCATCAAATCTGCGGATTACAGAGGCTCTGCCTCTTTGACCCTGGTACCCGACATGGCCGAACGCCCGAATTGTGGTCGCCTCACTACGCCCGGCTTGGACGAATGCTGACCATCGGTGATCGTGTCATCTGGCCCATGAATATGTGCGCTACTAATTATTTGCCGCAAGATTCCAGCTCAGTTGACCACTTCCAGGACAACCCTCACGAGTGGCTGCACGCCGCCGGTCAGAGCTAATAGGGATTAGTTACCGGTGACGTCTAGCCTACCTAGACCGCCTAGCTATCGTCGGCCGGTCAGACCATAGGTCGGGAATTCCTCGCCGTGCCACCGACCTCATGCACCCCCGTCAGGGTTACAAACCGAAGGCGGCCGATGAACAAGGATCGAACGTTAGGGACGTCGTACTCACTATCCACTGCTTCGCGGATTAAGAGTTCGAATCCCGCTTGGTTGGCTTTCCGTGCGTAAGGCTGTTGTGAGGTAGGTCGAGGTGTTAGGGCGAACCACCATTGTCATCCGATAGAGTCCGCATGAAGTCGATTAG
>DBZV01000008.1 GCA_002311865.1 Dehalococcoidia bacterium UBA1151
CCGCGGCCGAATGCCCTACCCCCACCATCCGCTACCAAGTCCTCACTCATCAACTCCGCGGTCTTTTTTTGCTCATCCGTCAACGAGGCGTAGACAGCGTAGGCCCTATCGCGCTCCGGCTCCATAACACTCATGCCTTTGTAGTGACCGGACTCGGCGATGACCGGCTCGGACCCCGTAAACAAGGGTGACATCACCACCTGGTTACCCAGCACAAAGTAGTTGACGACCAGATGGTGGCCATCTATCTGCCAGCCCCAGGGCTCGGTCTCGGAAGGCTCGCCCATAAACGTCAGCCAGTAGAACCACTCCGAGTAACGTTCGGGGTCACTGGTGAGCTCACCCAGGGTATGGTTGAGACGCATGATGTCGCGGGAGAGCTTGAAGCCTTTAGCGCTGAAGGCTGTCCGCATTAGATCGAATGCCTGTTCGCGCTGTCCTTCCGTCATTTCGTCGAAGCTGATGCCGTTGCGCTGGTAGGAGCTCGTGTTGCTCCACTGCCGCCATTCCGGGGCAGCCACTGGGAACATAGCCTTACCGCGCTGCTCCTGCGTCAGCGCCGCCAGGAAGTCTTTCGCCTCCCGTACCAGATCTGCGTTGGACGCGCCCCGGTCCGGGTCGATGGAATAAAGCCCCTCGATGGCTGAACCATCGGTGGTGACACCTACATAGGTCGTCACGGATTGGGCCTCGACCATTCGGGTAATCCGGTTGGCTCCACCTTCAGCCAATGACATCGCACCAACGGGTGATACCGCTTCTTGGCTAAAAGCGCTACCCGTGACGACGAAAACGAACCATCCGAAGTGCGCCAGGAGATATCTAATCATTCGTCTTTCCTCCCCCACGGGTGGAGTAATCGCCCGTTTGTGATGTTTTTTATAGACCTTTCTATGGAGGGAGGCAAACTCAGCGAGAACTACCCTTTTAGAATGGAGACTAGGCTAAGAGTTAACTAGGCTAGTTAAATAACTCGCGTCCTTGACCTATGTGTTCTCGCAGCAGAATCTTCTATAATTGCAAGCGTTACCGAGGAGAGTCGTTTATGCCTTTCCCGCTCACAATTAATGGGCTTCAGTACGTCGTCGACGTAGAACCAGAGACCCCGCTGCTCTGGGCGATTCGCGACACGCTCGATCTGACAGGCACGAAGTATGGTTGCGGGATCGGGCAGTGCGGAGCGTGCACGGTGCACGTGAACGGCCAAGCGGTGCGTTCATGCTCCATCCCGGTCAGCGCCGCCGTTGGCACCACAATCACCACCATCGAGGGGCTGTCGGTCGATGGCACGCACCCGGTGCAGCTGGCGTGGAAGGAGTTTGACGCACCGCAATGCGGCTATTGTCAGTCCGGGATGATCATGTCCGCCGTAGCGCTGCTGCAACGCACGTCTGCTCCCACGGATGACGAGATTGACAGCGGTGTGACCAACGCATGCCGATGCGGCACCTATTATCGTGTACGCCAGGCAATTCATCGCGCTGCAGCGCTGATGTCCACCCCACCGGCAGGCTCTGGGGGGAGAAACGATGACGTCTAAACAAACCGTGTCAGACGCGATGACGGCCCACATTGAGACAGCGGGGATGGATCGTCGTGAATTCTTCATCACGACGGCCGCAGTTGGCGGCACGCTAGTGGTGGGCTGCGGGTGGCCGCGCCGGGGCGATGCAGTGGGAGTGACAACGCCTGCCGCACCCTGGTACCGAGAGTCTACAATCCCTGAAATTAACGCGTGGATCGTCATTGCCCCCGACGACACCGTGACGATTCGGATCAGCCAGACCGAGCTCGGTCAGGGCGTCTGGACCGCCTGCGCCATGATGATTTCCGAAGAGCTTCAATGCGACTGGAATAAAGTGCGCGGCGAGTACGCATCCGCGAATCGAGATGCGAGAGAAGAAGCTCCAGCCTGGACGCTCAAGAACCCGGCAGGCCCGGAGCCGTCTCCGACCGACCCGCGCGGTGGTGGTGGAGAAGGCGACTTGCCAGCCACCAACGAGAGGATCAGCTGGACAGGCGTGTATCGGCGAATGACGACGAACCGGAGCGCATCGGTCAAGGGCAATCTGTACTTCTACCAGCTGGCCGGCGCCGAGGCGCGCGAACGCCTGCTGCTGGCCGCGGCGGAGAGATGGGACGTTCCCACATCGGAGCTCACCGCAAAAGACAGCATCATCACGCATGCCACTACCGGAAGAACCGTTCGATATGGCGAAGTTGCAACGCGCGCGGCCGAGCTTGAGCATCCGCATCCGGAGACGATCACGATCAAGAGCGCCCACGAGTTCACACTGATGGGGACCGAGCGCAAGAACCTAGACGTGCCGTTAAAAGTCACGGGCCAGGCTGTTTACGCCATCGACGTGAAGGTTCCAGGGACGCTGCACGCGTGCGCCAAGGCGTGTCCCGTGTGGGGCGGTGACGTCAAGAGCTACGATTTCGATGCCATCAAGGAGATGCCCGGTGTGCATTCCGTTGTGCAGTTTCCCAAGCCTGACCCGGGATTGGTTCGTGGCCGTCACTTCAGCGGCGGCGTTGCGGTGGTTGCCGATTCGTGGTGGCGCGCTAAGACCGCGCTCGATGCGTTGCCCCTAGAGTGGGAATATCCGCCCTATACGCACCTGAATACCGAAAATATGCAGCAGGCACTCGTCGAATCGATTGATGAACCCGGGCGCCTGGTTTACCAACAGGGGAATCTCGAGGACGCGATGGCCCAGGCCACCAGCGTGGTCGAAGCCAGCTATGACGTGCCGTACCTGGCGCGTGCGAGGATGGAGCCTGGCAACGCCACTGTGCTAGTCACCGACGATCGCGTGGACATATGGATTGGTGACCAGAGTCCGCAGGAGACACGATTCAGCGCGTCACAGATCACTGGAATCCCTCAGGAGCAGGTGCACATCCATAGCGCGCACCTCGGAGGCGGTTTCGGCAGATACGGCAACGGGCCGCAGGCTGAGCACGCCGTGATGGTGGCCAAGGCACTCAAAGGACAACCAGTCAAGATGCAGTGGACCCGAGAAGAGGACTGGTCAGTCGGAACGACCTACCGTGCGATGGGAGTAGCGCGTCTGCGCGCCGGTTTGGATGCAGACGGCTATCCGATTGCTATGGACATACGTGCCGCCGCCGATCAAACCGCATCTTCACCCCACCGCAGCCTAGTGCCACCGGGATATTTTTTCCCCAACCTTCGCGTGACCAATCATTTCGCTGACTTCCACGTGCCCTGCGGCACACGACGAGCCACGGGCAGCCCGTCCAACGTATTCTTCGTCGAGAGCTTCATCGAAGAACTGGCTGACGCGGCGGGCAAGGATTCGTACGAGTACCGTCGCGAGTTGATCTCACGTAACGACTTTCTCTTCAAGGACGACTGGTTGCAGGCGCTCGACCTAGTCGCAGAGATGTCTGAATGGGGCACGCCGCTGCCCGAGGGGTGGGCCCGCGGCATCGCCATCGACGATCGGCGGTACGATCGGGAGAAACCTGATGTGTGCACAATCGCCGCCATGGTATGCACCGTGTCAGTCAGCAAGGCTGGCGCCATCCGTCTGGAACGCGTCGACGTGGCGTTCGACGAAGGTTTTGGCTTCGTAAATCCGTTGTCTGTGAGAAAGCAGATTGAGGGACAAGTGGCGTGGGGATGGAACGACGTCATGCATCAGGGGTTCACGGTGAAGGACGGACGCATGGAACAGAACAACTTCCATGACTTCCCGGTCTCGCGCATGAGCGAGTACCCTCGCGAGGTGAACATCCGCTTCTTCAAGACCAATCACTGGCTGGAAGGCGTGGGAGAGGAGGCAATGTCGCAGATCCCGCCGGCTATCGTCAACGCCGTGTTCCGGGCGACCGGGAAGCGCGTCCGTAGCCTGCCGCTGCGAAAGCATGACCTTAGCTGGGCGTGAGAAGATATCAGCTTTAAGCGCCGCCCTGTTTTTCCCGATTCAATTAATTTCCATGAATCCTCTCGAAGATATAATTATAACTAATTGTTTTAATTATTAATTAGACCTCTCTCAGGCGCCACCCTCAGTATACCTTCGTTAAACAAGTAACGGGAGGGCAAACTTCGCTCAGCCCAGCAGTTCTCGATAAACGGACGCCGCGGAGGGATCAGATCAGGTAAGATCGGTTGAAATACGCTATATCTATATATTGGGGAGTTGTGAACCCACTTTCTTTGATCCCGATTCTGCTAACCATGTGGGTGTCCGCGCCAGCTCTGGCGCATCACGGCAGACATACGAACCAGCTTCTGTATTTCGCGGACGAACTCATCGAGTTCGAGGGTGAGCTAATAGAGATATTTTGGCGCAACCCTCACATGCGCGCGAGATTGAGCGTTGTCGGTGACAACGGAGACGAGGCAATCTGGGAATTGGAGTTAGCGCCCGGCCCTCGCCAGTTGGAGGCGATGGGCCTGACTCCTGAGAGTTTTCTGGGGAACGTCAAAGTCGCCGGGTATGTCTCAAGGCGTAAGCCCAACGCTTTAGGCGTAGAAAACTTCCTGCTCCCCGATGGGCGGGAGTACGTGCAGGAGCGTGGTGAAGAGCCGCGTTGGTCGAACGAACGCTTGGAACGGAGGCTATGGGGATCGGATCCAACCAAGATTCAGGCCGCCGAGGCGGTTGCCGACGGTATATTTCGTATGTGGGACGGAGGTCGAATCGGAGGACAACCAGCTTCGATAGAGCCAGATCTGCTCGCGCAACCTCTTACTGAACGGGCCCGCGAGTTGGTAGCGGCCTACGACCCACTGATGGACAACGGACAGCTTAATTGTCAACAGGGGATGCCAGACACGATGTTTGCACCTTGGCCGATGGAGATCGTCAATGAAGGCGATCTGATCCGTATCGATGCTACCCAGTACAACCTCCAACGGACGATTCATATGAACAGTGAGGCTACCCGAGATGAACCGGAAGCTTCATCTGTTGGTTACTCCGTCGGACGATGGGAAGGTGACACGCTCTTCGTGACAACAACTCATGTGGACTGGCCATACTATTCGAACATCGGCATGCCGCAGTCGGATCAGGTTAGCTACTCAGAACGATTCTCCGTGTCGGATGATGGGCGGACGTTGAACTATTCGATAACTGTTGATGATCCGATCGTTTTCACCCAGCCATTCACGATGGACAGAACCCGACAAACGGCTCCAGGCGTGGAGATCGCACCGTTCGACTGTGTTTCGGATTGGTCGGATTAGAGTTGAGTGACAAACACTGCAACCCAATGATTAAAAAACAGTTTAGGCCCGGCGCTTGAAGCAGGTTCCCGGAGACTGGAGGCGATATATGAAGCTGTTTCTCGCGGCACTTCTGTTGTTCGCGGGCACGATGCCCGCCGCGGCCCAATGGCTGGATCGTCCCTGGCCGGGCATCCCGCGTACGACTGACGGGATGCCGGACCTCACTGCACCGGCGCCACGTGGACCCGATGGCCAGCCAGATTTGACCGGCGTGTGGAACGGGCCACCTCCCCTGGTCCGTCTCGATTCCGCCACATTGCAGCCGTGGGTCACCGACCTCGTCCGTCAGCGTCAACAGGAGTTCTACAAGACGCGCCCCTTTTATCAGTGTCAGCCGAGCGGGCCCGAAGGTCAGCGGTTTGCCTACTGGAAACGTTTTCTCCAGACGCCGACCGCCATCGCGATCCTGAATGGCGACCTCACCTATCGCGTGATCCACATGGACGG
>DBZV01000173.1:0-202 GCA_002311865.1 Dehalococcoidia bacterium UBA1151
GGAAATTGACGCGAATAGGGACTCAATGCCAGTTGAGTTGCTTCCTGAGATTCCAGGAAAGTGGACTTCTCAAAAGTTTGGCTGGGTAACTGGATTCCAACTTCGATACGCCGCTGCGGCCGCCATCATGGTTGGCGTCTTTGCAGTGTCAATCTCTGCCATGCTTACCAATGGAACTCTTGATGAGCGCGTTGAGGAGTTG
>DBZV01000173.1:455-4465 GCA_002311865.1 Dehalococcoidia bacterium UBA1151
GAACATCCTTTGAGATGCAGAAGGCGGCCTCGCAGCCCACAGCGCGAACTGCCTTATTGCAGAAGCCAGATGGCTCAACCGGCACATCTGGGACGCTGGTTGCGGGGTATCAAAGTTCCACATGTGGAACTTTGATGATTCAGGGCCTGGATCAACCACCGCCGGGCTACGTTTACCAGATATGGATGACCATAGGTGACGTCCCGCGGAACCTTGGAACGTTCCATGTGAATGAGATGGGCTACGTTTTCGTTGAGATGACAGTGCCCCTGTTTACTGCACAAACCCTGATTGGTGCGGTAACCATCGAGCCGGATGGTGACTCCATGTGCCCAACCGGCGCAGAGATACTACTGCTCTCGGCACCCTAAACAGCCCCCACCCGAATCCCGCCCGAGATACCCCCACGCGTTGCTATACTCAGCACCATGTTGGCTGCATTCTCGCGGCCGGGATATTCTGAGTCTGGACCAATCACACGTACCATGTCAGCAATCCCTATTCAGGATGATCAAGGGCGTCCAACCCCATCTACGGAGAGCACAACCGAGTGCGATATATGCGGAGCGGTAGTGCTAAAGCTGCATTGCAAAATTCGGTGCCAAAATTGTGGTTTCATACGCGACTGTTCCGATCCTTAGACCGCCTGTTCCCGCGGATGTTGATTCCAGTAGTCGCTATCGCATTAACGCTCAGTGTGAGTTGTGGCGGGCCCGCTTCGACGACATCCACCACTATGCCGCCAACTCCGCGTCCATTGATCTCAGCAATCGAAGTAATCGAACGATCGCGAGTATCGATGGCGGCGCTGAAATCGTTCTCGTTTGAGCTCACCCATAAAAAAGGCGCGACGCTACTCCCGGGCGGCTTTGAGATTCATGAATCAGACGGGATAGTGAACGCTCCGGACCGGGTATCGCTGTCGGCCAAAGCCACGTTCAGCGGACTTTTTGTCAATATCGACGCGGTGATATTTCCTGAGATCACGTACATGACCAACCCACTCACGAGAAACTGGAACCAGCTCCTCGGCGATGAGAGCCCTTTCTCCGTGTTTAACCCGCCCGGCCTGATCTCAGACATACTGAGCGAAATCACCACGGTAGGGTTCGCGGATGATAGCGATTCCAACCAGCGCCCCATTCGATTGGAAGGCGAGCTCCCTGCCTTTGCAATGCGCAATCTTGTGGGTGGTACTGAACCAGATAAAACGCTTGGTTATTTGATGGAGATCGACTCTGATTTCAGACTGCTCTCCGTGGAGCTGGCGGGGGTGATTCGGGCAGGAGAAGATGCCAACGTCCGGCGGAAAATATCCCTGGGTGATTTTGATGTTTCGGTCACCATCGAAGCGCCGATCTGAGTTGCAACTGATCAGCCGATTCCTGGCGCGGCCGTACTGGCCATTCCTACCGCTGTGCTTCGGCGTATTCATTGCTGCGGACGATCAGACCGTGGTGGTGACGCTGCTCCCCGCGATGTTGATCGACCTTGAAGTGTCAGCTACTGAACTTGGCAGCGCATCCTGGACCATCACGGGTTACTTGATCGGCTTTACGGCTGCGATGCCTCTCATGGGCAGGTTCTCAGACAGGATTGGCCAGCGCCTCGCCTTCGCCGTTGCGATGTCGATCTTTATGGTCGGATCCGCGCTTGTTGCATTGAGCATACAGATCCCAGTATGGTTCGGGCAGGATGGCCCTGGTCTTGAGTGGACCGTAGCCGCAAGAGTGATCCAGGCCATTGGCGGAGGCGCGATCATACCGATAGCGATTGCCGCTGCTAGCGATGTGCTTCCTGCCAGCCGGATACTGATCGCCTATGCGCTGGTTGGCGCGAGTGCGGAGGCGGGCGGCGTAATCGGACCGCTCTGGGGCGGTCTGCTGACAGAGTTCGCATCGTGGGAATGGGCATTCTGGCTCAACTTGCCGTTTGGGTTATTAGCGATGGCGCTCGTCTTTCGTATGCCCGCTGGAGTGCGTAGACCGGTCAACGTTGACGTGGTGGGCGGAGTGTTATTCGGCCTCTCACTTACACTGGTCACCGCCGGATTATCCTTTTCCGGTGAGCGCGGCTCCTGGTTCTATATCCTTCTGGCATTAGCGCTGGTGGCGATTCTCGCTCTGGCGGTCCGGCTGCGTGGCGCAGAGTCACCCATCGTCCCCAGGGCACTTCTGTCTGCCCCCACATTTCTGGCAGCGAACGCCTTCCATCTCCTGATCGGCGCTTCGTTGATCATCGCTATGATCACGATTCCGCTGATGGCGAATACCGTACAAGGTAAAAGTTCGCTCGACGGCGGCCTCCAACTGCTGCGAATGACCGCAGCCATCCCGGTTGGCGCAATCGCTGGCGGCTTACTGATGCGGAGATTCGGAACATACAACGCTGCCATCCCCGGAATCGTTTTCACCGTGGTGGGATTTGCGTTGATGTCCAACTGGTCTGTCGACATCGGTGATCCAGCGCTTACGATTCATCTCGTGATCCTGGGAATCGGCTTCGGGTTGCTGATTGCACCTGTTACGGCGTCGGCTATGCGAGCAGCCGTCCCGGGGACGCGGGGTGCTGCGTCATCATTGATTACTGTCAGCCGCATGTCGGGCATGACTGTGGGCCTGGCCGCCATTGCAGCCTGGGGCACCACGCGCTTTGACAGGCTCGTTGCTGATGCGCCCGCATTCAGCACTGATCCTGCGGTGCAACAGCAGATAGCTGATCTCGCCCGTAGCGCGGGCCTTGACGTGTTTCAGAACTTCTTCCTGGCCGCGGCCGTCATGATGGCAATTGGCATCATCCCCGCCCTATTGATGGGGCGCAATGACCAGATGGACCGCAGTGAAGAGATCGGGCAGGATGAGCCAGTTCACATTCCGTAGGCTTCCAGCAGACGCAGCCAGAACTCTGACATGGTTGGATAAGCCGGTACGGCGTGCCACAGCTTATCGATTGTGACTTTGCCGACAACTGCGATCGTAGCGGCGTGAAGCTGCTCGGCAGTGGTGATCTTTGTGTTGCCGTCGATACCTTCGCCCCGAAGGGCAGCTCCTTCTGTAGCGCCATAGCCGTATTCGACTACTTTCAGATTGATACCAGCTTCTCTCGCTGCGGACTCCGTGAGCCCAATGGCAGCGACTTGAGGATCAGAGAAGGCGACCCGAGGCACGGCGCTGTTGTCGGCCCATGCTGTGATGTCTTTGCCCAGGATCACGTCGCCCACAATCCGCGCCTGGTACTTTCCCTGATGCGTCAGCAGTGCGCGGCCATTCACGTCGCCAGCCGCATAGAGCCAGCCGCCTTCGACTTCGGTAGAACGCAAGTAGTCATCCACCTGCACGGTCTGACCGGGCTGCAGACCGATTGTTTCGAGTCCGATATCCGCGGTGTTGGGGCGTCGTCTGAGAGCGAGCAGAATTTCGTCGCCAACCAGTTCTTGACCGTCCTGCAAATACGCCGTCACCTCGCGAGAATCGCTGCGTTCGAATGATCTGATTCCAACGACGGTGACGACCTTGATCCCGTATTCTTCGGTGAAGACTTTCTCGATTATCTCTCCAGCGAACGGCTCCTCGGTGGGAAACAGTCGATCTTGCAACTCAACAATCGTCACCTCTTTGGAGCCAAGGTCTTTCATCGCCTGCGCCATCTCAACGCCTACGACTCCGCCACCGATGATCAACATGCGCTCAGGGATCTCAGTTATCGCGGTGATGTCGCGGTTGTCCCACGGCTCGCAGCTTTCGACGCCCGGAATTGGTGGCATCAGCGAAACACTTCCGGTGGCGACAACGACCGCCACGTTCGCTTCAAGCTCGCTCGTTACGCCTTCTTTATTGGTGACGGAAACCTTTTTGGGACCGGTAAATCTGGCGTGACCTCGCGCTAATGGGACATTCACGGACTCGAGCCACTGAACCTGCCACTTATCATCACAGTCGGAAGTCATGGCAGTTCTGCGGGCCAGCACCTCCGCCACGTCGATCTCACCTGTCACGGCACCCCGGACACCG
>DBZV01000173.1:4718-5019 GCA_002311865.1 Dehalococcoidia bacterium UBA1151
ATCGGTCCGTCGAATAATTCAGATGCTCAATTGCAGCGATTCGGTGCTACTGCCACCCAGATCACCCGCACTACTGCTTGAATCGCACGGCCCGATAGGAAACTATTGTCGGGCCATATCTCTACCAGTCCGAAGCGGCGGCCAAATTGACCACGAATATTGAAGAAGCTCGAAAACAGATCCTCGCCATGGTCCGAGAGTTCGTTGATCGAGACGTGAGGCCGGTTGCTGCCCAACACGATGCGGATGACTCTTATCCGTCTGCGCTGGTGGACCAGATGGCTGAGATGGGCCTGTTCGG
>DBZV01000173.1:5161-8110 GCA_002311865.1 Dehalococcoidia bacterium UBA1151
GTACTGAGGATCAGAAGCAACGATGGTTGCCGGGGCTGGCCACGGGTGAGCACAGAGCAGGTCTGGCGCTGTCTGAGCCGGGTGCCGGCAGTGATGTTGCCAGCATCCAGACGACGGCCGTGAAAGACGGCGAGGAGTATGTGGTCAACGGGAACAAGCTGTTCATCACCAATGGTCGAGAGGGCAACGTTTTCTTCCTACTTGCAAAAACTGACACGGCCATTGATCCAAAGCACCGTGGTATCTCCGGATTCATCGCCGAAAAGGCCCCTGGATTCACCGCAGGCAAGGATCTAAACAAACTTGGCTATCGTGGCGTTGATACCACTGAACTGATCTTCGATGACTACCGCGTCGGTGCTGACAATCTGGTTGGCGGCGAGGAAGGCAAAGGCTTCTACCAGGTAATGGATGCACTTGAGACCGGGCGCGTCAACATCGCTGCACGTGCGGTTGGAGTTGCCCAGGCCGCGTTCGACGACGCGCTGGCGTACTCGCTGCAGCGCGAGACGTTCGGTGAGTTGATCTCGGAACGCCAGGCGATTCAGTTTATGCTGGCGGAAATGGCCACGAAGATTCAGGCGGCTCGGCTGCTGACATACGACGCCGCGAGCAAGAAAGACAGCGGCGATAGGTTCGATTTGGAAGCCGGGATGGCCAAGCTCTATGCCAGCGAAATCTGTGCCGAGGTGACTCTGGATGCAATGCGGGTGCACGGTGGCGTCGGATACATCAAAGACCTGCCGCTGGAACGCTACTACCGGGATGCGCCGCTAATGATCATTGGCGAAGGCACGAACGAGATGCAGAAGCTGATCATCGCCCGCAGCCTGCTCAAACGAGCCAAAGCTCGCGGCTAGGCGGCGCCGGTTTCCGATGTGCTGGCGTTGGCTGCCGCCCTGCGAATCTCGGCTCTGCGCTCTGTCTCAAGACGGTCCAGATCGTAGTCTTTGTAGTCAACGTACTTCATCGAATCAGCGATCAGCCTATGCCCCGCCCGTTCACCGATCTGCCGGTGCATCTCCTGGCAAACGCGGCGGTAGTCGACATGGCCTCCCTGCGCCGTTCTCAGTTCCAGCATGTGCATTGCTTCGCGAGCGTTCATCTGCATGGAGTATCGAATCTTGAACGCGAATGGCACAGCGTACTGGGCAACTCGTGCTCCGCAGGCTACCGTGATCTCGTTGACCAACTCTGTTGCCTTGCCCATGTCTTCGTGCCACTTGTCTGCGATACCGGCGTCAGCCAGCACATCGGAGGTGACGTAGCCGTGGCCTGTGGTCAGCTTCTGCCAGTCGATGGTCAGCATTCGATGACGTTGAAGATCACGGAATATGCCGAAATCGGTCTGTAAATCGAACTTGTAGTATGCCCGCTCGAAACCTCGGCCCGGACGATGCCTCCGGTTGGTCCTATCCCCTACCAACCCCCTGAAAATCGTGGCTTTCTCATCGGCCGAGAGCTTTTCCACGGCCCGCTTGATCGCGATATCGCTCACTTCGGACTCCGGATAGAGCGCCCCGGCGATGATCTCCGTCTCCGCGTCTCGATCCCAATCGGTCAGGATAACTTCAGGGGAATCTAGAGCCTCTGTCTCCAACTCCGCTGCGGATACCGCCATGGACTCACGCACGGACGCAAGATAATCGCTCCATGCACCGCCGCGGTCGGGAATGTCCACCCGTTTCAAGAACGAAGGAATCACCTTTCTGAGTTCAGTAAGCATCAGGTCGGCATAGTCGCGTGGCTCGCTCAACTCGCTGCCGCGCATTCGCAGCAACAGCGCCTCGTACGCCTGTCCAGAGGCGAAGATGCCCAGATTAGACGTCGTCGACGCCGGAAGGAGGCCCCTGATCGTGTCGCAAGCCTTTGCCCTTATCGTGGACTTGTAGATGAAATTGGAGTCGCTGTCCGACTGCGGAAAGCGCTGCTGAAAGTACGGAACCAGCACCGCCACCATCTCCGAGTAGGTGATGAACAGGTAATTCATCACTTCCCGGTATCGCTGCTCCAAACCTGCCGCGGTAACTTCTTCGGGCACGAAGAATCGATAGTCCTGCCCCAGCCGCTGGTCATAGTAGATGTACCGGGTGCTCTGCTCCAGATACGAAGCCATTCGGCCTCTCTCCAGAATCTTCGTCAGAATATTTGACGCCTGTTCGCACGCAAGATGAGCGCCGCCGAGTTGGGCCACAGAGTCATCTCCATACTCAGAGAACACACGATCGTAGAGCTTCTCGGCGCGGGCCAGTTTCAGAGCTGGATCGGTGCCGGATTCATTGTCGGCAACCGCCTGAATCCCGACTTCAGGTTTGTTGATGAACTCATCAAGGAATAGTCGGCGAACCGATTTTGGAGATCTGCTGTAGCGAGCAAACAGAGCGCCCTTTACAACCTCTGGCAGATTGATCAAAGCGTAGACCGGTAAGTCGACGTTCGTGAAGAAACGACCCAGCACCTGTTGCTCGTCTGGCGTGAAGGGTTCTTCGAAATAGATCATGTGTCGATTCTAGGGTAATCAGCTCAGAAAACCACATTCTCACTGTCGAAATCGGAGCTAAGTGACGTTTTCGAACCCGTCCGGAATACGGATTTCAAGAAGCGTGAACTCAGACGATCGGGTTGCCGCGAGAAGTGCCTCTCCAAAGGCATCGATGGAATCGACCTGAACTCCCTTCAGGCCGTAGGCACCGGCCAGTGCAATGAAATCAGGGTTGGTGAGTTCTGTGGCGAAGTATCGACCGCCCTGCAGCTTGCCCTTGTAGTCGTAGAGCGCACCCCACGCATCGTCGTTGAAGATCAGCTGAACGATGCCAAGACCGTACTGCTTTACAGTGCCAAGCTCATGCATGTTGAACTGGAAGCCGCCGTCGCCGTGAATCGACACCACCGGCGCATCGGGATTTCCCGCTTTCGCACCCAGCGCGGCGGGAAACGCCATGCCAATGG
>DBZV01000173.1:8392-14750 GCA_002311865.1 Dehalococcoidia bacterium UBA1151
TATCCAGGTGAACCAGCGTCTCCGGCAGCTTCATCCCTGCGCCGCTGGTGATCGTGTGCGACAGGCGCGAGCCAACCACGAGCACTGCATCAGAAGCCTCTAGCACCTTCCAGATTGGGTTCTCGCCATACACACGTCCACCGCGTATGCATCCCATGGCCAGGATGCCGGTCAGAGATTGCGCCCCTACCGCCGTATGAGGTCGTGACTGGCGCTCCAAGTGTCTGCGCCAGTTCGATCAACTCCACTTCAGCGCCACCCATCACGCCGCCGCCGCCCGCCAGAATCACGGGCCGTTCAGCGCCAGCGAGTAACTTCGCCGCACGGACGATTGCATCCGCATCCGGTGCAGGACGCGATTTCGAAGATGGCGACAGGATCTCAACATCGTCTGATTTGCCCAGAGCTGTTGTGGCGATCTCTACGTCAACGGGGCGCGGACGCTCGCAGTTCATGTGCTCGAACGCTTCGTAGATCGCCCCGGAGACGCCAGCTGACTATGGCACAAAGGTGTTCCACGTCGTTACCGACTCAAACATCTTGAGCTGGTTCTTGGGCTCGTGGATATCGCCACGACCGGAGTTCCTGAACTCAGGATCGACATCTGTGGTCAAGTGGAGAATTGGCACGGAAGCCGCGTGTGCCTCGCCCAGCGCGCCCAGAGTATTTCCCGCGCCGGGGCCGGTGGAACTCAGAATCACGCCCGGCTTGCCAGTTACCTGTGCGTAGCCATAAGCCATGTACGTAGCAGCAGACTCATGACGGGTCCCAATGAACCGAATCTTATCCTGACGCTCTCTGAGAGCATCGAACATATCCAGCGTGTGAACAGAGATCACACCAAATATTGTGTCAACGCCGTGTGCGATCAGAGACTCAACCGCCACCTGACCACCAGTCATCACTGCCATCTTGTGTCATCGCTCCTGTTATCGGCGAATACTGAATTACAAAGGCCCGCAGTATTGATCGCTGCGGGCCTCGTTTGGGCTACTTTATTGCCTAGAGCACCATGCTCAGCGGGTTCTCAAGGAATCCCTTGATCTCGTTGATGAACACAGCGCCTTCAGCTCCGTCGTTGACTCGATGATCCACGCTCAGAGTCATTTTCATGATATTGCCTATCGCCAGTTCGCCATCTTTGACCACCGGTGTGGGAGTGGACGCGCCTATCGCGAGTATTCCCGGTTGCGGTGGGAAGATGATTGCCGAGAACTCGTTGATGCCAAACATGCCCAGGTTGGAGACGCTGAATGTTCCACCGGTCATCTCTTCCTGGGTCAGTCCACCAGACCTCGCGCGTGCGCCAAGATCCTTACTTGCGATGGCGATATCCCGCAGGCTCTTTCCCTGACAACCGAGGATGGCCGGAACCATAAGGCCCTGATCAAGTGCGATAGCCACCCCAACATTGATATTCGGGTGGGCGACCAACTTTTCATCGGTGTAGGACATATTCCACTTGGGGTGCTTCTCGATTGAGAGTGCCACAGCCTTCAGAATCATATCGTTTACGCTGACTCGCACCCCGATATCGGCCATTGAGCGGTTGAACTGTTTTCGTGCCTCAAGTGCGGCGGTCATCTCAACGTTAACGGTCACCCAGAAGTCGGGCTGATCCGCTTTGCTTCGTATTACCGTCCGAGCGATGGCTTTGCGCATTCCTGAGAGTGGAATATCTTCGGTGAGCAGCGCTGCCGGAGGCGCCGATGGTGCCACTGGTGCGGCGGCAGAGGCATCAGCCGCTGGTGCGGGAGTTCCTTTGCCGGCAACCGCCGCCTCAACGTCAGCTTTCACAATTCGACCGCCGGGTCCGGTGCCGGTTAGCGACGCGAGATCGATGCCATTTTCAGCAGCAATCTTCTTGGCAACAGGCGATGCCTTGATTCTGCCAGCTGGAGCGGCGGGCGCTGCTACTGGTTCAGGCGCGGTTTCCGCTGCCACCGGTACTGGCGCTGACTCAGGCTCAGCAAGAGTCTCGGCCGCGGGCGCATCAACATCGGGTAGATCTTCATCAGCGTCAGCAATGATCGCGATTATCTGCCCTACCGGGACCGTCACACCTTCGCCAATGATCACCTTGCGGAGAATGCCGTTTCCGTAGGCCTCCATCTCAACGACGGCCTTGTCGGTCTCAACCTCGGCAAGGATATCGCCACGGGAGATCTCATCGCCTTCGATCTTGATCCAGCGGGCAATCGCCCCTTCAACCATATCTGCGCCCATGGAGGGCATTACAACTTCAGTTACCGCCAATGAATTACCTCGTCGCCTGATTGCTCAACTTCAGACCCCAAGCCGGGCCACCTTGAATATTTGGGATATTTAGATCCCGTAAGCGGCTGACAGCGCCGCCAGTGCCTTGTCCGCCGATGGAAGCATCGACTGTTCCAGGCCTCGATTGTAGGGGTGCGGGACATCTTCTGCGCCGACTCTGGCGATGGGACCGTCCAGATAGTCGAATGCCTGTTCCTGAATCTGCGCCGCAATCTCACCCATTATGCCGCCGGTTTTGTAATTTTCCTCAAGAAGAAGTACCCGGTTGGTCTTCTCTACTGATGCAATCACCATTGGCATATCCAGCGGACGGAGTGTTCGGAGATCGATAACCTCGGCCGAGACATCTCTGGCAGCCAGTTTATCGGCCACATCCATCGCTGTGATCATTGCGTGATGATAGGAGACAATCGTGACATCGCTTCCTGGCCGTCTGATATCTGCCTTGCCAATTGGCACCGTGAAATGGTCATCCGGCACCATGCCCTTCCGCTGATACATGAGTACGTGCTCAACCATAAGGACCGGGTTCGGGTCGGAAAGTGCCGATCGCAGCAGTCCAAGCGCATCGGCTGGAGTCGATGGTGCAACAACCTTCATACCCGGTACTGCGGCAAGCCAGTTTTCGTAACTACGGGAGTGCGTCGCTGCGAGCTGGATCCCGCCGCCTGTAGGTGCGCGGTAGACGATTGGTACCGATACCTGGCCACCAGACATGTATTGCAATGAGGCGCCAATGTTGATCATCTGATCAAACGCCAGGAGCGCGAAATTCAAGTTCATATACTCAACAATTGGCTTCAAGCCACCAACCGCCGCGCCAATGCCTGCGCCAACAAACGCCGCCTCAGAGATTGGCGTATCGCGAACCCGATCAGGGCCAAACTCATCCAGGAGTCCTGCGGTTACGGAATAGGCGCCACCGTAGGCGCCAATGTCTTCACCCAAGATGAGTACATTGGGGTCGCTTTCCAGCGCCTCATGGTGGCCCATCTGCAGGGCGTCTCGAATGTTGATCTCAGGCATAGACATCCGTGAACAGATCTTCGTCTGTTGGCTCAGGGCTCTCTTGTGCGAATTTGACGGCTTCTCGGATTACCTCATCCTGAGATTCACGAATTTCCAGGAGTTCCTGCTCCGTAGTCAGGTCCAACTGAAGAAGTTGATCGCCGAGATGTGAGATCGGGTCCTTCGTGCGCCATTCCTGTTCTTCTTCGCGTGTTCGGTACTTGACTGGATCGGCCACCGAATGGCCGTGAAAACGGAAGGTCTTCGCCTCGATATATGCAGGACCAGCGCCGGATCGGGCCTTCTCAAGCGCTACTTTGGTGGCTTCTCTTACGGCCAGGACATCCATTCCATCTACCACTGTGCAGTCGAGACCGTACGGCGCTCCTGCCATATCAAAGTCACCGCCTCGGGCGTGAACCCTGCCCACTGCAGTCCCCATGCCGTAAAGATTGTTCTCAAGGAAAAATACCATTGGCAACTTCCAGACGGCTGCCAGGTTCATCGTCTCGTGAAATTCACCCTCGTTGACTGAGCCGTCACCCAGGAAGCAGAGTGCCACACCGCCGGTTTTTTTGTACTGGGCAGCCAGCGCAAGTCCTGCGGCCAACGGAAGGTGACCTCCAACTATCGCGTGTCCGCCGAAGAAGTTTCGGGATGCCTGGAAGAGGTGCATGGAGCCGCCTTTTCCCTTGCTGGAACCGGTAGCTTTGCCAAAAAGCTCCGCCATGGCGGTCTTTGGATCCATGCCTCTTGCCAGGGCGTGGCCATGATCACGATAGTGGGTGACTACGTAGTCACGGTCTTCAAGATTGGATATGGCGCCAACCGCGACTGCCTCTTGGCCTGAATAGAGGTGTAGGAATCCGCGGATCAATCCGCGGGTGTACATCTCCCCCGCTCGCTCCTCAAACTCACGTATGAGGTACATCTGCTGATATAGATTCAGCAGTTCGGTCTTGGACGAGGTGTCGATAGCTTCAGCCTGCATTCATTCTCCACGTGTCATGCGTTGATCTCTCGTGCCGAATATCAAGATAGATTCGATAGCTGATCAAACGATGCGGCAAGCATTAGATTATACCGGGGTGCCGAGACGCAATTCACCAGCACTCAAACGGCATCGGTCGCTCTGACTGCCGCTTTGAGGCAGTTTTGAAGCAACATCGCAATTGTGAGAGGGCCAACCCCACCGGGCACTGGAGTGATCGCGGACGCTACCTGGGAGACTTCTTTGAAGGCGACATCGCCTGATAGCCGATAGCCGCGCTTTCGCGTTGGATCGTCAACCCGAGAGGTGCCCGCATCTATGATCACGGCACCCGGTTTGATCATACAGGCGGTGATCATCTCCGCCTGTCCCATTGCGGCTACCAGTACGTCGGCCTGCTGAGTGATACTGGCCAGGTTGCGCGTGCCGGTGTGGCAGAGTGTGACCGTTGCATTTGCCCCCGGACCCCTCTGGGACAGCAAGACGGACAGTGGTCGACCTACCAATGAGCCTCTACCACAGATGACAACTTGAGCGCCGTTGAGTTCAACCCCCTCTTCCAACAGGATGCGTTGAATTCCCAGCGGAGTAGCAGGAATGAATCCCGGCGACCCGGCCAGCAACTTTCCAAGATTCATGGGATGCAAGCCGTCCACGTCTTTGTCTGGAGAGATCGCAGAGGTGATGAGATCACTGTCGATATGATCTGGCAGCGGAAGTTGCACCAGGATTCCGTGAACAGAAGTGTCGGCGTTGAGGCGATGTACTGTCGCCAGGACCTCAACCTCAGGGGTCGAGGAGGGTAAATGCAAGACCTGGCCATTGAACCCCGCTTCGCGACTGGCCTTCTCCTTCCCGCGAACGTAAACGGCAGACGGGGCATCGTCGCCAACAAGCACCACCGTCAGACCGGGCTGCACGTCGTATGAATCAACGAAGTTTGTAACGCCCGCTGCGACCTCGCTTCGAACCTTCTCTGCTATGGCTCTGCCGTCAATGGTTCGAGCTGTGATTTCTGGCCTCCGTCGCAGTTGGAATCCACGCAAAATCGATATTTGATCGTAGCATGGCGTCGAGCGCGATTTGCAGTGGAGCCGACGTTGCAAGCAACCTCAGCGATAATGTGTCGGTCTACCGATGAGAGCAGTGGCGGAGCAGATGATCTATACCGGCGTCGACCTGATCGAAATAGAGCGCATCGGAGAGGTGCATCGGCGCTATGGCGAACGATTCCTCAATCGTTGCTATACCGCTGGTGAACAAGCGTATGCCCGCGGCCGCGCGCCCCAACTTGCGAGCAGGTTTGCAGCCAAAGAAGCAGTCATGAAGGCTCTTGGCACCGGCGTGAAAGGCGTGGCATGGACCGAAATCGAGGTAGTTCGAGAGCGGGGCCGAGCACCTGAGATCATTCTTCATCGACGCGCTGCCAAGCGCGCCGAGTACATGGGGATTAAGCGAATTGCGCTTAGCCTTTCCCACTCTCGGGAGTTCGCGATCGCGTCGGTAGTCGCGGAAGCGGACTAGCCCTATGCAGATCGTCACTCCTAGCCAGATGCGAGAGGTTGAGCTGTCAGCTGTGCGTGCCGGGATAAGCCTTGATCAGCTAATGGAAAACGCTGGAGCGGCAGTAGCATCCCAACTGGAAGACGAATTCGGCCCGCTAGAGGGCAAGCCAGTTCTCGTGCTCGTAGGACCCGGAAACAATGGCGGTGACGGACTGGTGATTGCCCGACTTCTTCAGGTCGCAGGCGTAGACGTGACCGCATATCTCATGTCGAACGTTGGAAACCCAGCAGAAAAATTGGAGTTGGCGATCGACGCCGGCGTCCGAATTGCCCCATTTGCGGAAGATGGGTCACAGCACAAGGTCCGAAGTTTCGCCGCACGAGCCGTAGTGATCGTCGATGCGATTCTGGGCACGGGCCAGAATCGCCACATTTCCCCTCCCTTGTCCGGTCAGCTTGAACATGTGAGACGAGGTGCTGACTCCAGCAAAACGCCTATCGCTGCTGTTGACAGCGCGACGGGCCAGAACTCCGATTCAGGACGAATGGACAAGAATGGATTGGCGCCAGGTGTCAT
>DBZV01000173.1:14792-16902 GCA_002311865.1 Dehalococcoidia bacterium UBA1151
GCCAGGTGTCATCTACCAGCTTGGAAAGCCCAAAGTGGGGCTCTACCGAAACCCCATAGTTGAGCCGCAGAACTCAGCGCCAATCCTGGATATCGGGATTCCACGCGGAGTGAGTGCCGGGAGTGAAATTTCCCTGATGACCGAGTCTGACGTGGCCGGATGGCTGCCGCCGCGCAGGGCGCGCTCAAATAAGGGCTCGTATGGACGTGTGACTATCGTCGCTGGTTCCCGGAACTACATTGGTGCAGCACGATTGGCTATCGAATCTGCCGCTCGCATGGGCGCGGGGCTGATCACACTTGCAACGCCGGAAGATGTTTACCAACTGGTCGCCCCGTCGTTCGCAGACGCGATTTATATCCCGTTGGGCGACGGTGAAGCGCACGACGAGTTGATGTCGTCTATCGGGCGTGCCCATGCCATGCTGATCGGCCCCGGGCTATCGCAATCCGAGGCAGCGGAAGTCCTTGTTCACGATGTTCTGTCCAGCTCAGGTAAGCGACTGCCTCCGACGGTTCTCGACGCAGACTGCTTGAACCTGCTCGCTCAGAACCCCAGCTGGTTCAAGGAAGTACCAGATCGCACAATAATCACACCCCACCCCGGGGAATTCTCCAGGCTCACCGGTATGAGCATTCCAGAAATTCAGGAAGACAGAATCAGTTGTGCCCAGAAATTCGCAATCGAGTGGCAAATGGTAATTGTGCTCAAGGGCGCATGTACGGTGATTGCCGACCCGAGTGGTAAGACGCGAATCTCACCCTTCGCCAATAGTGGACTTGCTACGGCTGGAACTGGCGACGTGCTTGCCGGGATGATCACGGGGATTCTTGGGCGTGGAGCCGATCCGTTTGATTCGGCTTCGGCTGGCGTATACCTGCACGCCCTAGCTGGAGAGTATGCCCGCAGCGAGTTGGGGCCTGATGCCATGCTTGCCTCAGATGTCATGCAGATGATCTCCGAGGCGAATCTTCAACTTAGCTAGCGTTGTGGCCCATTCTTGGACGGGCCGATTGCGTTGATATAATCGACGCACTTTGACTTACCTGCTCGCCGTTGATGTCGGCAACTCAAACATCACGCTTGGGGTATTCGATGGCGATAATCTCGCCTCAACGTGGCGCGTCTCAACGGAGTCGCGCCGAACAGACGACGAGCATTACCTGCTCTTCGACGGCCTGTTGAAATCATCGGGCATCTCCCAAGATGACATCGATGCCGTTGCAATGTGCAGTGTCGTCCCGCCGGTGACGGCAATGGTCCGCGGCGCATTAGCCCGACTTTCAGACGCCGATGTGATGGTTGTTGGACCGGGTACGAAGACCGGCCTCAAGATCAGCTATGACCGGCCGCAGGATGTTGGAACGGACCGCATTGTTGACGCGGTCGCGGCATTCAATATTTACGGCGCTCCCGCAGTGGTGGTCGATTTCGGAACCGCCACAGTATTTGACGGTATCACCGCCAAAGCTGAGTACCTGGGTGGTGCGATAGCTCCAGGCGTAACCGTTGCCGCAGACGCGCTGTACCACGCTGCATCCCAGTTGAGGCGCGTCGAACTGGAAGCTCCCGAACGCGCAATCGGCCGTAATAACGTTGAGGCACTCCAATCCGGGCTTGTGTTCGGCTACGTTGGACTGGTTGAGGGAATGATTCGTCGTTTTGTTGCTGAACTTGCTGATCCAGATCCCAAAGATGTGAAGGTAATAGCCACCGGGGGCCTTGCGAGAGTCATCGCTGATCAGACCGATCTTTTCACCGCCGTGGACGAAGATCTCACCCTGACAGGTCTTCGTCTTTTGTACGAACGCAATTCCTGAAAACCATGTCTACCAACCTGAGCGGAAAAAGCGTTGTCCTGGGGGTCACCGGGAGCATCGCCGCGTACAAAGCTGCCGATCTGACGAGTCGGCTTGTCAAAGAGGGTGCACGGGTCAACGTCATCCTCTCCGCCAGCGCAGCGAAGTTGATTCGGCCACTTACATTTGCCGGACTCACCCATCGGCAGGTGATTACTGACCTATTTGAGCCAACGTCTGAGATGGGTATGGATCACATCACCCTCGCCAAGCAGGCCGATCTGATCATCGTTGCTCCATGTACCGCAAAT
>DBZV01000173.1:16965-31646 GCA_002311865.1 Dehalococcoidia bacterium UBA1151
ATCCTTGCTACCGAGGCTCCCGTGCTGATCGCGCCCGCTGGCGATGCCCACATGTTTGTCAATGAGACTGTATTGGCCAATATCAAGTTATTGCGAGATCAGGGTCACACCGTAATTGGCCCGATGGAAGGTCGGCTTGCTTCGGGACTGGTCGGTGACGGCCGCCTTGAGGAGCCCGAGCGCCTGATCCAGTTCGCCCGACAGATTCTGGGAGCGAACGGGGACTACGCAGGCCGTAAGGTCATCGTTACGGCCGGCGGCACGCAGGAGGCGATCGATCCAGTACGCGTCATCACTAACAGATCGTCCGGCAAGATGGGCTATGCAATGGCCGAAGCCGCTCGAGACCGCGGTGCAATTGTGACGCTGGTCACCACTCCTACATCGTTATCGGAGCCTGCGGGCATGGAGATCATCAACGTGGTGAGCACCAAGGACATGCGCGAGGCGGTGCTTCCTCTCTGTGCTGAAGCTGACTTGCTTGCCATGCCTGCCGCAATATCTGACTTCCGCCCCGCGACGGTCTCAGACCGCAAAATCAAAAAAGGTGATCTTCCCGAGTTATCTCTCACCCTTGAGAAGAACGAAGACTGGCTTCCACTGGCAACTGGGCCGAATCTGGTGAAAGTAGCGTTCGCTGCTGAGACAGAAAATCTGCTGGTGAACGCAGCGGAAAAACTCAAGAGCAAAGGCACTCAGTTGATAGTCGCCAACGACGTTTCAGACCCTGACGCGGTATTCGGCGCTGACACCAACACGGTCACGATTATCGATGACTCAGGCGGTCAGGAGTCGCTGCCCACGATGGATAAGATTGATGTCGCCAATCGAATACTCGACCGGGCGGCAACGTACCTGTCTCCCCGAAGCTGAAGCGCCAGTTCCATATGATCCATATAGACCTCGCCGTTCTATCGGTAGAGAATATTCCGTACGCTCACAAATAAATCACCTGCCGAAGCTCACGCCCGCCCATGGAGATGTTGATGCCCGAGTCTGAATTCCCGTTTTCCGATCTGGGTACGATGGATAAGGCTTACGATTTTGCCGCCGTCGAGATACCTATTTACAAGTGGTGGGAGTCGTCGGGCAACTTCAAGCCATCAAACAAGAAGGGCGCTGATCCGTTCACCATAGTTATGCCGCCACCCAACGTGACCGGCTCGCTCCACCTTGGTCACGCCCTTGAAAGCGCGATCCAGGATGCGATGGTCCGATGGCGACGTATGCAGGGCTACTCAACGTTGTGGTTGCCAGGCACCGATCACGCCGGAATTGCCACACAAATGGTGGTAGAACGCGATCTTTTGATGCGAGAGGAGATCACTCGCCACGAGTTGGGTCGCGACAAGTTCGTCAAGCGCATCTGGGAATGGAAGGAAGAGTACGGCGGCAAGATACAGGAGCAGCGCAAGCGCCTTGGCGCATCCTGTGACTGGGACCGCGCCAAATTCACGATGGATCCCGGCCCCGCTGCGGCTGTCCGGAAGACGTTCGTGAGCCTCTACAAGCAGGGGCTGATTTATCGCGG
Organism: Dehalococcoidia bacterium UBA1151; assembly: GCA_002311865.1. Lineage (GTDB taxonomy): Bacteria > Chloroflexota > Dehalococcoidia > Lucifugimonadales > Lucifugimonadaceae > UBA1151. The sequence continues at coordinate 18,497 of DBZV01000173.1, forward strand.
CAACCGTATCGTGAACTGGTGCCCATCGTGCCAAACGGCCCTCTCCGATCTTGAAGTGATCCACGAAGAGCGAGAGAGCGCGCTCTATAAGATCAAGTATCCAATTGCAGGAGAAGATGATCACATTGTCATCGCCACCACCCGCCCGGAAACGATGCTGGGTGACACCGCGGTTGCAGTGAATCCCGAAGATGACCGCTATAGGCATCTGATCGGCAAACAGGTCGAACTCCCGCTCGTCGGACGCTCGATACCGATTATTGGCGACGACGCGGTCGATCTCGATTTTGGAACTGGCGCACTAAAGGTGACTCCAGCGCATGATCCGGCTGACTTCGAAATCGGTCGGCGTCACGATCTTGATACCGTCGCGGTCATCGGCCTCGATGGACGCATGACTGAAGACGCAGGTGCCTACGAGGGAATGGACCGTGCCATGGCTCGGACGGCGATCCTTGAAGAGTTGGATCGACAGGAACTGTTGGTCGCTGAGATTCCATATACCCAGTCCATCGCGATCTGTGACCGCAGTAAAGATCCGATCGAACCGCTCTCCTCACTGCAGTGGTATGTGAAAGAACCTGAAATTTCAAAGGCGAGTCGGAAGGCCGTTGAAGATGGCGATATTAAGTTCGTCCCGGAGCGATTCACGCGGGTCTACTTCAATTGGATCGACAACCTCCGGGACTGGTGCGTCTCTCGTCAGCTATGGTGGGGCCACCGCATCCCGGTCTGGTACTGCGATAGCTGCGGCGAGAACGTGGTTGAGTATGAGGACCCAACGGCGTGCCCAACTTGTGGCGGCAAGAATCTGACGCGAGATGAGGACGTTCTGGATACCTGGTTCAGTTCTGGCCTGTGGCCACTCTCGATGACTAACTGGCCAGACGAAGACGATGCGGACTTCAAGACGTTTTACCCTACTTCGGTTCTGGAGTGCGGTCGTGACATCTTGTTCCTCTGGGTCTCGCGCATGATCACGCTTGGAATTGAGAACACCGGCAAAGCACCGTTCCATACGGTATATCTTCACGGCCTTTTGCAAGATCCCAGCGGCTCCAAAATGAGTAAGACCAAAGGCAACGTTATCGATCCGCTTGAGTTGATCGAGGCATACGGCACAGACGCGGTCCGGTTCGCCCTCACCACCGGAGTGGCGCCGGGCAATGAATCCCGTATCAGCACTCCCAAGATGGAAGCGGGCCGAAACTTCGCCAATAAACTCTGGAACGCAGCGCGATTCGTCACCAGTTCGATGGACTCGACAGAAGGTCAGATTGACTGGTCAGTCTGCGATGCCCCTGCACACGTGGAAGATCGCTGGATTGTCAGTCGGTTGAACGTCCTCGCCAGGGACCTCGATCGTTTCCTTGATGAGTATCAGATCGGCGAGGCCCAGAAGGCGCTCCACGAGTTCATCTGGTCGGAGTTCTGCGACTGGTACCTAGAACTGGCGAAGGTTCGCGTACGCTCGGGCGAAGGACCGTCCCCGCTGCCCTATCTCGCGGACATTCTCGAGAAGACGCTGCGGCTACTCCACCCGTTCATGCCATTTGTAACCGAGCAGATCTGGCAGCACCTGAATATCGCCATGGAACGTCATGCTCGACCAGCTTCTGGCGAATCAATCATGCTCGCGGATTACCCGACCGCAGACTTCGACTTGATCGATGCAGACGCAGAAGAAGACATCACAACTCTAATGGACGTGGTCCGTTCTATCCGCAACGTACGCGCCGAGATGCGAATTGAGCCAACGGTGAAGATGACTGCATCGATTCACTCCGATGAGGCAAGCGAGTTCCTGGCCGGTGAAGTAAGCGCGATTGAACTGCTGGCGAGAGCGAATATCGGCCTTGGAGTCAACGGAGAGAGCGAGGAGATTACTGTCGTACTGCGCCGGGCCACGATTGGTGTATCCATGGACGGTGAGTTTGATCTTTCGGCCGCGCGGGAGAAACTAATTAGCGATCTGGATAGTGCCACAAACGCGCATCGTCAGCTTGAGGGACGGCTAAGCAATGAGAAATTCCTTGCCAAAGCGCCTGATGAGGTCGTCGATAAAGAGCGTGAAAGGCTGGCAGAGACCGCCGATCGAATTAGCCGATTGCGTCAGTTAGTGGGTGCGGGAAACTAGCGCCTAACAGCTGGTGCTTTGGTCCGCCGACGCCTTTTCTTTGGCGGCTGCTGCGCCAGTTGCGCCTTGTAGATGCGGAGTGCGGCCTGCCGTTTGACATTGGCCAATCTCATTCGTTCCAGCTGTTCCAGGGCTTTTCGCGTGTCGCTGGCCAGTCGGGCCGGTTCCGCCAACTTGAACCTTCGCTTAAATAGCCAGTAGGTGAAGGCGTCGGAATCGACGAGCTGAAAAATTGGCTCTCGCTTGGGGGACACCCAGCCCGTATCGTCGCTGTAGGAAGCCAGCAGCTCATCAATCGACGCGCGATAGAGATCGATGTACGCGTCGTCCATGTGATCATCGCTGGGGGAAAAGCCCCGTGAGACGCGCCGTTTCCGGATGGTCTCCTCTGTTGCAAGCAAGAGACCTCGCTCCACCGTCACACCATAGAGATAGTTCAGATGCGCGCGATGCTTCTCAAATCCCAGGACTCGCACGAATTCCTCGTCCGTCATCCCATCCGGTGGATCAGATCCAAGCAGCAAAGCTTCCAGTTCGTCAGAGTCCACCAGGCCCTCGCAAGATCTGATCAGACGGTCAGCCAGTGAACGCCAGTCAAATGCCTCGCCATCAAGTAGGTAGATATAGTGCTCACCCTCGTGATATTCATCGGGGAGCGGCCATTCGGAGATGACTGAGAAGACGGCGCTTTTCCAATCAACGTTCTCGTCGTTGAGTCGGGCGCGTAGATCGTCAATCAGGTTATCGGCCTGGACTTCCGCCTGAATTCGATCCGCATCGGCAGCCAGCGACAACTCGCCGGGCTCATATGTGTGGGGCTCTGCCATCACTCTTCCAACAACGCGTATCGTTGCTTCTTGGGTGTCTCAATGAATCTAACGAACTGATCGACGGGTAAGGTGTTCACCACGTGATGGGTTTCACACCAACCTCTTCTAGCCATCGTAACTCCGAAGCGCATATCAGGTAGCCCGGAAGGCCGATGAGCATCGGTATTTATGAGGAACTTCGCTCCCAACTGCCTAGCTCTAAAGATGTGAGTGTCCTTCAGATCCAGACGTTTGGTAGATGAATTAATCTCCATCAATGTTCCGGTCTCACTTGCCGCCGCAAATATCACTTCTGTATCGATATCAATCGGATCTCGAGATCGAATGCCGTCGAAGAGTAGTCGAGTCGTAAGGTGACCAATCGCGGTGACATGCGGGTTGTTCATGGCGGTTAGAACACGCTCTGTCATCACGCTACGCTCCTGGCTCATGGCTGAATGAACCGAAGCGATCACGATATCGAGCGTTGAGAGTATCTCTTCATCGTAATCTAGACTCCCATTGGAGCGGATATCTACCTCAGAACCTTTGAGGATTCGGATATCAGGGAACTCGGCTTGTAGTCGATCAATCTCTTCGTTATGGAGGATCAGGCGTTCATCGCTAAGTCCATTGGCAACGCCACGTCCTGACGAATGATCTGTGATTGCGATGTATCCCCGTCCCAGGTTTTGCGCCTCAACCAGCATCTCCTCGATAGGCGTTCGGCCATCAGACCAATTGCTGTGGACATGAAGATCGCCCCGAATATCACCGACTTCGATCAGCGTGGGCAATTCACCGGCATCGGCCAGTTGGATTTCACCGCGATCTTCTCGCATCTCGGGAGGGATGTAAGGCAGGCCAAGACGCTCGTAGACGGCCGCCTCTGTGAGAAAGGACTCCAACTGCCCCGATTCAACATTAGTCAGGCCGTACTCATTGAGCGACAGGCCCATGCTCTGGGCTCGTGAACGTAGATTGATGCCGTGTTGTTTGCTACCACTGAAGTAGAGCAGCAGCGCACCGAAACTCTCCGCTGGCGCTACACGAAGATCAACCTGCAGACCGTTGCGCAAGACCACGCTTGCCTTCGTGTCGCCCTGGCCCAGGATATCTGTGACCTCATCCATCGAAGCGAACCAGTGCGTGATTTCCGATGGTGAATCGCTGGTGCATAGGATGTCGAGATCGCCAACTGTCTCCACGCCGCGTCTCGTGCTGCCAGCTATGGAGATATTCGATGCCGATGGGAAGGCTCTTCTCAGCGTCTCGCACAGGCGATCAGCGATGGGCAACGCCATTCCCAGCATGTGGCGATCGCTCTGACGTCGCTGCGATCTAATGTGCCGCAGAATGTTTTCCGCGTTCTTCTTACCGACCCTGGGCAGCTTTTCGAACTCGCCAGCTTCAATCGACCGTTCAAGCGTCTCCACGGAGAAGATCCCGAGATCTTCAGAAGCCCGCAGCGCCGTCTTTGGGCCTATACCCGGCACTTCAAGGAGGGTCAGAAGCCCAGCGGGAAATCGACCCTGAAGGTCTTCATAGAACTGGAGGTGATCGGTCTCCGCAAGTTCCTGAATCTTGAGGCTGATTGCATTTCCAATACCGGGAATCTCTTTGAGCGCGTCCAGATCGCTGGCGATTGATACCAGATCGACCGGGTGATTGGCTGCAATCTCAGCGGCCCGAGAGTACGCGCGGGTCTTGAAGATCGGCTCACCCTCCAGTTGGAGCAAGGTGGCGATATCTGAGAAAACCCTTGAGATCTGTGCGTTATCCAAGACTGCTCAACTCAGGTGGTCACTCTCAACCGTGGCAGCGTTTGTACTTCTTTCCACTGCCGCAGTAACAGGGATCGTTCCTGCCAATCTTCTGCTTCTTGGCCACGTTGGCGCCAGCGCCATGGTGTTCAGCAACGGCTGCTAGTTTCGATTGGCCTCCGGCGCCACGGGCGATCGACGCCTGCCCTAGGCCGTTGGATGTCGCAGAACCCCCTGCGCCGCCGTTGTTGGACGTGGTTGACTCAGTGCCCCTGCCCGCGCTGCCGCGCTGGTTATGCGTGTTCGCGGTCTGGTTCTGTGGTGCTGGCGCCAATCGATAGACCATATGAGCAACGTCCACTTCAATATCGCTCATCAACTCATCGAACATTTCGAATGAGACTCGCTTGTACTGCACCAGCGGGTCGCGCTGACCCACTGCCTGGAGACCAATTCCCTGGCGCATGTTTTCCATCGCGGTCAGGTGCTCAACCCAGTGCGAGTCAAGCTGTCGGAGAAGAACGTGGCGCTCAATCATCTCCATGCCCTCAGCGCCAAACTCTTCTATGCGGCGATCATGGACCGACTGAATCTCATCGATAAGTATCTCTTCAATATCTGCCGATTCCATGGCGTAGATATCTTCAGGATCCTCAAGTTCTTCAGGCAGGAACGGGAAGATTGTTTTGATCTCCCGCTGCAGACCCTCAACGTCCCATGAGTCATCCGGGCCGTCCAGATACATGCTCACAGCCAGTCTTATCTGCTTGTCAGTCATGTTGGTGATCTCTTCACGCAAAGACTCTTCTGCAAGAACCTTCTGGCGCAACTTGTAGATCACATCACGTTGCGTGTTCACAACGTCATCATAGTCGACCAGGTTTTTCCTGATCTCAAAGTGGTAGCCCTCAACCTTGCTCTGGGCGCTCTCAACGGCCTTTGAAATCATCCTGTTCTCGATAGGGATATCTTCATCGAGTCCGGCCTTCTCCATGATCCATTTGATTCGATCGCCACCGAACCGACGCATCAGGTCGTCTTCCGTGGAGATGAAGAATCGTGTCTCACCAGGGTCGCCTTGACGTCCAGATCGACCGCGAAGCTGGTTATCAATCCGACGTGATTCGTGGCGTTCGGTACCCAGAACGAAGAGCCCACCCAGTTCAATCACTCGATCGTGGTCGCGCTGCCAGTCTTCTTCGGATATCTCAAACCCTTCTGGGTTGCCGCCAAGGATGATGTCCGTACCTCTACCCGCCATGTTGGTTGAAACGGTTATGGCACCCGGCCGACCGGCCTGGGCAACGATAGATGCTTCACGTGCATGGTTCTTGGCATTCAATACTTCGTGTTGCACACCGGCCTTGGTGAGCATGCCAGAAAGTGCTTCGGAGCGCTCGATGCTGGTGGTGCCGACCAGTACAGGTCGCCCCTCTTCTTGCAACTCCTTCAACGATTCAACGACGGCTCTGAATTTGGCAGTCTCGCTCTTGTAAACAAGATCGGATTTATCGTCTCGAATTGTTGGCTTATTGGTTGGAATGGCTACCACTTCCAGGCCATAAATCTTGTCGAACTCTTCAGCCTCAGTGACCGCAGTGCCGGTCATTCCGGACAACTTCGTGTACGTTCTGAAGTAGTTCTGGAGAGTGATGGTGGCGTATGTGATGGATTCGCGCTGGACCTGCACGTTCTCTTTAGCCTCAATGGCCTGGTGCAGTCCTTCTGAGTAGCGCCGGCCTATCATTAGCCGTCCGGTGAACTCATCAACAATCAGAACTTCACCATCTTTCAGAACGTAATCTTTATCCCTCAGGTATGTATGCTCTGCTCTCACAGCATTTTCAATAAAGTGAGACATGATGTAGTTCGCCGGGTCATACAGGTTGCTGATTGAGAGGAACTGTTCAGCCTTCTGAATACCACTATCGGTCAGTGAGACACCTTTGCTCTTGAGGTCTACTGTGAAGTCCAGATCAATCACCAGACGACGAGCAAGTCCGGCATAGCGTGCGTACTCCTGGCCCTTATCCGGGGCAGGTCCGCTGATGATTAATGGCGTACGGGCTTCGTCAATGAGAATGTTGTCAACTTCATCAACAATCGCGTACTCCCTGCCGCGCTGAACCTGCCGTTCAGCCGTCTCAACCATGTTGTCTCGCAGGTAGTCAAAGCCAAACTCATTATTGGTGCCGTAAGTGACGTCGGTTGCATAAGCCTCACGCTTGGTGACGCTCTCGTACTGGTCGTCTTCTTTTTTGGCCTTTGACTCAGACTTTTCGGTCTCTTCAGATTCAGATTTCAGCAGCAGTGAGCCATCGTTCTGCAGACAGCCAACGGTGAGACCCAGCGCCATGAAGATGCGGCCCATCCAGGCCGCGTCGCGTTTTGCCAGGTAGTCATTGACCGTAATTATGTGAACGCCTTCACCAGTGAGGGCGTTCAGGTAGGCGGGAAGCGTAGCGACGAGCGTCTTTCCCTCACCGGTGCGCATCTCTGCAATATTGCCGTTGTGGAGAATGAATCCGCCTATGATCTGGACATCAAAATGGCGCATGCCAAGCGTGCGTCTTGAAGATTCCCGCACGGCCGCAAATGCCTCTGCCATGATGTCATCAAGGGACTCGCCGTCCGCGATTCTCTCTTTGAACTCAACCGTTACAGATTTGAGCTCATCGTCACTCAACGAGATGAACTCGGATTCGAGTTCGGTGACCTCTTTGACGATCTGATCGGACTTTTTGAGAGCTTTGGTGTTGGACTCTCCAACCACCTTGCCAATTAGTTTTAGAACCATTTTTCGGATCCGGGTATCTTGTTCTCCCGCCGAAGGTCGGCGGAGCTATCTGAAGAGCGAGCCAACAGACTCACCTTCGTGGATTCGCCTGATCGCTTCTCCCATCAATGGAGCTAATGTTAGGTTGACCAGCCGGGGATCATCCGTCACCCCATTAGATGGTATCGAGTCAGTGACGACTAATTCCTTAAGAGTTTCTACGCTTAACAGCCTTTCTACGGCCCCATTTGAGAATACACCGTGTGTGGCGCAGGAGTAGACCTCGGTTGCTCCGGCCTCGCTCACCGCCGCAATTGCTGAGAGTAACGTACCGCCAGTGTCAATCTCATCATCAACTGTCAGAACCGGACGACCGTCTACACTACCGATGACATTGAGGCTTTCAACTTTGTCGTTATTTCCCACTCGCCGCTTCTCTACGATGGCGAGTGGCGCGTCCAACTGCTCTGCGACATTGCGTGCTGTCTTGCTGATGCCAATGTCAGGAGCCACGACGACGAGATTTTTCAGGGCTTTCTTCTTGAAGTAATCGACAATTAGCTTCTCTGCCGTCAAAACGTCTACAGGAATATTGAAGAATCCCTGGATCTGACCAGCGTGCAGGTCAATGGTCAGGACGCGATCTGCACCGGCGGTTGTCAGAAGATCAGCGAGGAGTCGTGCCGTGATCGGAACCCGCGGCTGATCTTTCTTGTCAGAGCGGCCATATGCGTAGTACGGGATCACCGCTGTTATTCGACCGGCCGACGACCGCTTGGCTGCGTCAATCATGATCAGCAGTTCCATGATGTGATCGTTCACCGGAGTGGAGAGCGTTTGCAGGATAAATAGATCACGCTCGCGGACGTTCTCCAGAATACGGACAAATGTATTGTCATTTGCAAACTTGAAGACCTCTACCCGGCCTTCCGGGATACCCAGATAATCACAGATTGCGGTTGCCAGTTCGTGGTGGGAGTTACCGGCAAGGACCTTCAGATTTGCGTGGCCGTTCTTCTGCATATATCAGGCTCCCCGGTACTCAGACTTGCGACGCTCTCGAACAGCTGCAAATCCCTCTGCGTGATCTGCCGATGACAGGGTAATAGATTCTGCTGCTGCCATCTGCACCGCGGTATCAAAATCCATCTCAAGGCCGCGATACATCATCATTTTGGCCAGTCCACGAGCAATTGGAGGTCCAGCGGCAATCTTCCCTGCCAGTTTCATTGTCACGTCTTCCAGGCCTCCAGGGGCCTCCAACCTGTTCAAAAACCTCACGTCATAAGCCTCTTCGGCTTCAAACATTCCTCGGTGTAGAGAAGTTCTGCCGCTCTGCCCAATCTCAGCAATCTGGGATACAGGCATGTCCCACCGTATCCGGAAAATAGACCCATGCAAACAAACGCGGACATGAACCTCGAGGTGGTTGATCCAATTCTGATGTCACAGGCGCAGGCAATGTCGAATCCGGTGCCTACGGCCGGTCCGTCAACCATCGCGATCGTCGGCTTCTCCAGCTTGTGAATGCCCAGGATCACGTCTTGGGCGTTTTTGAATCCCCTTCGCAGCCCCTCGGATCCCGCATCGCCATGGGCATGGGGGGCCGGATTTTTGCCGCCGAGCATCTCGTCTGTATCTGCGCCAGCACAGAACGATCCACCGCTACCGGTAATGATGACCACTCTGAATTCGTCATCAATTGCAGCTGACTCGATAGCGCTGCCCAGCGCATCAAGAGTTGCCCCAGCCATCGCATTGCGCCGTTCAGGCCTGTCCAGCCGAATCGTAGCGATCGAATCTGATCTCTCTACGAGGACCGATGATTCGCTGTTGGATGTTGGAGCGGTCTGGCTACTTGACTCTGGCATGCCCTAATTGTTGCACGCAGCGTCAGAGAATCCCACAGAGCTTTAGCTGGCTCGCGGCAGTTCAATCTGCTCTGCAACGGCCTGGGCTGCTACGTGCTCCTGGTCAAGCGCAGCAAGCTCATCTTCTGTGAAGTTTCGCTCTGCTGGTTTGCGATAGTTCCAGGTCTTGCCGCACTGAAGGCATTTCATGAACCCACCCCATGTATCCCAGTCGAGGTGAACATCGCCTGCGCATCGCGTGCAACTCTTCAGGTAAATCATCCTGGCTCTCCCGTCTTTTTCCACCCTGCCCGTTCTGTGGGACTAACCTATGCCTCGTTTACATTCGCAAGAAGGTGGGTCTAGCGAACTCTTCATTGCGTGCCTGCTGCCACCCCCCTACTGGTTATGGAACCCATGTGAGGCACGGCGAAATACCCGCATCACGCGTGTTTCCATATCTGGAGTAGACCTGTTCCGCGTATAATTTGTTTGCTTCTAGAACACATCGCAAAGTGGCGGTACAACTCAGTGGAGACCCAGTTGGACGTATATTTGAGCTCACCAAGAGGATTTTGTGCGGGTGTGGTGCGCGCAGTAGACATTGTTGAGATTGCACTTGAGCGATTCGGCGCTCCCGTCTACGTAAAGCACCAGATCGTCCACAACCCACATGTTGTCAAGGCGCTTGAAGATAAAGGAGCCCTCACGGTTGAAGATGTTGATGAAATCCCGGAAGGCTCAAACGTGGTCTTCTCGGCACATGGTTCAGCGCCTTCCGACTTCGAAAAGGCCCACGCTCGCAACCTCAATATTATCGATGCCACGTGCCCACTGGTAACTCGAGTTCACAATGAAGCCAAAAAGTATCGCCGGGAAGGCAAAAAGGTAATTCTGGTCGGTCACCGTGGCCATCAGGAAGTTGTGGGAACAATGGGCCAGACGGATATGGCGCTGTTGGACGAACGGGAAGAATTCGATCTTCCAGACTGGGAAGACGACCAGCAAGTTGCAGTCCTCACCCAGACAACCCTGTCTGTTGACGATACAGCGCTTGCAATCAAACAAGTTACAGATCAGTTCCCCAATGCGATCGTGCGCAACGATATCTGCTACGCCACTACCAATCGCCAGGAGGCGACAAAGATCGTGGCCGACAAAGTGGATGTTGTACTGGTGATCGGTGCTCAGAACAGTTCAAACTGTCAGCGGCTCCGGGAAGTAGCGGAGGCCAACGGCATTCCGGCATATCTGGTCAACGGACCGGAAGAGATCGACTCAAAATGGTTCGATGGCGTCACCAATGTTGGAATCACATCTGGTGCTTCAACACCTGAGGTGATGGTTCAAGCGGTGATCGATTGGCTTGAACCTCAGAACGTATTCCCCGTGGGAGAGCGAGAAGAAGACATCACCTTCGTGCTTCCCAAAGAGCTTCGCTAACGAATTCAATTTTTACTGGTTGTCCAGGGACGAATATCTATGCGCGTAACTGAAATCGAATGCCTTATTCTGGATGAAACTTACCCGTTTGTGATGATTCGGACGGATGAGGGAATCACCGGATACGGGGAGTCCTTTCGCCGTGGGCCGCATGTTCAGAAAGCCGCAATCGATACCATTTTTGCGCCCCTGGTGATTGGGAAAGATCCGTTCGACACGGCGGAGATCTGGGATGCGATGCACTCCGCGGGCAATGTTGCGGGACCTTCCGGCACCCTGCAAACTGCTGCTGCGGCTATCGATATCGCTCTCTGGGATATCAAGGGGAAAGCTCTGGGACTTCCTCTGTACAAATTGCTTGGCGGTAAGCGAAAAGACCGAATCAGGGTGTACGCCAGCTCACTTCGTCGTGATTTGACGGCAGTGGAAGAGGCAAATCGTGCGGCATCGTTCCAGGCGGAAGGGTTCACCGGCTACAAGATGCACTCCGCAGTCCCGGGAGCCACTGATCATCCTGACGACCGCACCGTGGAGCATGTGCGGGAGATGCGCGAAGCCGTTGGCGATGATTTTGAGATCCTGGTAGACATCAACGGTGCTTACTCTCTGCACAACGCGATCGAGATTGGGAAGCAGTTGGAGGACTACGGCGTGTTCCACTTTGAGCAGCCACTGCCAATATGGGATCTTGACGGTATGGCAGCCCTTGCAGATGCGCTCACCATCCCTATCGCAGCGGGGGAGACTTCATACACCCGATGGGAATTCCTGGAACTGGTCACTCGTGGACGCCCGGACATCGTCCAGCCCGATGTGATCAAGTGCGGCGGCATAAGCGAGTTGATCAACATCGCGGCCATCGTCAGCAGTCACGGCAAGCCTATGACGGTCCACAATACCCAACCGATCATCTCAACCGCGGCCCATTTGCACTGGGTGGCTGGCAGAAACGATGTTCCCTACGCACAGGAGTACAACATCGAGCCGGTCTCAATTCGAGATGATCGCCCTATTCTTCTGGAGCCGCTGCCGGTCATAGATGGTCACATCACGGTTCCGGAGAAGCCCGGGCTTGGACTTGAGTTTGATGAAGATGCGATGCGCTGGTGGTCTGAGAACACCGGTGAGCCGGGCCATCAGAACTGAGGCGATAGCCAGGCAGAGCGAGAAATGGCCGTCAATGTTGGCCGCCCTGTTGGTAGCGCTTGCGCTTGCTGTCGCGTGTGATGGTGGGACGATAACCGGGATCGACGTTGCATCACCCGAGTTTCTTGATCACCCGGACTGTCAGACGATAAGTCGAGTGCCGTTGTCAGTTGAGAACCTGAAGTTCTCATTTGGCGATGGAGAGTTCGAAATCAATGCGGAGATGGCTCGTGATGTACCACAGCGAACGCAGGGATACATGTGCCGATCAGATATCACGGCAGGTACAGGAATGTGGTTTGAACTTCCGGCAGAGACAAGTCGCAGATTCTGGATGTACAACACCTATGTGCCACTCGACATAATCTACTTCGACGCATCTGATGTTGCTGTGGCGGCGGTCACACTTCTGCCCTGTCCGCGCGCAGAAGTTGAGTCGGATAATGCGTGGCGGAATCGCTGCGAATGGGAGTCTCAGCAGTTCAGTGCCGGTGAGTCCCCGCATATCAACGTTTTGGAACTTCCCGCCGGTTGGTTGGCCTCAGAAGGGTTTGATTTGATAAAAGCTCCAAAGAACCTCACCGTACTCAGATGAGTATTGAGAGGAAAATGCAGGCGGTCGCGCTCGTGATATTCGATGGCCTCGGGTATTCGCTGTCTAGACAAGTTGCGCTGGCCAGCGCCATTATCCAACAACTCTCGCCGGACACCATGGCCGAGGTGAGGCAAGCTCTGGAAGCGCCATGCTCGGAAGCAGGTATCGAGCTCGCTCAGGCGATGGAATGGCTGATGTTCCCGAACCACGCCGAGACCGTTTCTGGCGGCACGAGCACGGCGGATGCGTTGGCCCACATCGATCTGCTCTCCCATGCGCAGGCCTTATTGAGCGAAGACGCAATTGCGGAGATTGCAGAAGTACGGAGATCCATCGCTGAGGAAGCACGCTATGTTCCATGGGTTGCGGATACGCCTCACCTGACATCCGCCAGAAACGGCAACTTAACCTTCCCAACACATGCGTCCGGTCGGCTCGTAGGGTTTGAAGATCTGGATCCGGCAGTCATGGGCAACTCTGATACAGGGCACCAGCAGATTGGCAATATCTGGGTTGCACCACAGACCGCGCTCGAAATTTCAGCAGCAATCAGCTCTGGGCAGTTCATCGCTAACCCACAGCTCAATGAAGCTATCGAGCGCGTATCTTCATCAGGAAACCTGAATTTTCG
>DBZV01000173.1:31697-49059 GCA_002311865.1 Dehalococcoidia bacterium UBA1151
TGGAACCACCTGGAAGCGTTCCTGGAGCTTGCGTTCGTTCGACATCACATTCCGCCAGCCCGAATGCGTATGGAAGTAATTCTTGATGGTCGAGACTCCCCCGCAGACTCGTCCACAACGCGCAACCAAAATGGTGTGGGTGACTATCTCGGTCAACTCGAAACGCTTCTGGAGCGCTATGACGCTCAAGGGTGCGTCGCGTGGGTCGTGGGCAGAAACATTGCGATGGACCGAGACTTTCGGGAAGAAAATACGGCTCGCACATATCAGATGCTCCTGGCGGGTGAGGGAGAAGTGATCCGCGATCTCATTGCGCTCAGGGAGCGCATCGATGATTTTCATGCCCAAGATCGATCCGACACAGAGATTCCACCCATGGTCGTTCCCGCTCCAGACGGCAGCGTGCGAGTCATCGAGTCCGGCGACACGTTCATCAACCTGAACTTCCGCGCCGATCGCCAGCGAGCCATCTCAGCAGCATTACTGGGTGATCGAAACTTTCTCACGAAGGAAGCCGCGGAAAGAAACCGTGCCTGGAACTTCGATTGGCTGCGGGACGACCTCAAGATTCACCTCACCGGTCTGGCCGAGTACCACCCCGAACTTGAGCGGTCTGGCATGACGGTGGCATTTCCCACAGGCCCGCAGCCGGGGAATATTTTTGCGCTGTTCCCCAGCCTCTTCTCCGGCGAGACCTACTCGCTGGTCGGTGAGAGCAACAAGTCAGCGCACGTGGGCTACTTCTTGCGCGGCCGACGTGAAACGCCTTCAAATCAGGGATTCGAAACACGCGATGTATTCCCATCCACCTCCGAGGCGGATGGAGTTGAATCTGATGCCGACTTCTGGAAGACACCGGGGATGCGAGCACCTGAAATTTCGACTGAAATGGCGCACCAGATCAGATCTTCGCAGCACCGTGTGCTGGCCTGCAACTTTTCAAATTGCGACATGATTGGCCACCTGCTGCCCGGTCAGTTCGACGCGGCGGTGGAAGCATACGAAGCGGTTGATGCTGCAGTTGGGGCAATCCTGGCTGCGGCCACGGAAGTTGGATGTGATGTCATCCTCACATCAGATCATGGCAATATAGAGGAAAACAATCCGGCACACTCAGCAAACCAGATTCTGACCACGGTGAACGCGAATCGAAGCTCCATAGTTGCAGATAGTGAAGGCCTGTTTGAGGCGAGACTATTCGACATTCCCTGGACAATTGCAGCACTAAGCGGTGTCGAGAGAGAATTAGGTGCACTTTCGTTGAGTATCCCCGGACGGCCAACCGACCCGCAGGTGATCGGAAAGCCACTTGTGCGAGTCTCCACGTAGAAAACTGGAGAACAGGCTCGATGGATGGACCCGGGAAGCGCTTCATAATTGACCTCGGCCACCAGTCTTATTAAGCTCAACCATCCCCCGAAGCAAGATTCCACCCATGATTGAGTCCCAGATGCCCCGAACAGATTCCGAATCAGACTAGGGATTGAACACCCAGCGTGCGTCACTCGTAGGTCGTATTGCCGCAGGTCTCGCCCATGATCTGAACGGCCCGATCGGAATTGTTCTTGGCTTCAACGACCTTTCCCGAGAGCTGCTTTCATCGGCTGATAGGAGCACCGGCTTGCCCGCAGATCAGGTTGATCGCATAACTGAGTGGCTCAACCTTGTGGACGGGGCCGAAAAAAGGCACGCACGCTCACCCAGGAGATCTGGGAATTCGCCAAATCCTCTCCAGGAGAGATCAGCGAGTTTGATCTTGAAGATACAGTGCGTCTCGCCGCCCGTCTGGCCACTCCAGCATTTCGGAACTCCGGAGTTGAGGTGCCGCTAGACGAAGACCAGCCCGGCGTACCGGTAATGATCACCGCGGACAAGTCCCTAATGACTCAGGCGCTGGTTGCGCTGCTGCTGGACGCGCCAGCCTCGCTACCGGGCGGCGGAATCGTCACATGGAGCATCGAATCGCATGGCGTCAGCACAAACGTTACTTGTCATGCCCGAGGCTACGATGATGAGGTCGGGATGGCCTGGCCAATCGCCGGTCAAGCCACAGAAGCGCTGGGCTTGCAAAACGCAACCGCGGAAGCTGCGCCAGAGGGTGGCTCAGTAACGGTTTCTATCCCAATTGCGTAAACCTTTACGTGATTGGGATAACTCCCCCCTTTCTATGGCCTCCCAATCATCGGGTGCGATATAGGGGCCAGGCAGTAAAGGGAGCAACGATGCCCGACGAGAATATTCGTGTGCTAATGGTGGATGACCATGAGCTCATGCGTCAGGCCTACGGAATGTATCTGGACAACGAGCCAGATATTGACGTAATCGGCTACGTAGGTGACGGTCAAGAAGCCATCGCCATGATGGCAACTCAGAAACCCGATGTGATCATCATGGATGGGAAAATGCCACGCCTCAATGGTATTGAGGCCGCTGCAATTATCCTGGAACGAACCCCGGACACCGGGATAATCCTGCTATCCGCTTTCGATGATGCCGATTTTGTGCGTGATTTTCTTGCAGACCCCAAGGGCAAGGCTTATCTACTGAAGCACACGCTAACCCGTCTCGCTGACCTTGTTCAGGCCGTGAAGGATGTGGCCGAGGGCAAGACCGTCCTCGCCCCAGACATCGTCAACAAACTCGCCGGAGGCGGGCAGACCGGAGAAAGCGGGTTCCTGTCGGAAATGACAGAGCGTGAACGAGAGGTTCTCTCCTGCATGGCACGTGGCGCTAATAATGCGGCCATCGCCGAAGAGTTGTTTATCCAGCCGCGGACAGTTGAGAGACACATTGGAAGCATCTTCTCCAAGACGCGTCTGCAACAGCAGCCAAGCGCCCACGCACGGGTGAACGCCGTTCTGTTCTTCCTTGCGGAGACGGGGAAGCTCACCCAGACCTAATTCCGGGTCCCTGCTCCGCACTGACCGCTACTGGGCGATGGTTCCTCCGTCAATCACGAGTTCAATCCCTGTCACAAAACTCGATTCATCGGACGCCAGGTAGACCGCGCCCCAGGCCATATCTTCCGGCAAACCCATTCTGCCAAGGGGTATGAGGGCAATCCTCCGCTCTCGTTCCCCTGGCTGGGCGTGCAGATCTTTTGTCATCCCAGTATCTGCGAACCCCGGGTGAATGGAATTAACTCGAATCTTCTCGGACGCGTATTGGATTGCGGCGGCCTTTGTCAGAGTTCGCACCGCTCCTTTGGCTGAGTGGTAGGCCGTCCCGCTACCGCTTCCCACGATCCCAAAGATTGACGACGTATTGATGATGGAGCCACCACCGCGCTTTCTCATCTCCGGGATTGAGTGCTTCATGCCAAGGAAGACGCCAGTAGCGTTAACTGCGTGCATCGCGTTCCAGATCTCAAGCGTCGTATCCTCGACCTTTTTACGAGATGCGGGAACGGACATCCCTGCGTTGTTCATGGTGACGTCGAGGCCGCCGTACTTCGCCACGGCCGCTTTTACGGCCGCTTGCCAGTGGTCCTCGTCGCTGACATCCAGGTGTACGTAGATGGCATTTCCGCCACCCTCGTTGATCTCACTCATGACCTGCGCTCCCAGCTCATCGTTAATGTCAGCAACGATCACGCCGGCCATGCCCTCGTTCGCGAAAAAACGTGCGGTTGCGGCACCAATTCCAGACGAAGCACCGGTAACCAAACCAACTTTGCCTTCAAGTCTCATATCAACCGGCCTTTTACTTTGCAGATTTATCTAATATTCAAGGGCGGAAATCATACCGCGCCTTCAGACGCACTCGCACCTCCTGGGGCAAATCTAGCGGGCTGACAGCGGCGCGATTAGAACCGTTTCGGCGAGAACTCTTTCACACTGAACGCGACGCTCAACTTAGGCCATACGCGCCAGCGCCGATGACCAATACGTCATATGGAGTCGCGAAGAACCGCCCGACTAATCGATCGAATTGTTCTTCACGACATCCGGATCAAGCTCAAGGCCAAGGCCGGGGCGGTCTGAATACGGCGACCACATACCGTCTTTCGGCTCAGGGAACTCCGTGTACCAGAGCCTATCAGTACTTTCGGCGCCTCCCAGGTACTCAACCACCTTCAAGTTCGGCGTGGCACACGCCGTGTGTAGATGAATGAGCTGGAACGCATGCGGGGCCACAGGAAGATTGAATGCATGTGCCAGATGGGCCACTTTCATCCACTCAGTCACACCACCCACACGACCAATATCTGGCTGAACGATGTCTGCTCCACCGGCGCTAATCAAATCTTTAAATCCGAACTTCGTGTACTCGTGTTCGCCAGTTGCTACCGGAATTGTGGTTGAACTGGCCACGGCAGCAAGTCCCGCGATATCGTCGGCCAGCACAGGCTCCTCGAACCAGGCAATGCCGTACTCCTCAAACTCGGCAGCCATCCGGATGGCCTGTTTGGCGTAGTAGCCGTTGTTGGCGTCAACGAAGATTTCGACATCGTCTCCAACGGCTGCTCGAACCGCTTCGATGCGCTGCAAGTCCTCACGCTCACTCTGACCGAAATCTTTCCCAACCTTCATCTTCACGCGGGGAATTCCGCGGTTCACGTAACTCATCTGCTCTTCAACCAACTCTTCTTCTGAGTAGTTGGTCCAGCCACCGCTTCCGTAAATCGGAACCGTGTCTGTGTACGGCCCCAGAAGTTGGTAAAGAGGCAGATCAAGCGCCTTGGCCTTCAAGTCCCAGAGAGCAATATCTACGGCGGATATGGCCTGGAATGCAATTCCTTTGCGTCCAAAGCCTCGAACATGCCAGAACATGTCGTTCCAGATCTTCTCAGTGTTGAAAGGATTCTGGCCCACCAGTAGATCCTTCAGATTGTCCTCAATGACCATGCGGGTGGCTCTCAGGCCGGCGGCCGTTCCCAGCCCTTCAAATCCTGCATCAGTTTTGATGTGTACGAAGAGGGATGATCTGCCCTTAGCCCCTGGAGGCGGCGTCGGAATAGTGGAATCTTGAAAGACGAATCCCTCGGGATCGAAAAGCAGGGTGGTTGTGACATCTGTGATTTTCATGAATCAACTCTCAAGCGGTGACTTTGTACGTATTGGTGACGCGGCGCCGAGTATAGCTGTTCCATATAGGGCTGGAATCTGATTGACTGAGCGGTGCTGGCACCATCACCCACATTAGTAAAACCGGAGAACACGTTTTGTTTGGCCTTCCCGGCAGGGTCCGTCGTGTGTCATATGGGTGGTGGGTTGCCCTTACCGGCGGCCTGAACATGATCTTCACCTCTGGACCAACCTTCCAGGGTTCAAGCGCCATCTTCCTGGCGGTTGAGAATGAGTTTGGTTGGAGCCGGGCCGTAATCGGCGGTGTCGCTTCCTTCGGCCGGTTTGGCGGCACGCTGTTTGGCCCTCTGGAGGGTTTTCTAACCGACAAATTTGGCCCCGCGAAGATGATGCTGTTCGGCATGATCGGGGGTGGCGTCGGCTTCATCTTCCTATCGCAGGTCCACGGTGTAGTCACCTACTACGCCGCATTCCTCGTGCTCTCTCTCGGCTTCAGCATGGGTGGATTTGTCCCCTCCGTCGTCGCGGTGAACCACTGGCTGCCAAAACGGCGTTCCACGGGTATCGCGATTGTTGTCGGTGGTAGCAGTCTGGCCGGACTGGTCGTCCCTGCACTGGCCTGGGGAATCGACGCCCACGGCTGGCGAACCACAGTGTTCTGGATTGGCGTCGTCTCGATCCTGGTCGCGCCGTTCTTCTACTGGGCGCTCACCCGAAGAGGCTCTGGGGCTGCCGGTGAACTCGCCCACGATCGTCGCGTGGCGCAGTCGGAGGCGGAGTCAAAAGGAGAGACAGAGATCGTTGGGTCAGATCTCGATTTCACAGCGCGCGAAGCACTACATACCAGAGCCTTCTGGATTATCTCTGGAACACATTCGCTCGTGAACTTCAGCACCGCCGCCGTATCGGCACATCTACTGCTTCACCTGAACGACATTGGAATCGATCCAATTACAGCGGCCACGATTATTCCGGTAATCGCAATAGTGGCCTTCACGTTTCAGATGGCGGGAGGATTTATCGGCGATAAGTTCTCCAAGCAGTATCCAATCTCCCTGTTCATCGCGATTCAAGGCCTTGGTGTGTTAATTCTGGCGTTCAGCACCAGCTATTCCATGGCACTCGCTTTCGCAATTGTTTGGGGCATCGGATTTGGCGGGCGCACACCAATTCTTCACGCCTTGCGCGGCGACTACTTTGGCTCAAAGGCTTTTGGCACAATACTTGGACTCTCATCCGTAATGATGGGGGCGTCAATGACAGCTGCACCCTTCCTTGTAGGACTGCAATTTGATATTCAAGGCACCTACAAATGGGGTTTCGTCGGGCTCGCCATCCTCGCGTGGATCGCCTCGATCTTGATCCTGTTTGTATCCAGACCAGTTCACCCCTCTTTGCAGGAAAAGGCGATTGTTCAGACAGGAACGATCAAGGGATAACGTCCCAATCTTGCAACTCAGCTAAACTCGCATCCTCCAAAGCTATTCAGGGAGTTTACGAGTGAGACTTGAAGGCAAAGTAGCAATCGTCACAGGTGCCGGAGCCGGAATTGGACGCGCAAGCGCCCACCGGTTCGCCAGCGAAGGCGCAACGGTCATCGCGGCCGATATCAACGAAACCGGGGCCGAAGAAACGGCTGCTCTATCCGATTCGATTCACGCCCACACGGTGGATGTGACCAACGGCGAGAATGTCGCGGAGATGATTTCGAGCGTCGTTGAGCGCTTCGGCCGGCTGGATGTGGTGTACAGCAACGCCGGGATCATGCGAGATGGCAGCGTGATTGACCTGTCGGAAGAAGACTGGGACGCCATGTTCAACGTCAATGCAAAGGGCGCATTCCTGTGCGGCAAGTACGCCATCCCGGCGATGCGCGATTCTGGTGGCGGATCGTTCATCATCACGGCCTCTGCGAACAGCTTTTATGCGGAGTCAGACATCGCCGGATATTGCGCCACAAAAGGCGCCGCGATGCAGCTGACGCGCGCCATGGCGATCGATCATGGTGACGACGGCGTTCGAGTGAATTGCATCTGCCCGGGCTGGATAGATACCGATATGGCCGCTCCATACCTGAACGAGAATCCCGATGGTCGAGCGTTTGCGGGAAGAATCGCACCGGTGGGCCGACTTGGAAATCCAGAGGACGTGGCTGAGGTGGCACTGTTTCTGGCAAGTGATGAATCTTCGTTTGTAACCGGCTCCGCCTACAACGTGGATGGGGGATGGACCTCCGGCATGACCAAAGCTATCGCCCTGATCTAATACTTTCCAGGACGACTGGGCAGAAAGCCAGAATCCCAAATATGAAAATCACGGATCTCCAAATCGATATCGTTGAGCGATCAATGCCTGTTACGCCGCTGGCAGATCAACGTTCACACATTGGCGGCGACGTTGAGAGTGCGCTGCTGCGCGTCATGACGGATGAAGGCGTTCAAGGAACATGCGCGATTGGCGATGGAACCAACAATGTTGACCGAGATCAGATCGAACGAATCCTGAAAGTGCTGAAACCGGTCGTCGTTGGGCGAGACTCCAGCGATCGTGAATGGCTATGGAACCAGATGCCGTCACTCAGCGGCGGCTCACCTGCGCTCTACCCCGCCTACTCAGTGGTGGACGTTTGCCTATGGGATATCGCCGGGCAAGAGGCGGGCATGCCCATCTACCAGATGCTGGGCGCGGCTCGGGAAGCGGTCGACGTATACGCAACGTACCCGCCGCGCCAGAACACGACTGAGTCATATGCCACAGAAGCTAACTATCTCATCAGCGAAGGCCACAGGGCCTACAAGATCCACCCGGGCACGTTGAGCCCTGCTGCCGTGATCGAAATGGTCACAAAAGTGCGAGAGGTGGTTGGCGACGCGTTCACACTAATGCTGGACCCCAACAGCGGTTACGACCTGGGCCAGGCACTTGAAATTGGTGCCGCTCTGGATGATCTGAACTTCTACTGGTTTGAAGATCCGCTTCCATTTGAGAGATTCCAGGACATCCAGAAGCTGACGGACACGCTGAAAACACCGCTCTGTGTGAGTGATGCACCCGGATTCCTCTTCACTCAAGCTGCTGAGTTTGTGAAGACCGGTCGGGTTGAACTGCCGCGGGGAACCTCCCGAAAGCTGGGTATCACTGGACTCAAGAAGCTTGCATCGCTGTGCGAGGGCTTCGGCGTGAACTGTGAGATCGGCACCACCAAAAATTCATCACTCGATGCGGCGAACCTTAACGTGATGCTTTCCATCGAAAATTGCGCTTACTTTGAGTGGTGGCTACCGAAGCACTCAACGCAGTGGGGATACACAGACGAGATGCAGCCTGATGATCAGGCTCAGTTGCAGGCACCAACACTGCCTGGACTGGGGTATGAGTGGGATTGGGAATGGATCAAAAAGCACAAGACCACGACCGTTTCGTGATCGAATTCTATTCTCCGGTTGGCGCACGGTCTTGAATCCGGTGATAACTTTCCCCGGGACATAAATCGTATGATTTCAAGCCAGTTCATAAACGTAAAACGATGAATGCTTAGCCAACTGTTCCCCTATTCCTCCCATATTGCGGAGAGCAAGTACTACCACTACGCGTGGGTGATCATCATGATCGCGGCTGTCATCCAAATGGTCGGTGCGGGGTTGCGCGCCGCGTTCGGAGTCTTCATCGACCCGCTGGTGCAGGAGCATGGATGGAGTAACAGCTCCATCGCCATCGCATTTGCTCTATCGTTCATCGTTACGGGCTTCTTCAGCCCATTCGCCGATCGAATCGCCGGAAGAGTCGGCGCTCGCAAAGCCGTGATCCTGGGCTCTGCTTTCTTCTTCGTCGGGATGATTGGCACCGCATATATCTCATCAATATGGCACCTGTACCTGGCTTACAGCGGAATGCTGGGTATCGCCCAGTCGCTGTTTCTGATCCCTGTACTGCCAGTCGTAACAGTCTGGTTCCGAAGGAGTCTTGGCACCGGCACTGGAATCCTCTGGATCTCATGGGGACTCGGCCCCGTGGCTGGAATCCAGGTCATGTCCACCCTAATCAACTCATACGGCTGGACAACCGCATTTGTTACCGGCGGCATCGGTGGAACTGGCGTG
Organism: Dehalococcoidia bacterium UBA1151; assembly: GCA_002311865.1. Taxonomy (GTDB): domain Bacteria; phylum Chloroflexota; class Dehalococcoidia; order Lucifugimonadales; family Lucifugimonadaceae; genus UBA1151. The sequence goes on from DBZV01000173.1 coordinate 40,825, forward strand.
ATCTTACTCACCATGCTGTGGTTCAGGAACAGCCCCGCCGATGCCGGGAAAAAGCCCTATGGATGGCGTGAGGGCGATGCCGACACGATGAATCCGGAGAAGGCTTCACCTCGCATGAAGGAGAAGTATGTTCACCACATCAGGAGCACGCACTCTTTCTGGAACCTGATCAACATCCACTTCCTGGGCTGCGTGGGTCACGCGGTAATCCTTGTGATGATTGTGCCGATGGGAATCCACAAAGGACTGGACGCAAATGTTGCGGCTGGCGTCCTGAGCACGCTGGCTGGAGTCAGCCTCATGACACGGCTGTTCTCGCCAATAATCAGCGACCGAATCGGCTCCAAGCCTGTCATGTTCGTCTCATACTTACTGCAAGGCGTGACCGTTCTTCTGCTACTTAGCGCGGACTCCACGCTGGCCTTCTACGTATTCGCTGTGGCGTTCGCAATCGGGTATGGCGGAGAAGGCACGATCTTCCCGGTGATCAATCGCCAGTACTATGGTCAGGCGCCACAGGGCCACACCATTGGCTGGCAACTGTTCGGCGCCAACATTGGCATGGCGCTGGGTGGAGTGATGGGCGCGTTTTCATTCGATATCACTGGTTCGTACACCGCCGCGATCTGGCTTTCCGCGGGCTTCTCACTCGCCGGAGCGTTCTCCATCGCAGTATTGCAGCCCACCCGGAGGCTACTCATTCCAGACTGGGATAAGGAGTCGGAGAACCTGCGCACTATTCCCGAAGTTCCAATGGAACCTGCCGCTTCCGGGTCGGGTACGGCTGGAGATTAGACGTTGAAACTTCCCGGATACGTGGGCCTGATCACCGCAACGGTGATGTTTGGGATCTTTGGCGCTGGTCTTGGCGCCGCATGGAGCGGTGTTGTCTTCGGCAACTCATATTCCCGCGGCGCACTGGCCGGTGGCATAATCATCGCCATGATCGCTTTGCTGGCAGGCACGGTGTGGCGGGGGGGATTTATACCGTTAGGACTCCTGCAGGTCGCTTCGGAATATCAGCGTACCGGCACGGTGTCCCAGACCCAACTTCAAGATAAGTACGCACTTGCCTACAAGGGCTTCGCTGCTTTCATGACGCCGATTTCGATTATCACCCTGGTGTTCGTCATAATCTTCGCGATTATTCGGGCGCTTTAATCCAGCCGTCCTAGCTTACGCAGAATGCCCGCCGCCATTGGATAGACATTCCCATGCATGCCGAGAATTGAGATTCCCATACCTTCCGCCAGATAGCCAACCGGATACAGGTTTGGGACATCAACCGACTCAAACGTCGCTGGATTCACCACCATCTGCATGAGCTGCAACCGATAGTTATCCCGTCCTTCAACCAGGGTAAGCGGCCCCAGATTGCTCAGCAGATCGTAGGCTGGCTCTCCACCAATCTCAATGATGGCGTGATCAACTTCAACGATTTCTCCATTACCCAGTTCAATCGTCTGATCATCATTAAATTGCAATACCCGCGAGTTGTAGTGACGAACAAATCGACCCTTGTCGGCCTCGATGATCTCTCGAATCCGCTGGTAGTACGGCAGATGCTGGCTATCGTCGATTAGACGGCGATGTGTCGCCTCATCACCCCGCATCACGTACGTCACGGTGCGTCCAGCGTCATACAGCTCAGTCGCAGCCCAGTCAGCAGATCGGCCACCGCCCACGACCAGTACCCGCTCCCCCGGATGATCATCCCAGTGATCGTAGTGATCGCTCACGTAAGGGAAGTCCGCACCCGGCACATCAAGCGACCTGGGGCGAGCCTTGGGACCTGCGCCAAACACGAGGTGATCGCTCGTATATTCGGTTTTTGCTCCGGTGGCGTGCTCAGAAACTGTGACGGTGAAACGACCATCGCTTGATCGATTCACCCCGGTCGCCCTATGTCCAAACAGCCCGCGTTCCGAAATCCCTGTCTTGTCCGCGAACCAGTGATAGTACGGAACCAGATCCTTCTTTTCGATCAACGCGTTGGGGTCGATATCTCGACCCGTCTCCTCAAGAAACACATCAAGCCTCAACGGCCCCAGCTCCATCCAGTGTCCAGGTGACAGCGTCAGCTGATTCCTTGCGACCTCATTCCAGAGTCCGCCCGGCAGTGACTCTGAGATCATCAGCCAATCAACGGGCTCGACCTGGTGGAACTCGATAACTCGATCATCCCTGCCGCGATACTCGTTAGTGGGGTGATGGAGAATCCGGAACAGGTCGAATGGCTTGATGCCCGCCCCGACCATGGCATGCATATCTACCCCTAGCAGGTCGTCACCATGCTCCAGGAGATGCTCGCCAACACCATAGGCCGCAATCCGGGGTGGAAGCTCACCCACGAGATGGGGCCGCCATCCCTCCAGGAGTACGCCAATGCCAAGACCTCCCGGGCCGGCGCCAATGACGATCACGGAATGATGTTGGGACGAGGGCACTAATTCTCCTGGGATGGCTGGCAATAAGTCCGATTGGCGCGACTTGAAAGAGTATCCTAAGCCCCGCCTCAACCCGTGAACATAATCTGAGAATCGCATTGGAGGCGTTTCGATGGCCGTTCCAATCATCAAAAAAGTGGAAGTTAATGAGTTCACCTACGAACTCAAGGACATCGGTTCAGAACCGACGATTGGCATCCCAATCTATGAGCCGGGATCAACACGCGTTTCATCGCAGATGGCCATTCGGATTTACACCGATACAGACGTGGTTGGCGAGTATGTTGGTGGGAGCAAGACCGAGTATTCGGCATTGCCCATGTTCATCAGCTCAACACTGGGCCGAAATATCCTCGCGCGTGAAACGATCTATAACGATGCGAAACAGGCGCTCCGACAGCACGCCCGCATGGGCATGTCCCAGGTGGATATGGCGCTGTGGGATGCCGCCGGAAAGTATTTCGAGACTCCTATTTACCAGCTGCTAGGCGAGTATCGAACGTCGTTCCCTGCCTACGCCTCCACCTACGTGGGAGACGATCAGAAGGGCGGCCTGAGCACTCCCGAGGCGTATGCGGACTTTGCAGAGCAGTGCTACGACATTGGCTACCGCGCCTACAAGATCCATCCGTGGCAGGACGCTCCACTCGATAAGCAAATTGCCGTGGTTGAAGAGGTCGGCAAGCGCGTCGGCGACAAGATGGACCTCATGCTTGACCCGTTCTGTGCCTATAAGACCTTCGGCGATACGATCAAAGTCGGCCGGGCGTGTGATGAGTGGGGCTACTACTGGTACGAAGATCCCTTCAAGGATGGCGGCGTATCGGCCTTCGCACACCGCAAGCTGAGAGAGATCATCAAGACGCCGTTACTCCAACTTGAGCACACTCGCGGCCTGGAACCACACATGGACTTCATCATCGCCGATGGCACCGACTTCGTCCGCATCGACCAGGACTATGACGGCGGGATCACCGGTGTCATGAAAATTGCCCACGCCTCAGAGGGGCTCGGACTGGATGTTGAACCTCACGGACCCGGCGCATCGCGTCGCCACTGCATGGCCGCAATGCGGAACTCTAACTACTACGAACTTGGATTGGTTCACCCCAAATGCCAGAACTTTGTCCATGCCCCGATCTACCTGGACGGCTACAACGACGATCTAGACGCCATAGACGCAAACGGCCATGTTCAAGTCTCTGATAAGCCCGGGCTGGGCCTGGAACTCGACTGGAACTACATCGAATCCCACACGATTGACCACAACGTCTACGAGTAAGTCGCACCGAAGCGCCAACAGCCAGTTCAGGATGTCCGCTTGATGGGAGTAGGCGAACTGGCCGCGCTTGGCGGAGCTCTCGGATGGGCCATTTCTGGCGTCATCATCAAGTCGGCAACCATCCGAGTTCGCGCCGTTCGGATAAACGCCATCTACGTCTTCATCGGCGCTGGCATGGGCCTTATTGCGGTGGCATTGGCCGGAACGTTTGATGAAATATTTGAGATCAGCGGCAGAGACGCAGCATTACTGATGGGTGGTGCGCTAATCGGCTCCACTGGAGATCTCGCAATCCTCCGGTCAATCACCATCGGGGACGTAGGCCGAAACTTCACAACTGCTACTGCAATGTTCGTTTTACTATCGACATTCGGCGGGTGGCTGATCCTCGATGAGAACGTCGCCACCTTCGCGTGGACCGGCGGCATCTTAATCCTCACCGGGGTCTACCTGACAAACGTCACCGGCGAGCAACGCCTCAGCCGGCCGACGTTCGGCGGCCTGGGCGATCTTCTCTCCGCTCCAGTGCTCGCAGTTTTCGCCGGATCGGTGTGGGCAATCAGCCTTCTCATGTACGACGAGGGCCTCGTGGCAAACGACGTCTTCGCTGCGAACGTGTTGGCCCACGTGGTTATAGTCGCGCTCTACCTGTTGGCGGTCGCGGTCTGGGCGCCGGCACGACCCCTCCCAATCAAGCGTGAAGACGGCACTCGAGTCCTCATTTCGGGACTGTTTCTGGGCGTTGCGCTCATCAGCTTCATCATCGCGGTCGATAGATCAGATGCAAGTTCCACCGCCATCTTGATCAGCAGTTCCCCGCTCTTCATCGTGCCGCTCTCCGTGATATTCCTCGGGGAAAAACTAACCCGCCGCTCCGCGCAAGGCGTGGCGATAACGCTTGCCGGAGTTTTTATGGTCGTGGGCCTGGGTTAGGTGCCTGCCGCACGGGCACATTGAGCGGGCGCGTCGTCAAACTTGGAACTGCGCGTATCACGACTGCTATGTCATCCTGAGCGAAGACCGCTCTGGGCCGTAGCCGAAGGACCTGTTACCCGTCGCGTGCACCGCGACAGGTCCTTCGACTTCGCCTATCGGCTACGCTCAGGATGACATCGTTATGTGATCGGCTGGGACGGTCTCCTTAGTGGTGCGAAGACCCACCGTAGTGCGTGGCCAGCACGTCCTCACCCCAGTCGTTCTCGTAGTCGCGGAAGACTGAGTGGATGTGGTTGGCGCCGTTCTGCGTATTGTCGTACTCAATGAGGAACTGCTTGCCTCTGATCGTGTAGTAGTGACCCTGGCCGGGTACATCTGGGCCTGCCCATGCGAACGTCACGTCATCGAGCCCCGCGGCCTCAATCTTGCCCCAGACGTTGGTGGCCAGATCGTCAGAGTTGCGATTCACGTAGACCTTCATCAGGTTGACGAGGCGCTCCCGGGAATCGGCGTCCATGCGTGAGTACGCGAGTCCCACCGGCGTGGCGTCAGGGTCGGCGGTGCGATAACTCTTCGTCAGTATGTCCTGTGGCGTATCGCCATCTATAACGGCAATCGACCGGTGATCACCATTGAGTCCGGTGACGATAGATCGTGCGATGTCCTCTTCCGCCGGGAGGGTTCGGAGCCCTTTGCGCTCGCCGTGCCTGACTTCCGCAGGGTTGGCGCCAAAGAACAGCGGGTTCGGTGACACAAGCTGGCCGTCTACGACCGTGTAGTGCAGGCAGACGTGGTGACCGCCAATTCGCCAGCCCCACGGAGCATCGCCACCCGGCTCGCCGAACACGCTGAACCAGTACCGCTCAATGGAACGCCTCCACGGACTATCGCTATTTTCCGTCGCTTCCGACTCCCCAAGTTCCTTCTCGATCGAGATAATCTGGTGCGCTGTCGCTTTGGCGGAATCGGAAAGTCCAGTCTCCATGAGAGCGAACGCTACAACTCGCTGCCCATCGTCCATGTCCCTGATCATCAACCCATTGCGTTCGACGGGCGTGTAGTTCCAGATGTAACGCTCATCGCCTTTGAAATCGAACGACGCAATATCACGCTGGCCCGAGGAGAGTGCCTCCAGGAACTTCTGGGCTGCCTCAGTCATTCGAGACGCCGCCGCCGGTGCGTGGGAGTGTTTCTGTTCAGATGCTGTCGTCATTGCCGTCTCTCCTTGATGCTGCGGTGCAACGCAGACTTCAATTGCCCCATCCATTGAACAAACTCATAACCGTGCCGCCCATTAGCCACTTCCGCTGCTCTTGCTTCAACGTCGGCGTCACGTGATCAGCTATCTGCCAGCCGCGAGCATACCCGCATTGAGCCACCACGTGTGGAAAGTCAGTAGCGAACATTAGTCGCTCCACGCCGTATGCGCCGATCAACTCGTGAATGGTTTCCGACATGTCGGTGTACGGCCACTCGGAATCCGACGATACCGGAAACCGCGATACCTTGACGTACATGTTGGTATGCCGGGCAAGCGCCAGTAGTTTTGCGAGCTCACTGGTCTGACCTGGTTTCACGCTACCGAAGTGGTCGATGATTACTTTCGCGTCGGGATGCCGAGTGCACAGAGCGTCAACCTGCGCGAAATGAGATGGCTCAATCAGAAAACCCACTACCAGGCCCGTGTCTGCGCAGAACGTCATCAGCCGATCGCCAACCGGTCCGTCCATCGACTCCCCGTCCGGCCACAGCCCCGGATTGAGCCGAACACCCTGGTAACCGTGCTCATCTTTGAGCGCTTGCAACGCGGCGGTTGGATCATCAGCCTTCGGGTCAGCCAAAGCCATCCCCACAAACTTGTCCGGGTACCGGGCCAGCACATCATTCACGTATGAGTGATCGAACTCATGATGTATTGGCTGCACAATCAGCGCACCATCGACGCCAACCTCAGCCTGTAGCTCCAATAGGAACTCCGCATCACCCTGCGCGATCGAATCTGGTGTTCCGGGTCGAAACGGGAACTTGACCGGATCATTGGACCAGACGTGTAGGTGTGCATCGATCTGCTTCATGAAACCTATCTCAAAACGAAAGTCAAAACGGGGATTGGGCAGCGGCGCCCTATGTTACTCTGCGCTCGATTTCATTCCTCTCCACCAGCACGAGCAGGCGCAACACCCAATGATCAAACTCAGCCTCCAGTCACTTTGCTACCGGGACACCTTCAAGGCCGGTGAGATCGACCTTGAAGGCATCATCGATAAGGCGTACGAGTACAAGATGGATGGCGTGGACATCCACTGGGCGCACTTTGCGGCGACTGACGACGACTACCTGGAGCACATCCGGCACCTCTGCCTCGCAAAAGGTCTGCACATCCCATACATCGGCATCTCCAACAATTTCCTCCAGACTGGCGATGAATACGACGCCCAGATTGAGAACTGCAAGAAGTGGATTGACGTCGCCCAGCGCATGGGCATCCCCATGGTGCGACTTTTCGGTGGCTGGCTGAACGAAGGCCAAACGGAAGAGGACGCATGGCCGCAGCTCGTAAAGGCGACGAAGACCGTCACTGCATATGGCCGCTCGAAACACGTCGTCTGCGCACTGCACAACCACAACCACGGCTGCATTCCGGCAACGGGCGAGCAGGTGATTCGCATCCTCGATGAGGTTGACGACGAGTACTACTCACACATCCTCGACACCGGCCAGTACCGGGGCTCCCCCGGCGCATCGTTCGGCGAGCGCGGACAGGAAGATCCCCAGTACAACTTCTACGGCAGCATCGAGACCAGCGCACCCCGTGCAGTCCACGTGCGGGCCAAGATCTACCGCATCGCATCCGGCAAAGAGGCGTGGCTCAACTACGAGCGCATAATGCCCATCTTGAAGAACGTCGGCTACAACGGCTGGATGTCCCTCGTATTCGAAGGCCAGGACGAGCTCGATGAGCCAGCCGCAGTCCCACTGGCGAACGCGTACCTGCGCGATCTCCTCGCCCGACACGAGATGTAGGTAAACACACAATGAAAATCTACATGCAAACGCTGTCATTCAAAGATAGCGTGCCAAAAGGCGAATACGACCTCTTCGAGTTGATTTCAATTGCGAAAGACCTTGGTTACGATGGCGTCGATCTCGAAGACCGACAGTTCGCGTCTACCGAGCCGGAGTACCTGGACCGGCTACGCAAGCACTGCGATGACCTCGGTCTGCCCATCGGCTACATCGGAGTAATCGGCGGCTTCGGCCAGGGCATGAATCGCGATGACGATGGTCATATGGCTGCCATTCGCAAATGGACCGACGTCTGTAGCCATATGGACATTCCATTCATCCGACTTATCGGATGCGCGCCTGACGAGGGCGAGTCGGACGAAGACGCCTGGCCCCGCACGAGAGATCGCTTCAAGACCGCCGCCGAGCATGCAGGATCGGTTGGCGTGAAGGTCGGCCTGCACAACCACAATCACGGTATGTTCCCCGCCACCGGGCCCCAGATCCTGCGCATGCTGGACGAGGTCGACTCTCCGCACTTCACACACATCCTGGACACCGGCC
>DBZV01000173.1:49108-49356 GCA_002311865.1 Dehalococcoidia bacterium UBA1151
GCCGAGGACCCCGACCGTGAGTCGCACGACCTCTACAAGTACATCGGCCAGTCACTCCACCGTGCCGAGATGGTTCGAACAAAGATCTACAAGATCACCAGCGGCGAAGAAGAGTGGATCGACTACCACAAAATCTTCACCATTTTGAAAGACGGCGGTTTCGACGGACCGATATCGGTCGTTTACGAAGGCCGGGACGGCCTCCCGTCCATGGACGCCATGCGCAACGCCCAGAAGTTCCTGAGCAA
>DBZV01000211.1 GCA_002311865.1 Dehalococcoidia bacterium UBA1151
GATGCTATCTCCACTCCAGATGTGAAGATCCGAGCCGCAGACGCTGGTCCGCAGCACCCGGATACTCACCCCGCCCGGTTCAACCTCTTGAACAGGCAGTTCTCGTAGTTCGAAAGTCTGGTCGGAATCGTGCCAGACCGCTGAAATCCCAGTTGTCATTATTGATGCTTTCCGCCGGTTATCCGGCTAACTATTTGCCCGACAGGAGCTCGTGGCCCGCACGACGCAGCATCCCATGGACCCAGTCTGTAACCATGATGTCCGAGGCGGATTTTCGGCCCGCGGTTTTGATTCGGTTGAAGATGCTGTTCATCGCATCCTGAACCGCCGGATTTTCGTGGTCCCCCGGGTATCCAAGAGACTGAGCGAAGTCATTGTGACCGATGTGGAGATAATCGATTCCCTTCACATCAAGAATGCCATCCAGTTCATCGATTACCGTCTTATCCTCAAGCAGCGCGCCCACAAGCATATTGGCGTTCGCGTCCTTGTAGAACTGCGCCTTCTCGTCCGACGGGATGAAATCGTACTCGGTACCACGGTTGCCGCCAAATGACCGGTCTCCCTCCGGTCCAAAGTAGCACGCTCTCACCAACTGCTCGGCGTCCTCTTTCGTCGCAATGTGCGGCCCCATAATCCCCTGAACGCCGCGGTCCAGGTAACGCAATATGGTGCTTGAGCCGATGTCTGGGACCCTGGCAACCGGTGTGATTCCAACTTGCTCCGCCACCCGGCAGATTTCCTCAAGCTGATCAAGCCCCCACGGCCCGTGCTCACCGTCAATCCATACAAAGTCGAAATCCTCGTATCCCAGTACTTCAACCACCCATGGCGATGGGAACACAAGGTTGTATCCATACGCCTTGCGACCCTCTCGCATGGCCTTCAGGATTCGGTTCTCACGCACTTCCATTGAAAAATTCTCCCGCGTAATCAAACTTGTAATCTGGTGACGGCTGTCTGTGGCCGCTGTACCGTACGCCCAGCAGGCAGCATCGACAATATCCCGCAATCGGATATCTGACAGTTCAAAGCGAGCATCCTGAAGTGGTAGTAGCAGTAAAATCCGGTACCCGTTGGCGAGATAGGTCTCCAGTTCATTTCGATACGTTCAAGCAGTCGGCAATTGGAACACAGGGCATGGTCGTCACTAACCATCCCCTCGGATCGTCGGCGGGTGCTCAGATACTGGCGATGGGCGGCAACGCGATCGATGCGGCCATCGCATCGGTTTTTGCACTCAGCGTGTGTGAGCCGGCGATGGTTGGCCCATTCGGCGCAGGGTTCATCAATATATTGCTCTCATCAGGCGAATCAGCGGTGATCGACAACTACGCCACCTCGCCCGGCGCAGCGACGCCTGATCTCTACGCACCGATCGCAGATGACTGGCCCTGGTACATGAAGGCGGTCGACCGCAAGAACGACCTCGGCTACCTGTCCGTCGCAACTCCCGGCAATCTGAAGGCGTGGGTTGAGGCGCTGGAGAACTGGGGCACTCTCGATCTCAATTCGGTCATGCAGCCGGCAATCTCGCTCGCCGAGAACGGCTTTCCGGCAACCCGCTACCTCGTGGAGACGATCGAAAAAAACGCCAACGATATGAAGGCGTCTCCTGCGACCGTAGAGGTGTTCCTGCCGGGCGGCAAACCGCCCGCAATCGGTGAGTTGATCATCCGGCGTGACTACGCCCAATCTCTTCGAACGATAGCCGCTGAAGGCGCCGAAGCGATGTACACCGGCGTGCTCGCGCAGACGATCATCGATGACATCCAGCGCAACGGCGGCATCCTGAGCATGGACGATCTCGCCGGCTACGAGACCAAGCGGCGGGAGGTCGTTCGTGGGACCTATCGCGGGCATGAGATCCTCGCCGTTCCGCCAACCAGCGCAGGCGGTACGCACATCATCCAGATGCTGAACATTCTTGAGGGATGGGACATCGGAGCGATGGGTTTTGGCAGTCCCGACGCGGTGCACGTGACCGCAGAGGCGCTCCGTATCGCATTCGCAGACCGCTTCGTGCACATGGGAGATCCGGACGCCGGTGAGATACCGGTTGAGTGGCTCACCAGTAAGTCCTACGCCGCTGAGCGCAGGGCTAAGATCGATATGGCGAGGGCAGGGGAGTACACCGCCGGAGCGCCTCGGTCTGGTGAGGGCTCACACACAACGCATCTCAACGTCGCCGATGCCCACGGTAACGTCGTCTCCATGACGCAGACAATCAACGACACCTTCGGCAGCAAAGTCACCGTTCCCGGCACCGGAATCCTGCTGAATAACAACATGTCGCTGTTCGATCCACATCCCGGCCACACCAACTCAGTCGCGCCGCGCAAACGGCCTTTGAGCAGCATGTCCCCCACAATCGTCACCAGAGATGGGAAGCCGTTCATGGCCATTGGCACGCCGGGAGCGAAGTGGATATTCCCAACCGTCTGCCAGGGCATCGTCAACGTAATCGACCACGGCATGTCCATCCAGGAGGCAGTTGAGGCTCCACGGGTCTGGACGCAAGGCCAGGAGCTTGAACTCGAGTCGTCGTACCCGCATTCGGTTTTCGACGATCTCGCAAGCAGAGGCCACATCATGTGCAGCGCACCCCGCATCGCTGGCGGAATGAGCGGAATCACTTTCGATCAGACCACCGGCGTGATGGAAGGCGGAGGCTGCTGGCGGGCAGACGGCACCCCGATAGGCCTCGGCGGCGGAGATGCCCGTCCCGGATCAGGCTGGGGATCACTGGCTGGATGAGCGCGAACCATGTTCTGGAATGCACCGCATGCGCTCACCGGCACGAGCCGTCAATCTCACTTCTGGCGTGTCGCGAATGCGGCGCACCACTGACGGTGTCGTACTCCGATTCCCCCGATGGCGAGGTTCCTAGGCTCCCTCTCGCCCAGTCTGATGCAATGATTACCCTGGGCGAGGGCTACACGCCGCAAGTTGAGTTGCCCGGCATCGCTACTGACCTTGGTGTGAAGAAACTCTGGGCGAAGCTGGAATTCCTCGCCCCCACCGGCTCCTT
>DBZV01000038.1:0-5612 GCA_002311865.1 Dehalococcoidia bacterium UBA1151
CTGGACTACTTATTGGGGGGCAGGCCAGTTGCACAGCGACAACAGTGAGTCCACCGACATGTGTAAACAACCCCTATGGGAAGTACAGCTAGATCGTCGACAGTTCGTCGATCACGTTCTGCAGCGGTTCCCCGTTTGCCAGCCTGTCGATGTTCGCGGCGACTGTCGCGGCCCGCCGCGTGCGAGTACCCTCGGTTGCGCCCGAGTGGTGCGGGGTCATAATCAGGTTATCGAGCTCCCAGAAGGGGTATTTGGATGGGCGGGGCGCATCGTCTGGACCGACCGGATACACGTACCAGGTGTCGATGGCGGCACCGGCAATAGAGCCGCTGACAAGGGCGTTGTAAAGTGCTTCTTCGTTCACGATGTGCCCGCGGGCCGGGTTGATCAGGTATGCGTCCGGTCGCATCAGGTCGAATTCGCGCTCGCCAATGAGGTTGCGGGTCGCATCCCCCAGGGGCGTGGAGACCAGGACGAAATCGGCCCCGCCAAGCACCTTTTCCATCGCTTCTCGCCCGGCCCCATACTCAAAATCCCCGGTATTGACGTAACCGACGTCACCGGAGGTCTCTGCCCCGGCTCCGGCCTTTGGCCTTGGCTTTGTCTCTGGCAGTGGCCGCCGGCCGGCTGCTATCACCTTCATGTCGTAGGCACCCGCAAGTCGGGCTACTCTTTTTCCGATCGCCCCGAAGCCGATGATGCCGAAAGTGCGGCCATACAGCTCACGGTAGGAGCCATGTCGCCCCGGCCACTGTGACCAATCGCCATTTCGGAACGTTCGGTCGCTGGCGAACAGTTCGTGATCGAGCGCGACCGCGACGGCCATCACCCACTCTGCGATTGGCGCTTCATGATGGGCCGCGTTCGCGACCACGACACCAGGCGGCACTGCTGACGGGTCGATTCGGTCGACTCCGGCTGCGGGGACCAGTATCGCTTTTAGCGCTTCCGCGGCGGCGCCCATATGAGTGTCAAAGTCGGTACCGACAAAAACGTCGGCGCCGGCCAACAACGCCGGATCGGGTTTGTTTTCTATGTATGGCGCCTGGATCCAGTCGACATCGGAGGTGGCCGGCCACCATTCTGCGATCAATTTTTCAGAAGGCAGTTCGGGGATTATCACTCGCAGACGATGTGTTGAACTACTTGAATTGCCGGGCAATTTACGCTCCTGAAAACCAAATTCCGAACCGACGCAACCTTCATGCGATTGGGAAGCGACGAAGGTTCAAAGGGAGATTACCACGGGGAATCAAGAATTCGCGTTCAGATCGATCTCCGGGCGCCCGAACCTGGTTCGTAATGGTGGCAGCGTAGCCGGGCAGGCATTGGCGACAGCGATCATCGCTGGCATCATGTTGAGCCACCGATTCGAGGTCCAACTCAACCAACTAGCGGATACCACCAAATCGACCATAATCGGAGGGCTGTGTTCGATAGTTTGCGTCGTACGATCGTCTTGTTTTTCACTTCCTTTCTCCGGCCGAGAATCTCTTCTCTTCTGCCAGCCAGCATGTCCGCTGGAGTGATGTCCTTGATCGCCTTGTGATACCGACGGTGGTTGTAGAAGTCCACGAACTCACCTGACCTTCTCTCCGAAAACCGCGGCAGGCTGAGTGTCAGAAACTCGGAAGACAACATTGATCTCGGACCGGTTCCCCGAGAGGACGCTGCAACCACTCTCCAGGCCTAGTAGCACTGTGCCGGCGAAATTCAGGAGGTGCTGACAAGGTCTGAAACGGTTACTCTCGCGTCCGCCCGCGAGAATACCTCTGGCCGGAGCTTCATCCCCAGCCCGGGTGAGCGTGGAGCCGAAATGTGACCGTCCCTAATCTCGGGCAACGGGTCGGCGATCTCGCCGTACCAGGTGCGCAGGAAAGCCCGCACAGTTTCCTGAATAACAGCGTTTGGCAAGTGCATACACAAATGCACTGACGCCATGAGCGTCACCGGCCCGGTGCAGTCGTGCGGCGCGTACGGCAACTTGTAGGTCTCAGCCGCGTAGCCTATCTTCCGCGCCTCGCTGAGGCCACCGACCCATCCGATGTCGATCATCACAATGTCAGTGGCGAGCTTCTCAAGGACTTCCCGGAATCCCCAGCGTGTCGACAGCGTCTCACTGACGCAAACCGGTACAGTCGTCGACCGTTTCAGCTCAAGGAGCGCTTCGACGTTGTCCATCACCATGCAATCTTCAAACCACATGGGGCTGTATGGCTCGACTGCCCTGGCGATCTGGATTGCCGCGGGGAGGTTCCAACGGTTGTGAAGCTCCAGCGCGATGTCCATTTGGTCGCCGACGGCCTCACGAATCTCGTGGAATGGACGGGTTGCCGCTTCCAGGTCCTGCGCGCCTATGAATTGGCCATTAGTCTTGCCTGCGTAGCGGTCGAACGGCCACACCTTCATAGCAGTCACGCCTTCGGATAGCAGTGATTCTGCGAGCTCCCCCGGTCGTTCCCACTGCGCTGCGAGGTCGTCCCACTGCCCCGCTGGTTGACCGGGCCGCGACCCGGCGCAGGTGTTGTATATCCGGATACTCTCGCGAAAACGGCCACCCAGGACCTGATACAGCGGCTGCCCGACGGCTTGCCCGAAGATGTCCCAGAGCGCCATGTCAACGGCCGAGAGTGCACACATGTTGACACCACGGTTACTGGTCATGCGCGACATGGTGTACATCGTTTGCCAGTGCCGCTCGATATCCAGCGGGTCTTCACCGAGTAACTCCGGGGCGAGTGCCTCCTTCACGAAGGCGGCCACGGAGTGCGGGTGGAAGGTTGTTTCACCGAGGCCGACTAGGCCTGTGTCAGTGTGTAACTGAACCCACGCATAAGGGCCGATGTCATCCAGAACCAGTGTTTCGATTTTGGTGATCTTCAATTGGGATCCTTCCCACCGCTGTGCATGTCATCTGCTCTGCAACCGTATCAGCCTGGGAGTCGGGAACGATCTCCAACGAACCATTTTTGGAGCAACTCAATGCCCGGCAGTTGACCAGATCAGAAGAACACGCGCAAATGATGCACTCAACTGGGCACGCAGTACCAGGCAACATCGCCTGCGCACCGACGCGCGTCGCGCGTACCGACAGTCACGGATCAGCATTGGATAGTCGGCTGGTCAAGTTCGAGCAGGGTGCGACGTTTGCGCCAATCGTCTACAGTCACTTCCATGGTCATGTCATTAACTCTCCAGTAATAGCGGGCCCGCTCGTAGAACGCATCAATTTGCCATGACCCAAACTGCAAGTATCTGGCCTTGAATGTTTTCTCTTCGAAGACGTCCCAACAGCTGGCAGATTCGTCTTGATTCAGGAATCCGGTGTGCATTTTGGCCTGTAAATACAACTGGACCTCGTTGATGACTTCAACAGTATTGCGGATCGCAGGGACTGGCTCAACAGGGATTTCTCTCTCATCCATCAGCACAGATACAAGTATAAAAACAGCTATGGACACCACTGAGGAGTAGAAGCCAATTTTCGCAACCAGAGTTTTCGTCAGGCGACTTTGACTGTGACCGCGACGGGGCGCGAAATAGTCCAGAATGCTCATGGTGTCAAATCAGTCAGCGCGGGCTCGGTTGGTCCGGTAACAAACGAACGTCGCGAATCTGGCAATCCGATTGGAAATGTCATCTATCGGCATCAACAATACAAGGTTTGCCGAAGAACACGATCGCATGTTGAGCCCTCTTACCACACCGTCGAAAGCCGGGTTGATTGCTTGTCGATCGCAGTGTTGTCAAGGTGCTACGGCGCAAGACCAACCACCCGGGTCAACTTGTCGAGCCAACGCAGGATTTGCCGCTCGGGGTTAAATCAGATGATGAATTACCTGACCCCACATTTTTGCCCCGTATGAGAGATGACCCATCAGATTCATCGAAATTCCAGCCGTTCAGTCGCTGGTGGAATCGGCCCTTGATACTAGAACCACCGCGAAAAAATCGCAACCGTCTTTCACTTACGAGGTCAAAATTGGTACTCGCATTGGCCAACAAATAAGGTGGCGCACACGTCGATTCGAAGTTCGATGCTGACTACGCTCAAATCACGCGAGAACGTTCGTTAGGAGTCGCAGCGACATCCGGGCTGGCTTCGCAGGCAGTTGGGCCACCACACGAAGCGTCAGTCGCCCAGATCGGTTATGAAATGTTGAAAACCCTAGACAGGTGGTTTCCAGAGATCGTTGCTCCACACGGGATAATAAGCTCACTGCCGAATCCCACTGCCGCCGAACAGAGCGGCTAAGTTCGGGTGATCGTAAGTAGCGCAGTAACCGCGCGCAAAACTCCCATGGTCTCATGACATCGGGATATCAGCGCGTTACGCCTCTGATCGCCAACTTGATGTGGAATGCCTGCGATGGAGTCAACCTGCCGGTTCTGTCAGAACTCAGAGCTCGCCACATGACCAGGTCGACCTGAATGCAGGTTGGCTCACAATATTTAGGCAGCCAACTCGGCCATTAGAGTTGACCATCTTCCGGTGAAAATGTGTTTCCGTTTGGACGCTGGGACAGGCTCATCAGCCACCGACGAGATTCTCAAATAATTGCGTAGTTCGTCGAACGCACTGCAGAAACGGCTGGCCGACTCAAAGTTTCGGAAGCCAAGCATCGGGTAGTAGCGCTGCTTGATCGGACGATGACTCTGCTCCATACGGTTGTTCAGGTGCTGATTCTGGCGGTGCAGGACCTTAGGACCGATGATCCAGCGAATTGCTTTCGTGTAGGCCGGATGCTTATCAGTGGTCATACGCAGGGGCTTCTCTCCAACACTATCGAGCAGTCGCCGCAGGAAACGACGCGCAGCATGCTTGTCTCGGTGCTCACTGAGCATCGAATCTAGTAGATTCCCATCTCGGTCGATGGCTCGGCAGAGGTAACGCCAGCGGCCGCCGACCTTGATGCACGTTTCGTCCAAGTACCAGGAGGCCCCCGCAGTGCCGCGGCGCTTGGCGCGAAGATTCTCACTGACCAACGGCGCGAAACGGAACTCCCAGGTCCGGATGGTCTCGTGGCTTATCTCGAACCCACGTAGTAAAAGCAGCTCCGCTACATCGCGGAAACTGAGTTTGTATCTCAAACGCCAGAGAACAGCGAGTAAGACAATATCCGTAGGAAACTGAAGATCGTTGAACGGTGTGCCCGTTCGTTGGTTGAAACGTCGCCCGCAGTCACGGCAGAAGGAGGTCCGATAGCCGAGTGAGGTCTGGTGCTTTCTCCTGGATATGGACGTAGACAGACAGTGTGGGCAGGACATGGGCGGGGCTCCTCGGCTAATGAGAAAGATGCTATTCTGCCCCGACGCTGAGTTCTGACAGAATCGCGACGTGCGGTTCAACACGGATTTCAGACAGGTCTACGCCACCCTCCTCGAGGACGTGCTCGGCATCGAGTCTGAGCCCGTCCTCAAGCAGAAGTTCAGTACGCTTGACCTGGTCAGCAACTGACGTCGCGGGGCCGTGGGCTGCGTAGCCAGGAGCAATTTCCACATGGGACTTGAGAACTTCTCGTACAGCCACACGATCGGCATCGCGTCTTTTCTGGGCCGCGGCTTCATGAACCCGGTCGATGTGCGGCTGGACAGCGAGGGCCTTCTATTCG
>DBZV01000038.1:5688-6178 GCA_002311865.1 Dehalococcoidia bacterium UBA1151
AGACCACCCAGCCCACCGCGATCGCTCTCGACAACGACGACCGCGTCTACGTCACCGACGAGTTCATGAACAACGTTACGGTTTTCGGCCGGGATGGCCAGTTTCTAAATCGCTGGGGCGAGTTGGGGACCGGGCCCGCCCAGTTCAACCGGCCTTCCGGAATCGCGATCGATTCCGAAGGCAACCTCCACATCGTCGATCACCTGAACGCACGCATACAGAAGCTGGCCCCGGATGGCACCTTTATCTCCTCTTTCGGCACATTCGGCACGGAACTTAGTCAGTTCAATTTTCCGTGGGGCATCTCCATCGACCGTGAAGATGGCATCTGGATCGCGGATTGGCGGAATGACCGCATCCAGCGGTTCACGCCGACCGGAGAGTTCGTGAGCGTGCTGGGCTCCGGCGGTCAGGACGGCGGACAATTCGACCGGCCATCCGGCGTTCACGTCACGTCCGACGGCATGGTGTTCGTCGCAGACTGGCGGAA
>DBZV01000038.1:6262-7222 GCA_002311865.1 Dehalococcoidia bacterium UBA1151
GTTCCTGGATGTCAACCCCGAACAGGCGAGCTGGCGCGAGAACGCCGGCCTGTTCGAGCAAGAGAAGCGGTTCTGGCGCCCATCGGCTGTGGAAACCAGCGAGGATGGGCTCGTCCTCATCGCGGACAGCTGCCGGCATCGCATCCAGATCTATCACCGCGAACATGTTCTGACTACCGCCTAGTTCGACGGGTTGACTATCCAGGGCCGGTCCAGGCTTTCCACCGCAACAATCAACCGCGACCTCGTCGGTCAGCGGCCCGACTCAGGTACTGACCTCCACTTTTGCAGGGCTTCGAGTCTTTAATCGATGCTGCATGCGGTTTCTCGGTTGAACAGGTGGGTTCGGAACGAATTCTTCCATGGCCAGAGCGCCGACCGACCGGCACCGACACCATCTCACCAGATTCCGGACTTGCCGAACTTTTCCGCACGACGTTCGCGGAGGCTGATACCTAATCGCGAAAGCGAAGGTTCTCCTCTTATTGCGCGAGATATCGCCATGAATCCCGCCGACCAGGGAAGCGAAACTTCAGTTCCAATCCGGCTGAATGAGCGAGAGTTGGAGTTGGAGTTGGAGTTGGAGTTGGAGGTTGGAGGAGGATGCTGACGTTTGAGAAAAGTCGATTAGAGCGTCAGCATGGGCCTACCAGAAGTCGCCTTTAGCGTGCGAATCGCAACGCAGAGAAACAACGTATTTCAGCGATGGTCATGGGCGAGAGGATATCCTGATCATCCCAATACGCCCGGAAATAACATAGTGCCAAGGGGCAGACTCGAACTGCCGGCACATGGATTTTCAGTCCAATGAANNAGTGGTGTGCAGTTTGTGTGCAGGATGTGAGCAAGTGACTGAGCGATATTAGATTTCCATATGTCCAGTTGGCTCTACAGGACGCACCGAAATCGCCCCGAACGCTGTGTGGCAAACAGCAGGTCTAACTGTCCAATTTTTTGAGT
>DBZV01000038.1:7307-7757 GCA_002311865.1 Dehalococcoidia bacterium UBA1151
TCGGTCATTTCGCTGAGATATTTCGCCCAATTAGCAGCTGTGTCGCCCGAACACAACGCCTTTAGAGGTTTGACGCTATCGGCGCTTCTTCGATACTTTGACGTTCATCGATTCAGCAGACCCTCAACACCTGTAGCCGCCTAAAGTCGACGATGCAGTAGGAAGCTACGAAGACGATGGAATCGATTCTGGCTGGGTAGCTGTACACCATCATGCCGGTCCGTAGAGCATCGGACTTTTAGTCCACAGAGCGTGGGTTCGGTCCCCAGAGGGCTCGTCCACCAAACTCAGAGCTCCCCTCTTCCCTCTTTCTTTGAGTCCGTTCCTGAAGAGTCATCGACTCTTGGGTCTGTTATCGGAATGGTCACGTCCGGTACATGTAATTTTTTTTGTGAACGTACCCTGTGCGGGTATTCGACCACCTGGCCGCAGCAGCCGATCGGATAGCGC
>DBZV01000038.1:7824-9999 GCA_002311865.1 Dehalococcoidia bacterium UBA1151
GGGCCTGTTCGAGAGGTACCGGTCTGGTACATTGCAGACGACCGACCACACCGAATTCCAAGAGGCGAGGCGCGCGCGGCGATGATCACTCACGATATACGGGGGAAAGTACTTACCGTGCTGGGTCCGACGGACCCGAACGATCTGGGAATCACAATCACCCATGAGCACCTGCTCATAGATCTCGGTGTGGTGTTCATCGACCCCCCGAACGAAAACGAACGGCGCCTGGCCGAAGAGCCGGTCGGACTCGGGAACCTCGGCTGGATCCGCGTCAACTGGTCGTCCAACAGGGACAATCTCGTCCAGGCGGACGTCAGTCTGGCGATACGTGAGGCCGCCCGCTATGCGGACGCTGGCGGTGGCTCCCTCGTCGACGCTACCAGCATCGGCATCGGCCGCAATGCGGAGGCCCTCGCCGAGGTAAGCCGCGCAACGGGAATCCATGTTGTCATGGGCGCTGGACACTACGTTGGCCCGGCCCATCCGGCAGGGTTCTCTTCCCGGACCGCGGACAGCATCACAGACGAGATCGTTCAGGACGTTCAGACCGGTGTCGGCGACACCGGAATTCGCAGCGGTATCATCGGCGAGATCGGCTGCTCGTGGCCCTGGACCGAAAACGAGAAAAAATCTGTTGTTGCCGCCGTAGCGGCTCAAAGTGCAACCGGTGCGCCTCTGCTGATCCATCCCGGCCGCGACCAGAAGGCGCCCATCGAGATTGTGAGCTTCATCGATCGCGAGGGCGGCGACCTGAGCCGGACGGTGATGTCCCACGTAGACATCCGAATCTACGAGCGCGAGATCCTGCGTGAGTTGGCGGCGACAGGCGTCTACATCGAGTACGATACTTTCGGTCTCGAGTCGCCATTCCCGCCGCATGCCCCCGATACCTATATACCATCGGACTACCAGCGCATCGAGCAGCTGGTGGGGTTAATCGAGGACGGGTATTTAGAGCGCGTATTGCTGGCGCATGACAACTGCACGAAGCACCGGCTCCGGGAATTCGGTGGCCACGGTTTCGACCACATTCCATTGACCGTAACCAGTTGGATGAAGCGCATGGGCATCGGCCAGGTCCAGATCGACAAGATGCTGATCGAGAATCCCAAACGCCTTCTCACCTTTGCCTGATCCCCTGCCTCTCACCGGTACTGCGCCAACGCCCGCTCCGCAGCGTCCCTTAGAAGTTGATATTCGGTCTCCCGTGTCTGACCGAAGATCTGGATGCCTCGCTCCCGCTGTCGTCCATATTCGGCGCTATCTGTCGGGAATTCCGCCGGCTCGACGGCAACAGAGCGCGCGCGAGCGATCTCGATAACGCTCTCCATTGCGGCCAGCACCTCCGGGTGCCGCCACTGGCCATGGTGGCCCATGGTCGCCGCGAGATCGCCGGGGCCGAAAACGATGCCGTCCACCCATTCGCTCGCCATCAACCGCTCGGCGTTCTCGACACCTTTCACCGATTCGATTTTCAGCGTCAGCATCGTTGCCTGATTGGACTCGCGACAGTACCGCTCGGCGTCAACGATCTGGTAGTCGACATTCGCTCCCATCGCCAGCGCCCGCTCACCGATGGGCGGATACTTCATCCAGCGCACAAGTTCCTCAACCTGCTCGACCGTCTCCGAGTGGCACAGATTTATTCCGAGCGCGCCCGCGTCGAGAAGCCTAGAGACGACCAGACGATCGGCAGTCGGGACCGTAATTAGGGGGCTCAAGTGGTTGTCGCGGGCGCTGATGATGAAGTTCGTCAGCGTGTACTCGTCGTGCAGAACGTGCTCGGTTTCGATCATGAGCATATCGTAACCGGCCTGCTTCACGATCTTGATGATTGAAGGTCTGAGCGCCTCAAAGACGTTGAAGACCAGAACAGGCTCGCCCGATTTGAGTCGGTTCTTGGCCGGATTGTTGATGAAGGTTGGCAAGTCGCTCATCGTCTAACTCCACTTAGGCTTGACCGCGGCGCAATCGTGACCCCCTATCATAGACCGCGATTATTGGGATGAACATCTGCTTCGCCCTTACACCACCTGCCGCAGACTTCTTTAATTCGTCAGGCGGAATCGTGCAGGTCGATGTCTCCGGCCCTATCGCGTGGTTCAGGAGTATTTCTGGGCGGGCTTCTTCTTTATTGGGGCGGTACTGACATACTGCGGCGTCAGGAGCATC
>DBZV01000116.1:0-467 GCA_002311865.1 Dehalococcoidia bacterium UBA1151
CCACCTGGACCTGATCAAGAACGCTGACTGGATAATCGATCTCGGTCCGGGCGCTGGAGAACGAGGCGGAGAACTGGTGGCACAGGGCACTCCGGAGTTCATCGCGTCGGTAGCCGCCTCCCACACGGGTAAATATCTGGCCGAAGTACCGGGCATCTACGCAGACAAGAATGCGCCCGGTTCCTCACAACCGGCGCGCAAACGAAAACGAGCCGCAACAAAGATCGCCGAGACATCGCCCTCCCTGGCAGGCCTCTCTGGATCCAACGGGAAAAACGGAACGCGTACACTCGCCCCAGACCCGACTTCAGGCCGCGACCGCAGACGACGGCGACGTAGAAGACGACGGGTGGCCGGGTAGTCGATCGTCGGGACTCCCGATTGATCAAGCCCGAAATGCGCCGATGGGGTCACCGGTGGGTACTTTCCGTATCCCCGCGTGCTGACCGATCAGACAACCCCCGATG
>DBZV01000116.1:633-6986 GCA_002311865.1 Dehalococcoidia bacterium UBA1151
CCGTGCCTGACAACACCGGCAGCACCGGTGAGTGCCTTCCTGTACGCGCCTGCACACAGAGATCTCGGTTGAAGATCAGCTCCGTGACGTCTAATCACCGCCGTTACGAGGCATACCAACGTTTGCATGTACGTTGAGCCGTGGGTGACACTCCGTTAGCCTTTCCCGCTGTATGGCTGAACCACGCGCGAACTCTGGAGAAGGCTTAACGGAACAACCGGCAAGCTCGCTGGTGGACATTCCTTACCGGCAAAAGCTTCTAGTTGTGGCCGGCCTCACGGTCACGCTGTTCGTGGCGACGATGAACCAGACCGTCGTTGCAACGGCCGCCCAGAACATCGTCGCCGACATCGGTGGCTTCGATCGTTTCGTGTGGCTATTCGCCGGGTTTTCGCTCGCTGCGACGGCTAGCGTGCCGATCGTCGGAAAACTCTCCGACATCGCCGGCCGCAAGCTAGTCCTCATCGGCTCAGTCATCTTTTTCATGGCAACTTCGGCCGCCGCCGGTTTTTCCACGAACATGACCGAGCTGATCGCGGCCCGGATTCTCCAGGGCGCTGCATTTGCCGGAGTGATGGGTAGCGTGTGGATCATCATGGCCGCGCTGTGGGTCCCGTCCGAACGAGCGAAATGGATGGGTGTGGCGACCGCAGGGTTCACGCTGTCCGGCGTCATAGGTCCGATATTTGGCGGGATCGTGAGCGACGCCCTGAGCTGGCGCTGGGTATTCTTCATCAACATCCCGACCGGCGCATTCAGCCTTATTTTACTGTGGATCTGGTTCCCAAACTTGCCCCCAGGCAAACGTAAAGGGCCTCTAGACCTGACGGGCGCCGTGCTTTTTGCGGGTGCGGCAACGGCATTGCTTCTCGCCCTCACATGGGGTGGTCGCGACTACGCGTGGGATTCGCCAAGAATTCTGGGCCTTGTCGGAGGCTCACTGGTCGCGTTCGCCATCTTCGCTCGTGTCGAATTGAAAGCGGACGACCCGATGCTCCCGCTCAACTTGTTCACGCACCGTATATTCGCCCTCGGCTGGCTCGCCTCTCTCACAACCACGAGCACATTCATCGCTATCACGGCGTTCCAACCGCTGTTTGTGCAGGGCGTCATGGGCAAATCTGCGACATCAGCCGCTATCCCATTGATCGCATTAGCCATCGGGGTGGCCGCCGGCGCCAATATTGCCGGCCAGATCCTTTCACGACGAGGCTATGCGCGAGAACTCGGCATGATCGGACTCTCGATATCCGCAATCTCCCTGATCTTCATGAGCACGTTTGATAGCGCGTCTTCTATCTGGTCGCTCTTCGTAGCCACGGGGTTCATCGGACTTGGCATGTCGTTCGGCTTCACCTCCTTCACAGTACCCGTACAGAACGCCATGCCTACCTCGATACTGGGCGTTGTCACGTCCACGCTGCAGTTTGGGCGATTGTTCGGCCAGGCCGCAGGGAGCGCCGTGTTCGGAGCCGTGTTATTCGCCTCCGTCGCCGTTAGTTTTGTTGGCTTGAACGAAGACAGCCCCCAGGTTCGGATCGCAGATCCCGGGATAATCGTCGCCGTGGACGAACTCGAGGAGGTCCGGGCTGAGTATCTGGCGGACCCGGAGCTGGGAGAACAGCGCTACGAATCAGACCTCACGACTTCCCGAAATAATCTAAGTGACGGCCTCTCCACGGTGTTTCTGGTTGCCGCGGCCTTCAGCATTACCGGCGTCGTCCTGGGATGGTTCACATTCTCGGGGGGCACAAGCGCGGCAACA
Source organism: Dehalococcoidia bacterium UBA1151 (assembly GCA_002311865.1). Lineage (GTDB taxonomy): Bacteria > Chloroflexota > Dehalococcoidia > Lucifugimonadales > Lucifugimonadaceae > UBA1151. The sequence goes on from DBZV01000116.1 coordinate 2,399, forward strand.
GCGCGAAGAGAGACCGAGATCGCCGACACAGCGGACTGAATATTCTCGTAGAATCTCACCGTTAAACCTGCGATCAGGCTCGCGATCATGGGTCGAATCGTGATCGCCTGAACATGAACGCCGGAAATCTCCGAAATCCCAGATAAACTCAAAAATCAGGGAAAGGCTCTAAATTGGCCGAACTACGCGTCAACAAAGCAAAACAAAAGCTGGCAAACGGCGAGGTGGCCGTCGCGTTTGCTTCATGGGGCTACGGCGGCGCGGACGCCCTCGAAAGGTTGGTTGACCTAGAGCCGGACGCAATCTGGCTTGAAGCCGAGCATGGCGGCGTCGACTTTTCTAACATTGGCGAGCTGACACGGGCGATCGACCTTATCGGCGCATCGCCGATCGTTCGGATTCACCAAAACGAACCCGGCGTCATATACAGAACGTTGGACCTCGGTGCGCAGGGCATCGTCGTTCCACACGTCAACACACGTGAAGAGGCGGAGGCCGTCGTACACGCCGGGAAGTTCGCCCCCATCGGACTCCGTGGCTCATTCACGAGCCGCCAGGGCATCGGCGTGTCGAACTACCAGTCGCTGGCGAACGGCCAGACGATGCTGATCATCTTGATCGAAGATATCGTGGGCGTTAACAACCTTGATGAGATCCTCAAGGTGGACAACATCGATGTGTTCTTCGTAGCGCCGGGTGACCTTGCGCAGACGATGGGACATATCGGCGAGCCACATCATCCAGATGTACAGGCGGTCGTCGACGAATCGCTACGAAAAATCGTGGCGGCAGGCCGGACGGCAGGCGCTCTCGTATCTAACGAGAACGCAGCCCACCATCTCGAACAGGGCGTTAAATTCTTCCTCGGGGGTCCAGCTCCATGGATCGAGAGCGGACTGATCGAAATGAACCGAAGGGCGGAGGCTTAGCCAGATGCGAACACTTCGTAAGAACGACGCAAAAGCAAGACTCGGAGCAGGCCAGCACGTCATCGCCCTGGAGGGATTGAATGACGCCGACACAATCGAGCGCCTCGGCCCGATGAACCCGCACGCCGTGTGGCTTGAGGGCGAACACAACCTTGTCAGCCCGCCGAACATCGCGGACCTTACCCGTGCCGCAGACCTGGCAAATACGACCTCAATCGTCCGGGTCAACAGGGTTGAAGAAGGACTCATATATCAGGCGCTGGACCTTGGGGCGCAGGGAGTTGCCGTCCCCCACGTAGACACACGTGAGGATGCCGAAACCGTGGTGCGGGCGGCCAAGTTCTCGCCACTCGGCAAACGTGGCATGTACGGAGGCCGCCAGGGACTTGGCGACCCGGATTTCTTCAAAAAGGCCAACGACGAGACGTTGTTAATTGTCTTCATCGAAGACGTGATTGCGCTGGACAATCTGGATGAAATCCTGAAGGTGGACCACATCGACGTATTCCTCGTAGGCCCGGGCGATATGTCCCAGTCGATGGGTCGCCTGGGCGATCCCTTCCATCCCGAGGTGACGCGTGCCCTTGAAGACGCCGTTCGCAAGATCGTCGCTGCGGGTCGGACCCCCGGAACCGTCGGCAATCACGAGAACGTGGCACGCTACATGGAGTTGGGCGCACGGTTTTTCCTGACCAGTCCATTGTTGTGGATTGGCGCAGGTTACGAAGATCTACGCCAACGGGTCGGAGCAACGCGTTGAGTTTCCGAAATCGCTGGTTTTTAGGCGCGAGTGCCGCAACCATCGCCGTCATTGCCGTGGCGTGCGGTGGCAGTAATCCCAGTTCTGAACGAAGCCTCGGAGACGTGCTTGTCCTTACGCCAACTCCGGCGCCGATCACATGCCTGAACGCTAACTATCCCGACGATGCCCCTGCATTCGAGGACGATGGCGCGATCGCGTATGAGACGCTCCCTTCAGGCGTTGCGGTTTTTGATCACCAGGTGGGTGACGGGGCGTCACTGAAGACCGATAGCAGCATGAGCGTCCATTACACCGGGTTCTTTGACGATGGCTGTATTTTTGATACCAGCCGCACGCGGGGCGTTCCCGTGACGTTCCAGCTCAGCAACCTGATTCAGGGCTGGCAAATCGGGATGGCGGACATGCTTGAAGGCGGCAAACGCCGGATCCGAATTCCTTCCGATCTTGCGTACGGGGATGTCGGGCTTAACATCTCCGGCTTCGTCATTCCCGGGGGCGCAACCCTCATTTTCGAAGTGGAGTTTCTCGAGATCGTCCGGTAGGAATCTGGTCCTGTGCAGCCACGATGAACAGATGACACCCTCCCCGATAAACCGCGCCCGGGTGCAGTCCGTGATCCTGGACGTGCTGACCGCGGAGCAGTTTTGCGATCGCGATCAACTGCTAGACGGACAGGTTCACGTCGTCGAGGCCGGATCGTCAGATTCGGAGACGAAGTGGGCGCCTGGGGGCCGCTGGTTTGACATCCCGCAGCCATATTTCAGTCTTGTATCGATGGGCGTCGGCGGTGTCGTAACGGCATCGCCGGAGTTGATGTCGTGGGTCCGTCCGTTATACGAAGGCGTTAATCGTGACGAGATGATGGAGCCGGTGCGCATAGCTGAGGTCTCCAACCGCATGGAGGAGCACGGCCAGAAGACGTTTGGGCCGTTCCCTCGCTGGGTGTGCGCAGAAGAAGATCTCAGGGAGCACACTCCACCGGCCGGCTATAAAATCGAGCTGCGGGACGATGAACACGATCGGCACACCGTTATGGCTCAACAGGCCGTCAGCCGGAGGCCCGGAGAGCGCACAACGCACCAGTTCCGGGTCGTGGCGATCGGATCGGACGGCCCGATAGGTTCGGCGGGCGTTACCGCGGATGGTGACGGCCTCTATCAGATACACATCGCCATAACGGAAGAGCACCGTGGACGCGGGCTGGGGCGTGCGATCACATATGCGATCACCCGCGCCACGTTCGACCATGGAGCTGTTCCCTACTACGGAACCACGTCGGTCAATACGTGGTCTATGCGAACAGCCATCGCCTGCGGTTTCTACCCGTCGTGGGTGCATCTGTTTTCCCGTGACGTGCGTCCTGTCTGAGCGCTGGACACGAGATGCGCGTGCTCGGCGTGTAACATCGAGCGCCTGATATCCGGGACCCGAACCCCTCAACAATGGCGAGGCCACGAAAGAAATACTCGGCGATTTCGAAATATTTCCTTTTACGGCCCTTGAAGAGGCCGAGATGTTGCTTCGTATATCGCTCGCGGCGCTTGTGGGCGTCATGATCGGGTACGAACGCCGTCGCTCGTCGGCCCCGGCGGGGATCCGCACCCTGGCACTGGTTTCCATGGGATCCGGCACCTTCACCGTGATCTCGATATTCGCCTTCAGCACCATCGAGGGCGAGTTCGTCCGCGACCCTGCACGGATCGCCGCCCAGGTTGCGACCGGCATCGGCTTCATAGGAGCGGGCACGATAATCCGCTCCGGAACCAGCGTGCGTGGCCTCACAACTGCCACGGGCATCTGGGTAGCGGCAGCACTGGGGATGGCCGCCGGATCCGGGCTTTACGTTCTGGCAATCGGGGGAGCACTTCTAGCGATGCTGATTCTCGCCTTCTTCCCGCGAAAACCTGGCCACAGGAACGGCGACGATGAAGCCGATGTCGAAGAGGGCGTCCGACATTGAACGGCAGCGAAGTTGCGGGCCCCGGGGTCATCACATTGCGCCATAGCGAGTAAATGTGACGTCTGACTCCAGATCCCCAATGCTCAGCTCACGCGACCGCCTGATCACGGTCGTCGTCGCCGCGGCCGGGTTGTTCCTCGTCGCGCTGGATTTCTCGATCAACGTCTCCCTGCCCACGATGCGTGATTCGCTCGGGGCATCGCTGATCTCAGTGCAGGGAATCATCATCTTCTACCACGCCAGCCGAAGTGGCCTGGCCCCGGCGGCCGGTGGATTGGGCGACGTATTCGGTCTGCGGCGCGTGTTCCTCTGGGGCGTAGTCGCGTACACGGCGGCGGTAGGCCTCATCTCCCTACAAGATTCACTCGGGGCCGTGGTCGCGCTCCGCGTCCTGCAGGGAGTCGGGGCGGCCATCCTGTTCACCACAGGACCTGCGCTCGTCGTCCGGGCGTTCGGTCCGAAGCGGCGTGGCACCGCACTGGGCGTAACGCTGGCGGCCGTGAGCGCCGGTCAACTCACGGCGACACTCGGGGGTGGTTATCTGTCCGAGACGATCGGGTGGGAGGCCATTTTCTACGCCCGCGTCCCCATAGGCGTGGCGGTTCTCGCCGCCGGCCTGTTTATACTCTCGGGAGACCCCGCGAACGCGGACCGAAGATTCGACTGGCCGGGCGCGATCGTGCTGTACGGGGCGCTGTTCGCGCTCGTCTCGGCGATATCCTTCGCACGGCTGGACGGCCTGATCTCTGGGCTTGTGATCGCGCTGGCGGTGCTGACGGCCCTGCTGTTCGCCGGGTTCAAATTCCTGCAAAAACGCGTCAGGCGTCCGTTGCTTCCAAGGGCGATCTGGACCACACCGGGGTTTGCCGTCGGCGGGATTTCCAACCTGCTGTTGTTCATGGCCAGTTTTCTCACATGGTTTCTGTTCCCGTTCTT
>DBZV01000116.1:7071-7948 GCA_002311865.1 Dehalococcoidia bacterium UBA1151
CGGAGCGATGCTGGCGGTCGTTGCGGGCGCATCCACGATTGGATCGATCATAGGGGGCTGGCTCGCCGACCGGATCGGAGATCGTGTCGTGACCGGCGTGGGGGCCGGAATCACGGCCCTTGGTCTTGTGTGGATCTCCGGACTGAACGCTGAATCATCGCTACCCGGCATCGCGATGCGCGTCGGACTTGCGGGCGTCGGATTCGGTCTGCATCAGGCGGCGGTTTACTCGCTTGCGATGCGCAAAACGGCGCCTGAACACGCCGGAGCGGGCTCAGCCGTGATGGCCGTGGCTCAAACGCTAGGCACGCCCCTATCGATCGCGTTCGGGATGGTGATATTTACGTGGCGGAAAGACGACGCCATCGACGCGGGAGTGCTGGCCACGGACGCGTTTGTCGGGGCGTTTCACGACGCCTACCTCGCGGCGGCCGTGATCGCCGTGCTGGCCGGACTCGTTGTTGTCACCGTGAGGCGAAAGTACACATAAGTTCGCGGCTCAATCCAGTTGAACCGGGTCAGCGCGTGCGGCTGACCGGTAAGCGGCAAGCACAACCTCTGTACCGCTGCGGCAAGGTCTACACCTACGTCCGGAGTCCGATCAGCGTCCAGGCAATCGAGGAACGATGACACCTCGTGCGCGCCCCAGTCAGACTCGTCTTCAAAGGCGAGCCAGCCCGTCTTCCGAGGGACGCCCAACTCGATCTGTGTTGACCGGCACATAGACATCGGGTCTTCTGGATGAGGGGTGGGAAGTACGGGCTGCGGTTCGTCCGAGAACACCTCGATATGGGGGTCCCATACCGAGAACGTTTTCGTTCCGCCGCTGCCGGACACGGTGACCCCGTGCGGCCCAATCTTCGGGTGGCTGTAGAAA
>DBZV01000116.1:8032-9626 GCA_002311865.1 Dehalococcoidia bacterium UBA1151
TCAAACTCGATTGTCAGGGCGCCAAAGTCTTCGATGTCTACATTCGCGTGCTCGGCAAAGAAGTAGTTGGCCGTGATGGCGCTGATCCGCTTAACCGGCGAATCGGCCAACCACAGGCATAGCACGATCGGATAGATGCCGAGATCAAACAACTCACGCTTCGCCTCCGTGAATGTGAACCGCTCTGGCGTTTCATGCTCACGCCGCACGATGCCGCCAGGCGCTGTTCCCGCACGGCCTTTGGCGAACATCACTTCAGCGTGCACAGCTATCAGATCCCCGAGTTCGCCAGACTGAACGGCCGCTTTAGCTGCTTTTGCCCACGGGGTGAAGGTAAAGCTGTACATCTGCGCGGGAACGCCGGCGTCGCGAATGGATGAGCGAATGTCCGAGATGTCTTCCGGAGACCCGGCGAGCTGCTTGTCCAGAAACATCGGCAGACCACGAGCGGCACAGTTGTTCTTCTCGGCGATGTTGATCGCCTTTGCCTTCGTGAACTCACTCATGGCGGCCTGGGCAGTCTCTTTCGCAATGGGCGTCGCAATTCCGTGGTGGACGAACCTGGTAAGAACGACTTTACAACTTCCTACGTCCGAAGAAATGCGCGGGCGTGTGATGGCGATGTTTGCCATCGCGTCCCAGACACTGTTACTTGGTTGGGTTGTCGGGGGCGTCACTTCCGAGTTGGTCGGACCGAAAGCGACGCTCATCTCTGCGGGCGTCTCGATGGCCCTTTTCTACGTGTTTGTGTGGACGAAATCGTCCGCCATCCGCCAGCTGGGACGGGAGTAGATGAGAGAGCAAGTGGATAGTGGAACGATTGGACAACGGCCCCCCTGATATTCATCTAGACGGCGGGCATTTGAAGGCGTAGCACGTCCGCAAGCGGACCATCGCCTTCTACTGTCACGGGGCTTCTACGGCCGGTCAGAAAAGTCATCACATCGATGATATCTCCGGTGACTCGTGCGTCTGCGCCCTCCCCTGGCCCTGAGACTATCCGTGGCATCGGAAAACCGGAAACGACGGTGAAAGCATTACCCGCCTCTGTGGAGACGGCGAGCGTCCCACGGGCCTTTAGCTTCCGAAACTGCCAGCGAGCGACGGTGCGCAGCGATGCCATCGCGGTTTGAAGCTCCGGCGGCCGTGACCGTACCAATCCAAGGGGCCGGAGGATGTCGTCTCCGTGGATCAAGTTCTCCGCGAGATTGGCTCGAGGGCCGAATCGCCCGGGTAATCTGGCGGTTATCGGAAGCCGGTTGGCTCTGAGCTGTTCCGCAGCGACAGACGGCGCGCGCTTCGCAAGTTCGCGCTGCCTGTCTGCGACCCATCGATACGGTGATCTCAATCGGAACAATGCCTCTGCCGCCCGCCACGTACCGCCGTCTCCAACGAGCAGATGGTTGACCGTCTCGCCTATCGTCCACCCAGAACATGCGCTTGGTGCGCTCCATTGTTCTGGAGTGAAAGTGTCGACGATCTCCGCCAACGACTGGCGTTCGACGCGTATGGCCGCATGAAAATCTGCACGTGTTGGGTTTTCTGTCACCAAAGGAACCACCGATTTAAACCTTACAGCCCGACGAACAGCTCG
>DBZV01000116.1:9695-10653 GCA_002311865.1 Dehalococcoidia bacterium UBA1151
GCACCATGTCTTCCGGAATCATGTCGAACGGCGACTCCTGTGATGCGTGACACTTAATCGCCTTGATCCGGGTCTCAATAACCGCCGAAACGTCGATTTTGGCCGCAATCTCATCGTCGTCCACGCCGAATTTCTCTAGCCCAGCGTCACGCATGAACTTTATCATCGATGGATTCTTCTTCTCTACCGCCTCCATAAACTGACGCATTACCGAGCGTGGTATTTGGAAGTAGTACAACTTGGTCGGGGCGTGTGCCAGGCCACCAGGTTCCATATACCCGGGATGTGCCGCGAGCTTGAAGGCCCTCGTCGTTGCATCACTGATCCGGATGTGGTCGGCGTGACCCGTTCCGCCGTCCGGTGCCATCGTTATGACAACGTCCGGTCGGATGTCCCGAATCAGACGGGTAAGCTTCACCATAAGGTCCGCCTCGCTTGCGTTGACGAAGGACGCAGGGTCATCGTTGTCTTCGGCCGGGATCATCCCGGAATCCCGATACCCGAGCATGTGCACCTTGCTTACCCCCATGATCCCCGCCCCCGCCCGTAATTCTGCTTCACGAACATCGCCGAGCGTCTCCGGTGTTGCGTCACTCCCGGGTGCGATCTCGCCCATCTCGCCCCGAGTCGCGCATACCACCTGAACCTCAACCCCCTGAGCGGCGTAATAGGCGATGGTTGATCCCATCCCGAATGTTTCGTCGTCAGGATGGGCGACGGTGATCAACAGGCGGCGGGGTGCGGGCGGCAAGAGCGGTGTTCCTTATGCGATGCGGTAAATCTGTTTCAAAGCGTGATCGAGTGTTGGCACACGACCGATCTATGACGATCATACGCACCGATCCAGATTATCGACTCCCGGTTCAGGTCATGGCCGGGTTAATATCGGCCAGCGTCGAGAAGACAAGGGCGACTCATGGCTCTATCACATTCCCGGAGAGACGAAGCCTCAATGAAG
>DBZV01000116.1:10873-13910 GCA_002311865.1 Dehalococcoidia bacterium UBA1151
GACATCGCCCTGTGGGACATCGCGGGCAAGCACTTCAACGTTCCCACCCACGCCCTTATGGGTGGCAAGGTCCGTGAAAAGGCACGCGTCTACTACCACGTATTCGGCGACACAACTGAAACCCTCATCGCCGGAATCGTTGACGCCAGGGCACAGGGCTTCACCGCAGTGGGCCACCTGACGCCGTTCCTGGACGAAGACCGGGACGTCCCCTATTTCAAGACGCACGCAAACAAGATCGGCGACGCTATCGAGACGGTCCGGAAATATCGGGAAGCCGTCGGGACCGATGTGGACCTGTGTATCGAGATACACCGACGTCTGACGCCCGCCGAGGCGGTGCAACTGGGGCTTGGCATCGAAGAGTTCCACCCCTACTTCTACGAGGACCCGGTGACGCCGGACAACTTTGACGAGATGGCATACGTGGCCAGCAAGATCAACATCCCAATCGCAACCGGCGAGCGGTTTACCTCCATCTGGGAGTTCGAGCAGCTGCTTTCCCGCAACGCCGTGCAGTACATCCGTCCGGATGTCTGCCTGGTTGGCGGCATCACTGGCGCCAAGAAGATCGCCGCGCTGGCCGAAGCCCGACATGTCGGCGTGGTACCCCACAACCCGCTCAGCCCGGTATCGACAATGGCATGCCTCCAGATCGCCGCGGGCGCGCCAAACTTCGCGCTCCAGGAGTACCCCATTGGCGAAGATGTTTCACCGAAAGTCGACATGGTTGACGGCGCGGCGGAGCACGATGGGGAAGGCTTCCTCATGATCCCAACCCGCCCCGGCATCGGCATCAACCTCAAACCCGGAGCAAAAGAGAACGTGCCGATGGTGCCGCGCGAGGTAATTACGCGACTCCACAAGGATGGGTCTGTTATCGATCAGTAGGCGCAAGTAGCATGGCGACAACGAAAAATCGCCACCCTTCCCGAGTTCATGGAGGACAGTTCGACCGGCTCAAGGTGGCGAAATTCGTTGCTTGTTGGCGTCAGAGCAGAACTGGATGCAGTTATAATTCTCGTTGAGGGTGTGACGGTGCCACGAACCTCATCGCGATCGCGACCTCTTCGTCCGATTTCTCATACCGCGTGAACACATCTTTGCCGCTGAGTGTCGACTGTGACTGCTGAGATTCCGACGTCCCACTGGTGAGATGCCACATTGCGACCAATATCTGGCCTGAGACCGGGTCGTCCCACGCCTGCCCTGACCAGGCCGTGAGGCTTGGGAGTCGCTTCCAGTTAACTATCCATCCTACGTTGGTGCTGTTTCTGGGACTTACGCTGTAGAGACCCAGCAACAATGAAGGAGCGCTACTGCCAACGCCTGAGGTGTAGCTACCGCTGAGGGTGCTATCCGATCGCACGGAGATGATCAGGATCGAGTTCAATTCGTTGTACTAGATTCCCGATAAGTCCATAGTCTACATCCTTGCAGGTGTCTGATTAATAGTTCTTCGGTATTAATTAGTGAAATTAACGATTAAACAGCCAAACAGTCTCATTGATCTGGTTATACAGCAATCTGGGTAGACCAGGCCATCCAATGAAATCATGTTCAGCAATCAATCTGTCGTCGCGTCAGCCATATTCATTCCCCTTGACTGCGCGCCGTGTCGGGGTGAGAATCGGCGGCCCAACGCAGTCTCACTTCCAGAGGACAATCAATGCTGTACGAACTTCGAGTCTATGAGTGCAATCCGGGGATGCTGCCCGCCATCGTCAAGCGATTCGCAGACCACACTGTTGCCCTGTTTGAGAAACACGGGATCAAGAACATTGGCTACTGGACAACCGAGGTCGGCACCAGCAATCACGAGTTGACGTACATAGTTGCGTTCGAAAATGCCGGACAACGCGAAGAAGCATGGGCCAGTTTCCGTACCGACCCTGACTGGCCCGGCATCGTGGACGAGTCGCAGAAGGATGGCATCATTCTGAAGAACGTCAGAAACCAGCTGCTTACACCAACGGCCTACTCGCCGCTTCAGTAACCGCCACAACTTGCCGTAGCATGGGCATCTTGCCCATATTTTGCGGGTTAGAAGCCCGTACTACGTCGGTGCCAAAGGAGATCAAATCATGCCCGTGATGTCAAAGCTCAAAGGGATATCCGGTTCCGCCGAAATCGTCGGCGTGGCCGAGTCCGATCAGCTGGGCAAGCTGCCCAACAAGTCTGCCTTGCAGTTACATGCGGAAGCTGCGTCCAACGCCCTGGACGACGCAGGGATTCCGATGAGCGATGTGGATGGATTCCTGACAGCTGGCTACTCGACTTACGATGTAGCTGAGTATCTGGGCATTGAGCCACACTTCACAGATGCCACCATCGTTGGTGGCTCATCATTCGTCATCCACATTGCACACGCAATGGCCGCCATCCAGGCCGGCTACTGCGAAGTTGCGCTGATCACCCACGGCCAGGCCGGACGCTCCGACCGAGCACGCGCCCCCATGAACCGAGGCCTCCCCGCAGCCCAGTACGAAGCGCCCTACGGTATCCTTGGGCCACCAATTTCCTACTCAATGGCCGCCCGACGCTACATGCACATGTACGGCGAAGATCGCACCCGACAGGCACTGGCTGAGATTGCTGTATCCACTCGCAAGTGGGCCAACTTGAACGAGGTGGCCTATATGCATAGCGAGCCGATGACGTTCGACGATTATCACGAATCACGCTGGATCTCATGGCCGTTCCACCTGCTCGACTGCTGCCTGGTCACCGATGCTGGCGCAGCCATTGTGGTGACCACACCAGAGCGCGCGAAGAACGCCCGCAAAGGCGGCGTGAAGATCATTGGCGTAGGAGAAGGGCACGACCACTCGCTGATCTCGCAGATGGAAGACCTGACGCTGCCATTTGGCCGCCACACCGGCCCACAGGCCCTCGAGATGGCCGGCGTGACGCACAGCGATCTTGACGTGACGATGATTTACGACTCGTTCACCTACACAGTGCTCGTCACGCTTGAGAGCCTTGGCTTCTGCGGCCCCGGCGAAGGCCCGGACTTCGTGGCCGACCAGCGCACCGC
>DBZV01000116.1:13919-21621 GCA_002311865.1 Dehalococcoidia bacterium UBA1151
CGGCGGCCTCTCCTACACCCACCCGGGCATGTACGGAATCTTCACCGTCATCGAAGCGATTCGCCAACTCAGAGGCGAGACCGGTGAGCGTCAGATCGCCAATCGCAACCTTGCGATGGCTCACGGCACCGGCGGCAACCTCTCATCAACCGGCACCGTCATCCTTCAGAGGGACTAATCATGGCTGATTACACAAAACCAATTCCTGTCCCGCAACCTGAGTCCGACCGCTATTGGGAAGGCACCCGACGGGAAGAGCTCTGGCTACGCACATGCCTGGACTGTGATCAGGCTTACTTCTATCCGCGCGACATCTGCCCAAAATGCCACTCGCGTAATACCGATTGGATTCGCTCCTCAGGCAAGGGCACCATCTCTACGTTCTCCATCGCTCACCGTGCGCCGCATCCGGGGTTTGTTGGAGATGTCCCGTACATTGCGGCCATTGTGGAGTTGGAGGAGGGCCCCAGGATCCCGACCAACATCGTTGGTGTGGATCCAGAGCCTGAAAATCTCGATATCGGGATGCCTGTCCAGGTGGTTTTTGAGAAGATCACGGACGAGATCACGCTACCGAAGTTTGAACTGGTGTAGCTGGCGATGAGCGCCACATGAGCGGTGCCATCGTCCGCAATTTTGGCATAACCATCGATGTGAATGATCTTGAGCTTGAGGCCGCCTTCTGGCGTGCCCTCATCGGAGAAGAGCCTGGCCCTATCCGTAGCGGAGGTGGCTGGCTCACAGTTGGGGATTTGGGCGATGGTGCGATGCTGGTGCTCCCAAAGGTTCCCGAGCCCAAAACCGTTAAGGACCGAATACACCTCGATTTCCGAGTTGAGGACGTCAATGAGGCGATCGCGCGCATAACGGCACTCGGCGGCTCCCAGATCAGCGAACCGCGAGTAGGCGGTGGCGTGACCATGGCTGACCCCGAAGGCAACGAATTCTGTATCGGCGCGTTCCGGAGAAGCAAGGAAGGCGTGCGAACGCCACTTTAAGTGCCCCGATCAATCATCTGCAGCCCTGGCTGGACACTCAGTCCGTAGAAATAACCGCCCTGCGGTGCGTCCCAGCGCCGATCTGCTTATCGGCTTCAAACGCCGAGACATCCAGCGATATCTTCACGCCGTCGATGCCGGTGACCGTTGCTTTGGCCGTTACTGATGCTCCAATGGCAGTGGGAGCGAAGTGCTTCACATCAACGTGAAACCCCACCGTGGCGCTTCCCGTCGGCAAGTTGGGGTCAATAGCTTCGATCGCCGCCTGCTCCATGAGCATGATCATTGCTGGCGTTGAAAGCACGGCGCCATCCGACTTGCCGGTTCGATTGATGGTGTGCTGCTCTTCCACAATGCTCGACAGCTCTGCACTCATTCCTTCGGTAATGCTGAATTCAGGCACGACCTAAATCCCCATCGCCGTGTAGCCAGCGTCCACCGGAATCACCGTGCCAGTAATGCCAGAAGAGAGATCGCTCAACAGAAACAGAGCCGTATTCGCCACCTCTTCATGAGTAATATTTCGGCCAAGCGGCGATCTCTCTTCAAAGGCCTTTCGCATGGTGTTGAAGCCGGGAATTGAGCGCGCCGATAGCGTCGCCAGCGGCCCGGCCGATATGGCATTGACCCTGACACCCTTTGGTCCGAACTCGCTAGCGAGCTGCCCCACTTCGTTTTCAAGCGCGGCCTTGGCAGTGCCCATAATGTTGTAGCCAGGGTAGACCCGACTCGCGGCATCAAAGCTCAGGGTAACGACAGAGCCACCCTCCTCTGGCATGTATGGAACAGCTTCTGCCGTGACGGGGATGAGCGAGTATGCGCTTGTTACCAGCGCCGTGCTGAAGCCCTGCTGCGAGACCCCGGAAAAGTTGCCGCCCAGATCATCGCGGTCTGCAAATGCGATGCAGTGCACAACAATGTCCACCTTGCCAAGACGGGCCGCGGCCTGCTCGTAGACGTTCTTCACCTGCGCGGCATCGGTCGCGTCGCACTCAACCAGTAGTGGGTCATCAAGATCCGCAACCGTCTTCTCGACAGGACCCTTCATCCGATCATTGAGATAGGTAAATGCCAGTTCGGCTCCGCTGCTAATTAGAGCCTTTGAAATAGCCCAGGCGATGGATCGTTGGTTTGCGACGCCGAAGACGACGCCTTTTTTTCCTGATAGATCGATTGATGCCATGTGAAGGAAGTTTGTCCTCTGGTGCGGAATCCTCGCCAATGGTTCTGGTGTCTGTACAGCGGAATCAACAATATCACCGGTGCATGCTTGAAAGGCTACGTGATCTACATGCTAGACTCCGCGTCGCAAGCGGGAGACTATTGACGTGGTCTCCTTGGTTGGTATTTAAGAGGGGCTAAATGCTGATATTCCTGCGCCGAATCATCGCGGTAATCCTGATGCTGGTGTTCTTTGTACTGTTCCTGGCAACGCTTCTGATTGGGCGCGTGCAGGATACGATCGGCAACCCGGAATACCTCAAATCTGAACTAGTCCAGATTGATATCTATAACTTTGTTTATGACAGCCTGGCTATCCCCCTCCTGGCTGATGTGCTGGAGAATCCCGAAGACTTCTTGAACGATGATCTTTCTGAACTTGAGATAAGGCCAGATCAAGATGCTGAGGAGATCGTTGGGCTGCTACGGGATTTCCTGCCCCCGGAAGAACTACAGTGGCGAGTTGAGCACGTGATAGATGAGTTCATTCCGTATATCACTGGCGATACTGATGAGTTCGCTATTCAACTAGAGCTTGAGTCAAGAGTTGCGCAGTGGCCAAATCTTTTGCAGGCCCGACTAGATGCACTACAGGCAGGAGAACGCCTGACCGACGCCGTTCTTGCACCTGCAATTGAAGAAGCTCTGGAGGCACTGTCGGACCAGGGGCTTGAACTTTCAATTACCCGCGCCAGAGCGATTGAGATCGCACAGGAGATCGCGCCTGCCGATTGGATTGAAGAGCAGGTTGTCATCGCAACTCGCGCTGTCGCGGACTACCTCACACGCACGGATGAAGAGTTCACGATCACAATCCAGTTTGCCGATCGCTTGCCGCGAGTTACCGCTGTACTAAAAGATGTGCTGGATGAAGCAGATGCTGAGGGCTTCCTGTTTGAGGAGTTGATTGAGCCGGAACTCAGGAAAGCACTGGGCTCGTTCACCGAAATCTCATATGGGATCGAAATCTCCGATGAGGACATCAAGGATGCGATTCAAGCTGTCGCACCCGCACCCTGGGTAAGAGAGCAGCGAAACAACATCATCGACAATGTCTCTGCCTACATCTCATCCGAGAGCGACTCGCTGGCCATCAGTGTTGACCTCCAGGAACGGGCGGCCACAGCGGCCAGTGAACTGATCGACCTCGCCGTCAATAAGCTGTCCACGCTGATTGACGATATCCCTCCATGTACATCCCCCCGGGATGCACTAGCATCCGCAAACGATATTCAAACTGGCTCGTTCCCGTCTTGCAAGCCAGCAACAATCAGTGGATCCGTGTTGATCAACACACTTGCAGCACCGTTTGAAGCTGAAATTGAGAGCCTGATCGTCAACCAGATTCCAGCCTCGTTCACCTTCACCGAGGACGATCTGACAGACCTGGTAGGCGACTCATCAATGGAGACCATCGACGAGATCAGACGCTGGGTCTCCGATGGATTCACTTACAGCGAGTCCGTTCTCCGAGAAGATATCGTCGATCAGGGCTGGGACTTCACGTTGGACGATCTTGATGTAATCAGAGACAACCTGGACGATGACAAGACCTTCACCCAGGTTGACTTCACCGATCGCGTTCTGGTTGGGCGAGCGTCGCAGCAGAAGGATTTTGATCGAATCAGGGACCGGATAGGTCAGGGTCGTGATCTCTGGATGGTGGTGTTCATTTTGCCGGGATTCTTCCTGCTTCTGATTGCGTTTCTGGGCGGCCGAAACTGGGGCTCCCGCCTGAGGTGGGCAATGTTCCCCGTGGTGATATCTGGAGTGTTGATTTGGATAGCCACCGGACCCGTATATGACAGATTTGCTCAAGATGGAATTGACGAATTCACCAGTTGGGCGACAGGTAAGGGTGATCGTCAATCGACTGTCGAGGTAATTATTGTGGCAGTCGATCGCGGCGTTCAGGTCATTGAGCGTTGGAAAGATGAGTTTGGCAGCACCGCACTTCAGTTCGCCATTGGTGCCGGAATCTTGTACGTCATTTCCCTCTTGTTGGCCGGAGATATTCAGCATTGGGTCAAACGGGCGGTAAAGTCTGCGAGGGCACTCAGCGCCCAGATTGAACGCACACACAACCGGGCTCTCAAGCGGATAAACCGACGCAAGAAGAGCCGCCGACGGACTACATAGCTCGCACCGGCTTGACTCTCTGACCTCAGACCGTCACGATCTTCCTCCAATGAAGATCAAGCACGTGAGAGTTATCGACCTGGACGTCCCCGTTGTGCCGCCGCGCACCATACAGCGTAGGCCCAGTTGGAATGAAAAAGCGCCGCGCGGCTCGCCAATGGGCATGTACCCGGAGTGGCGGGACGCCGTTCCTGGTGTGATACCGGGGTTCGGCGGCCGCCAAGTCTGGGTACAGGTGGTTGCAGACAACGGCATGTGGGGACTGGGCAGATGCAGCTTTGGCGAGCCGGTTGAAGCTCTAATCAGCTCCCACTTCGCCCCCCTGCTGGAAGGCCGAGATGCGCTTGCCACCGAGTATTTGAACGACCTGATGTGGCGCTCCACCAAACGCTTCGGTTCGCTGGGCCTCTCTGCTGTGGCGATGAGCGGTATCGATATCGCACTCTGGGATCTCAAAGGCAAAATCATGGATCAGCCCGTCTGGCGTCTCATCGGCGGCCCAAGCCGCGACTCGATCTCGCTCTACGCCACCGGCGACGATCTCGACTGGTCTCAGGAACTTGGATTCACCGCATTCAAGATCACGAACCCGGCGCACTTTGAGATGGGCATTGCGGGCATCAACCTCGTGGAAGAGAAAGTCACAACAGCGCGCGAAGCCGTCGGCCGCGATCACGAACTGATGATCAACCCTGTGATGTCATACGACGTGGAGTTCACCATTCGCCTCGCCGAACGATTACGACCTTACGAGTTGCGATGGCTGGAAGAGCCGCTGATTCCGGAAGACATTGAGGGTCACATCCAGCTAAAAAACGCCATCACGTGGATTCCCATCGCCACTGGTGAGGATCACCACACCCGGATCCCGTTCCGCCAGCTCATAGAACATCGAGCTGTGGACGTGGTGCAGCCTGATCTCAGCTGGTGCGGCGGCCTCTCTGAGGCAATCAAGATCTACACGATTGCCCAGGCATTTGGAATCAAAACCGTCCCGCATGGTGGCGCAAACACGCCCTGGGGCCAACACTTTGCATACGCAATGCCAGAGTCATCAATGGCGGAGTACTGGTTGGGCACCCCCCCAGGAATACCGCTGGACGAAGTTTGTCCCATCCCCGGCATGGTGATGCCCGTAAACGGAAAGATCACACCCACAGACTCGCCGGGATTTGGGATGGAGATACTAGAGTCTCAAATTATCCCGAGAGGTTGATTCCCGTTATTCTCGGCGGCGAATACGCGCCGGCCGATTGCGGATGCGCACTGGCAGGGCCGCCGGGCGAGTCGCGGCCGCGAATATCGCAAGAAGAGCGATCAAAAGCAGACCAATGGCCGAGTGCCCAATCTTCAAACCGACGGCCTCTGTACCCGCCAGTTGAACTGTAGTTGTAGGTGTTGAGTAGAGAGCCAACTCAGGCCGCCCGGCTATGAACCGACTGGCCCCTGCTTTTACAAACGACTCCGTAGTGGAGTCACTGCGGTCTCTGGCGAGGAATGTGATCGTCCGGCCGTTCTCTGAAATCTCAGTCGCCAATGGCGCCGTGAACTGGAACGCAATCACAGTAACTTCATTGCCCAGGTAGTCGCCATTTGCCTGCGACGAGTCTGCCTGAATTTTCGCGACGGGCTCAGACGGCATCGGTATATCGAGTCGACCATCAAACGTTACCGACAACCGGGATTCGAAGTAGTTGGCTTCAGATGAGCCGTTCACAGAGATCAGCACAAACGCAGCGATCACGGCGGCCAGCGGCAATGCTAACCACGTGTACAATCTTCGCTTGTTGAACAGACCCGCTGCCAGTGACATCGGATCCTCCCCGCTACGCCTATGTCACAAACGTTCAGTGGGTAAATCGTCGTAGATTCGGCGCCCATGGACTAGGCGGGTAACGTCGCGCCGTGAGTGAGGGTTGCCACACATGCCTGTGAGCCTTCGCGAGGTCGATTTGCTCCCCTCTTGAGCCCAGCCGTGTGCGAACATACCGCTCCTGAACGCAGCACCGTAAATCGTTCACGCCCAAGGGAGACCGCTAAATGAAGATCACAGATATCAAGCCATATCCAATATGGGTTGGACGCAGAAATCAGATGCTGGTGAAAGTAGAAACCGATGAAGGCATCTACGGATGGGGCGAATCCGGACTCTCCGGCCGTGAACTGGCCGTAGAAGGCGCAATCAAGCACTACGCCAACTTCCTTGTCGACAGCGACCCAATGAAGATTGGCAGAGCGTGGCAGGAGATGTACCGAAGCCAGTACTTCGAGGGTGGCAGGGTGCTCACCGCAGCCATTTCGGCGATCGATATCGCACTCCATGACATCAAAGGCAAGGCACTTGGCGTCCCTGTCTACGAGCTTCTGGGCGGCAGACAGCGTGATTTTGTACCCGGATTCGCGACCACTCAGGCACCTCCCGGTGACGAGATGATCGAACAGGCCCAATTGCTGATCGACGATGGCTGGCAGGCGATGCGACTGTCATTCGCCCGAGGCACCGATTCCGACGATCCGTCCATATTCGAGCCGCGTGAATCGATCGGCATGACCGCCAAGTGGTTCACGAAAGCCCGCAAAGAACTCGGCGATACGGTCGTTCTGGGCGTGGACTACCATCATCGGCTGAGCGTGGCGGAGTCGGCATCGTTCATGAACAAGATGCCCGCGGGAACGCTCGATTTCATCGAAGAGCCAATTAGGGACGAGTCACCGGAAGCCTATGAGGCGCTGCGATCGATGGTGGACATACCATTCGCCATCGGCGAGGAGTTTGCCTCCAAGTGGCAGTTCCTCCCCTACATCGAACGCGGGCTCACCAACTTCGCACGCGTGGACATCTGCAACGTTGGCGGCTTCACAGAAGCCATGAAAGTAGCCGGGTGGGCAGAGGCGCACTACATCGACCTCATGCCGCACAACCCGCTTGGTCCGGTCTGCGCCGCGGCGTCAATTCACCTTGGCGCAGCCGTCCCCAACTTTTCTTGGTTGGAAGCAAAAGCAAAAGTGCTGGGCGACGACGGGCGCTCCAACGCAGATATCTTCCCGCACCAGATCGATCTGGAAGGCTCCATGTATCCCGTGCCCACCGAACCCGGCCTTGGCGTCGACGTGAACGAAGACGCTCTCAAGGCCTACGAATTCAAGCACTGGGAACCGAACCGGCTAGTCCACCGGGACGGCTCGTACACGAACGCGTAATCGAACTTGAACCCACAGGAGTCCTCACCCCAATGAAAATCACTGCAATCAAGTCTTACCCGGCATGGTCCGTCTGGCGGAACGTCTACTTGGTGAAGATTGAGACCGACGAGGGCATCTACGGCTGGGGCGAGGGCGGCACA